>NZ_JBEYJJ010000004.1:0-329340 GCF_040636215.1 Streptomyces sp. NPDC006687 | reverse complement strand
CAGATGTGGAAGCCCGGTAACGGGTGGAGCTGACTGGTACTAATAGGCCGAGGGCTTGTCCTCAGTTGCTCGCGTCCACTGTGTTAGTTCTGAAGTAACGACCGTGTTGTCATCCGGTTGGTTAACTTCATAGTGTTTCGGTGGTCATAGCGTTAGGGAAACGCCCGGTTACATTCCGAACCCGGAAGCTAAGCCTTTCAGCGCCGATGGTACTGCAGGGGGGACCCTGTGGGAGAGTAGGACGCCGCCGAACAACCCGCCCTTTTAGCTCAGTCGGTAGAGCGTCTCCATGGTAAGGAGAAGGTCAACGGTTCGATTCCGTTAAAGGGCTCCAACAGAAAAGGCCCCCGCCTCGTGGCGGGGGCCTTTTTGCGTTTTCAGGGGCCAGGAGGCCAAGAGGCCATAGGGCTGGGGGAGCACGGGCTATCCCGAAAGGTCCGGGCCGGATGAGGCCGACCCGGACCACGCGGCGGGGGAGGCGGTGTTACGCGCCCTCGCGGGGGTGGGGGACGCGGAAGGCCAGGATGGCCATGTCGTCCGAGGCGGGTTCCGCCGCGAAGCGTTCCACGGCGCGCAGGACGCGGGCGGCGACCGCGCCGGCCGTGAGGCCCGTACACGTGGTGAGGACATCGGCCAGGCCGTCGTCGCCCAGCATGCGGGTGCCCTCGCGGCGTTCCGTCACGCCGTCCGTGACACAGAGGAGGACGTCGCCGGGGTCGAGGGACAGCGTCTGCTCGTAGAGCTCCAGGTCGTCCATCACGCCGAGCAGCGGCTGCGGGTCCGCCGCCGCGGTGACCTCGCCGTCCGGGCGCAGGCGCAGCGGCAGCGGGTGGCCCGCGCAGACCACCTTCATCAGGGCGCCCCCGTCCGGCTGCGGGTGGAGCTCCCCGTAGAGGAGGGTCAGGAAGCGGCTGCGGGCGCCCTCGTCGAGGATGGCCGCGTTGAGCCGCTCCAGGACGGCCGGGCCGCCCAGGCCCTCGCGGGCCAGCAGGCGCAGGGCGTGGCGGGCCAGGCCGGTGACGGCGGCCGCTTCGGGGCCCGTGCCGCAGACGTCGCCGATGGCGAAGCCGTACGCACCGTCGCGGATCGGGAAGACGTCGTAGAAGTCGCCGCCCACCTCGTTGCCCTCACCGGCCGCGCGGTAGATCACCTCGACCTCCATCCCCGGGATGGCGGGCGAGCCGGGCGGCAGCAGGCTGCGCTGGAGGGAGCGGCTGATGGCCGTGCGCTCCGAGTAGAGGCGGGCGTTGTCCAGGGCCAGGGCAGCCCGGCGCGACAGGTCGTCGGCCAGTTCGAGGATCTCCTGGCGGAAGTGCTCCTCCCGGGGCTTGCCCAGGGTGATCATGCCGATCACCCGGTTCCGGGCCAGGAGGGGCAGGACGACCGTCTCGCCGCCGACCGCGGCCGTCGTCTCCGGCCAGGGGCGGGCGCCCGCCTCGCGGACCGGCTCGGGCGGGGCCACCCGCGACAGCAGGTCCTTGAGGGTGTCGATGCGCTCCTCGTCCTCGTGCAGCACGTAGGCGAGGTAGGGGTCCGAGGCCGGGTCGGCGATCGTGTAGACGGCGCACCAGGTGGCCAGCGTCGGAACCGTCATCTGTGCCATCAGGGCCAGGGTCTGGTCCCGGTCGAGGGTGCCGGCCAGCAGGTCGGACGCCTCGACGAGGAAGGACAGGGAGCCGCGGCGCAGACGTTCCAGCTCGCCGAGGCGGGCGGACTCCACGGCCAGGGCGATCCGGTCCGCGGCGAACTGCAGGCGCAGGGCCTCCTCGTTGGTGTAGCGGCCCGGGACCTCGGCGGCGACGCCGAGGGAGCCCGTCAGCCGGCCCTCCACCTTGAGGGGGACGGTGACGACGGACCGCATGCCGGTGGATTCCAGCAGCGGTACGGCGCCGGGGACGGCGGTGAGGTCGTCGTGGACGGCGGGCAGGCGGGCGGAGCCGTAGCGGCCGGTGCCGGCCTCGACGGGGACGCGGGCGAAACGCTGCCGGGTGGAGGGCAGGCCCGTGGTGGCGCGGACCTCCAGCTCGGTCTCGTCGTCGGTGGCCAGCAGCAGGAACGCCGCGTCGGCGTCGAGCATGTCGCGGGCCCGCTCCACGGTGCGCTGGAGCAGGCCGTCGAGGTCGTCGGGGGCGGGGGAGCCGATGAACGTCTCGAAGGGGTCCGCGGGGCGGGCCTCGGACAGCTGGCCGTCGGAGGCGGGGACCCGTACCGGGGTCTGGAGCAGGGCGCGCTCGTCGTCGTGGACGAGGAGGCAGACGATGGACGGTTCGCCGTGGGCGTCGCGGACCCGCAGGTGGGAGGCGTAGACGGGGATGACACGGCCGTCGGCGCCCCGGATGCCGTAGCTGCCCTCCCAGCGCGACAGCCGCAGCGCCTCGGCGATGCCGGTTCCGGTGCCGGGGGTCTGGGGCCAGGCGGCGAGCTCCGAGAGGGGGCGGCCGATGACCTTCTCGGCGGCGTAGCCGAAGACGTGCTCGGCGTCCTCGTTCCAGGCGGAGATGGCGTCGGCGGCGTCGATCTGGATGACGGCGACACGGACGCGGCTGTCGGTCAGCGGCAGGAACTGGTCCGGGACGACCGGCCCCGCCGAGCGGGTACCGACCGGACGGTCCGGGAGGTCGAGGCGGAACCACACGTGTTTGTGCGTGGGGGTGTACTCGACGCCCCAGCGGGTGGCGATGGCCGCGCAGAGCATCAGCCCGCGGCCGCTCTCCCGGTCGGGATCGGCGTACGGGCGCTCGTCGGGGTGGCGCAGGGGGAGCTCGCGTTCGGGGTACCGGTCGGCGATCTCGACGCGTACGCCGCCCTCGGCGCGCAGGCACAGGACCTCGGCCTGGGTTCCGGCGTGGATGACGGCGTTGGTGACGAGCTCGCTGGTCAGCACCACCGCGTCGTCGACGATGTCCGCGAAGCCCCAGCCCTGGAGCGTGTCGCGGACGAACGCGCGGGCAGCGGCGACCGACCGCCCTTGCGGGGTGAAACTGGCAGCCGCCCGTGCCGTGATCACGAGTCTCCTTCGACGCGGTGGGACTGGGACATCGGATGCCAGGTTACTTACCTTCTCGCTCCCCGTGAGGCGGTCGTACGGGATTCCACCCCCAGGGTGCGGAGCCTGTGCGAAGGTGCCGGAGTGTTATGGCCGTGTTCGGCCGGGGTGAAACACTGGGCAGGCTTGGAGTGCCGGCTCTTGGACGGCCGGACCTCGGGTGGAACAGCGGTAGAGCAGCGGTCGACCCTTTCGGGAGGGACACGGTGGAGTCTGGAGCAGCGGTGCGGCGTACGGGAGCGCGCCCCAAGGGCAGGTCCCGGCGGAACGGGACGACGGAGGTCGACACCGCCGCACTGAACCGCCTGCTCACGGCCCTGGTGTCGATGCGGGACGGCAACTTCCGCAAGCGGCTGACGGTGTCCGGCGAAGGCGTGATGGCGGAGATCGCCGCCGTCTACAACGAGGTCGCCGACCGCAACCTGCACCTGACCGGCGAGCTGTCGCGGGTCCGTCGCATGGTGGGCCGCGAGGGCAAGCTGAGCGAGCGGCTGGAGACGGGGGCCTGCGAGGGCTCCTGGGCTGCGGCGATCGACGCCTCGAACCAGCTGGTGGACGATCTCGCCCGGCCGGTCTCCGAGGTGGGCCGGGTGCTGTCGGCGGTGGCCGAGGGCGACCTGGACCAGCGGATGGACCTGCGGACGCAGGCCCCGGAGGGGGCAGGGCATCCGCTGCGCGGGGAGTTCCTGAAGGTCGGGCGGACGGTCAACAACCTGGTCGACCAGCTGTCGGCGTTCACCGACGAGGTGACGCGGGTCGCGCTGGAGGTCGGTACCGAGGGCAAGCTGGGCGGCCAGGCCCAGGTGCGCGGGATGTCCGGGTCCTGGAAGGACCTGACCGACTCCGTCAACACCATGGCCTACCGGCTCACCGCGCAGGTGCGTGACATCGCGCTGGTGACGACGGCGGTGGCCAAGGGCGATCTGTCGCGCAAGGTCACGGTGCACGTGGCCGGCGAGATGCTCCAGCTGAAGAACACCGTCAACACGATGGTGGACCAGCTGTCCTCCTTCTCCTCGGAGGTGACCCGGGTCGCCCGTGAGGTGGGCACCGAGGGCGAGCTGGGCGGTCAGGCGAAGGTGCCGGGGGTCGCGGGGGTCTGGAAGGACCTGACCGACTCCGTCAACACGATGGCGGGCAACCTCACGGCCCAGGTGCGCGGGATCGCGCAGGTGACGACGGCCGTCGCCAGCGGTGACCTGTCCCAGAAGGTGCGGGTCAGCGCGCGCGGCGAGGTCGCGCAGCTGGCCGAGACGATCAACCAGATGACGGAGACCCTGCGGACCTTCGCGGACGAGGTCACGCGCGTGGCCAGCGAGGTCGGCGCGAAGGGCCTGCTGGGCGGCCAGGCCCAGGTGCCGGGGGCGGCGGGTACCTGGAAGGACCTCACCGATTCGGTGAACACGGTCTTCCGGAACCTGACCACGCAGGTGCGCGACATCGCGCAGGTGACCACCGCCGTGGCCAATGGCGACCTCTCGCAGAAGGTCACGGTCGACGTGGCCGGCGAGATGCTGGAGCTGAAGAACACCGTCAACACGATGGTCGACCAGCTCCAGTCCTTCGGTTCGGAAGTGACGCGTGTGGCGCGCGAGGTCGGCGTGGAGGGTGAGCTGGGCGGTCAGGCCCAGGTGCCCGGGGCGGCCGGCACGTGGAAGGACCTCACCGATTCGGTGAACACGGCCTTCCGCAACCTCACCGGCCAGGTGCGCAACATCGCGCAGGTGACGACGGCGGTGGCCAACGGCGACCTGTCGCAGAAGGTCACCGTGGACGTCTCCGGCGAGATGCTCCAGCTGAAGAACACCGTGAACACGATGGTGGACCAGCTGTCCTCCTTCGCCGACCAGGTCACGCGGATGGCGCGGGACGTGGGCACGGAGGGCCGCCTGGGCGGCCAGGCCCGGGTCGAGGGGGTGTCCGGGACCTGGAAGGAGCTGACCGACTCCGTCAACTTCATGGCGGGGAACCTGACCTCGCAGGTGCGCCAGATCGCCCAGGTGACGACGGCGGTGGCGCGCGGTGACCTGTCGCAGAAGATCGACGTGGACGCGCGGGGCGAGATCCTGGAGCTGAAGAACACCATCAACACGATGGTCGACCAGCTTTCGTCCTTCGCGGAGCAGGTGACCCGGGTCGCCCGGGACGTGGGTACCGAGGGCCGGCTCGGCGGTCAGGCACAGGTGCCCGGAGTGGCCGGCGTGTGGCGGGACCTGACGGACTCGGTGAACGGCATGGCCGGGAACCTGACCTCCCAGGTCCGCAACATCGCCCAGGTCGCGACGGCGGTGGCGCGCGGTGACCTGTCGCAGAAGATCGACGTGGACGCGCGCGGCGAGATCCTGGAGCTCAAGAACACCATCAACACGATGGTCGACCAGCTCTCGAACTTCGCGGAACAGGTCACCCGCGTGGCGCGCGAGGTCGGCACCGAGGGCATCCTGGGCGGCCAGGCGGAGGTCAAGGGGGTCTCGGGCACCTGGAAGGACCTGACCCAGTCCGTCAACTTCATGGCGAACAACCTGACCTCGCAGGTCCGCAACATCGCGGAGGTGACCACGGCGGTCGCCATGGGCGACCTCTCCAAGAAGATCACCGTCGACGCCAAGGGCGAGATCCTCGAACTGGTCACCACGGTGAACACGATGGTGGACCAGCTGTCCTCCTTCGCCGAGCAGGTGACCCGTGTGGCCCGCGAGGTGGGCACCGAGGGCATCCTCGGCGGCCAGGCCCGGGTGCGCGGGGTGACCGGCATCTGGAAGGACCTGTCGGACAACGTCAACACGATGGCCGGGAACCTGACGGCGCAGGTGCGCGGGATCGCCCAGGTGTCGGCGGCCGTCGCCAACGGCGACTTGACGAAGAAGGTCACCGTGGAGGCGCGCGGCGAGGTCGCGCAGCTCGCGGACACGGTGAACACGATGGTCAAGACCCTGTCCTCCTTCGCGGACGAGGTCACGCGCGTGGCCCGCGAGGTGGGCACGGAGGGCCGCCTGGGCGGCCAGGCGCACGTTCCCGGTGTCTCGGGCACCTGGAAGGACCTCACCGACTCGGTGAACTTCATGGCGTCCAACCTCACCGGGCAGGTGCGGCAGATCGCCATGGTCACGACCGCCATCGCCAAGGGCGACATGACCAAGAAGATCGACATCGATGCGCGCGGGGAGATCCTGGAGCTGAAGACGACCATCAACACGATGGTCGACCAGCTGTCCTCCTTCGCCGACCAGGTGACCCGCGTGGCCCGTGAGGTGGGCACCGAGGGCATCCTGGGCGGCCAGGCCCGGGTGCGTGACGTGGACGGCACCTGGCGGGACCTGACGGAGTCGGTGAACGAGATGGCCGGCAACCTCACCCGGCAGGTGCGGGCCATCGCGGCCGTGGCCACCGCGGTGACCCGCGGGGACCTGAGCCTGAAGGTCGACGTGGACGCGTCCGGCGAGATCCAGGCCCTCCAGGACAACATCAACACGATGATCGCGAACCTGCGCGACACCACCCTGGCCAACAAGGAGCAGGACTGGCTCAAGGGCAACCTCGCCCGGATCTCGGCCCTGATGCAGGGCCGCCGGGACCTGGACGACGTGGCCAAGCTGATCATGAGCGAGCTGACCCCGGTGGTCGCCGCGCAGCACGGCGCGTTCTTCCTCGCGGTGCCCACCGGCGCGAGCCCCGAGATCGGGACGGACGGCGGCGCGGAGAGCTCGTACGAGCTGCGGATGCGCGGGAGCTACGCGTACGCGGGCACCCAGATGCCGATCTCCTTCCGGCCCGGAGAGGGGCTGATCGGCACGGTCGCGGAGGAGAAGCGGACCATCCTGGTGGAGAACACACCGCCGGGCTACCTGAAGATCTCCTCGGGGCTGGGCGAGGCGCCGCCGGCGCACGTGATCGTGCTGCCGGTGCTGTTCGAGGGGAAGGTGCTCGGCGTCATCGAACTGGCCGGTTTCCAGCCCTTCACGCAGATCCAGAAGGACTTCCTCAGCCAGATCGCCGAGATGATCGGTACGAGCGTCAACACCATCTCCGTCAACTCCAAGACGGAGATGCTGCTCAAGCAGTCCCAGGAGATGACCGAACAGCTGCGCGAGCGCTCCGACGAGCTGGAGAACCGGCAGAAGGCGCTCCAGGCCGCCAACGCGGAGCTGGAGGAGAAGGCGGAGCTGCTGGCCCGGCAGAACCGGGACATCGAGGTGAAGAACACCGAGATCGAGGAGGCCCGCCAGGTCCTGGAGGAGCGCGCCGAGCAGCTCGCGGTCTCGATGCGCTACAAGAGCGAGTTCCTCGCGAACATGTCGCACGAGCTGCGCACCCCGCTGAACTCGCTGCTGATCCTGGCGAAGCTGCTGGCGGACAACGCGGACGAGAACCTCTCGCCCAAGCAGGTGGAGTTCGCCGAGACCATCCACGGCGCGGGCTCCGACCTGCTCCAGCTGATCAACGACATCCTCGACCTGTCGAAGGTCGAGGCCGGGAAGATGGACGTCTCACCGACCCGGATCGCCCTGGTCCAGCTGGTGGACTACGTGGAGGCCACCTTCCGTCCGCTCACCGCGGAGAAGGGCCTGGACTTCTCGGTACGGGTCTCCCCGGAGCTGCCGGCCACCCTGCACACCGACGAGCAGCGGCTGCTCCAGGTGCTGCGGAACCTGCTGTCGAACGCGGTGAAGTTCACCGACAACGGCGCGGTGGAGCTGGTGATCCGGCCCGCCGGGGCCGATGTGCCGACGGCGATCCGCGAGCAGCTGCTGGAGGCCGGGTCGCTGCGCGAGGCGGACGGGGACCTGATCGCCTTCTCGGTGACCGACACCGGTATCGGGATCGCGGCGAGCAAGATGCTGGTGATCTTCGAGGCGTTCAAGCAGGCCGACGGGACCACGAGCCGCAAGTACGGCGGTACGGGGCTCGGCCTGTCCATCAGCCGGGAGATCGCCCGGCTGCTCGGCGGGGAGATCCACGCGGCCAGCGAGCCCGGACGCGGCTCGACGTTCACGCTGTACCTGCCCCTGCACCCGAGCGAGCTGCCCCCCCAGGGGTACGCGCCGCCCACGCCGGGCGGGGCGCGCGGGGAGTACCGCAGGGCTGGGGAGGCGCCGCCGGCGCCGCAGCCCGACGCGGTGACCCCGCCGTCCCCGGCCCCCGTGAGCCCGGCCCCGGTGCGCCAGGCGCTGCCGGCGGCGGAACCGGCCGGGCAGGGCTCGTCGGCGCTGTTCCGGCGCCGCCGCAAGCCGGCGGGCGGTCCGCTGCCGCGCACCGAGGTGCCGGGGCAGCCGGACGGGGCGGCGTGGGAGGAGCAGGAGCCGCAGCCGGCGGCGCCGCGGACGTACGACTTCCACGGCGAGCGGGTGCTCATCGTGGACGACGACGTGCGCAACGTCTTCGCCCTGACGAGCGTGCTGGAGCAGCACGGGCTGGCGGTGCTCTACGCCGAGAACGGCCGGGAGGGCATCGAGGTGCTGGAGCAGCACGACGACGTGGCGCTGGTGCTGATGGACATCATGATGCCGGAGATGGACGGGTACGCGACGACCTCGGCGATCCGGCGGATGCCGCAGTTCGAGGGGCTGCCGATCATCGCGCTCACGGCGAAGGCGATGAAGGGCGACCGGGAGAAGGCCATCGACTCGGGTGCTTCCGATTATGTAACGAAGCCGGTGGAACCCGACTATCTCCTGTCGGTGATGGAACAGCACATGCGCGGGGACTGACCGGCGGCCGGGGCGTGACGGGAGGGCGCTAGGGGAACTTTCTGCCCTCCCGCCACGTTTCCGCTTCGTGCACAGTGACATCCTGGTGACAGGGTGTGGCGATCTCGGGACTGGGGCTACGATGACCGGCACAAGGACGGACGGCGTGAAGACGCCGTCCTCTGGGGCGGACCCCGGCAGACAGGCCGGCGTCCGGAGCCGGGGAGGCCCCATGCCGGGGCGAGGAGGACAGGGCATGGTGCAGAAGGCCAAGATCCTCCTGGTCGACGACAGGCCGGAGAATCTGCTGGCGCTGGAGGCCATCCTCTCCGCGCTCGATCAGACACTGGTCCGGGCGTCGTCGGGGGAGGAAGCGCTCAAAGCGCTGCTGACGGACGATTTCGCGGTCATCCTGCTGGATGTACAGATGCCGGGAATGGACGGGTTCGAAACCGCCGCGCACATCAAGCGCCGCGAACGGACCAGGGACATCCCGATCATCTTCCTCACCGCGATCAACCACGGTCCGCACCACACCTTCCGCGGGTACGCGGCGGGCGCGGTGGACTACATCTCGAAGCCCTTCGACCCGTGGGTGCTGCGCGCCAAGGTCTCGGTCTTCGTGGAGCTCTACACCAAGAACTGCCAGCTGCGGGAGCAGGCGTCCCTGCTGCGCCTCCAGCTGGAGGGCGGCGGGGCCAACGGCGACGGCAGCAAGGAGGCGGCCGGGCTGCTGGCCGAGCTCTCCGCGCGGCTCGCGGCGGTCGAGGAGCAGGCCGAGGCGCTGACCAAGCAGCTCGGCGAGGACTCCGCCGACGCGGCGGTGGTGGCCACGGCCGCGCACCTGGAGCGCAAGCTGACCGGGCTGCGCCGGGCGCTGGACGCGCTGGAGCCGGGAACGGGCGGAACCGCCGCCGTCCTGCCCGCCCAGGGCTGACGGCCCGCGGGCGGACCCCGGCGGCGCTCCGGTACGGAAACCGGCCGCCGTCGGGCCCGGCTGGCGCCCCGTCAGGTCTGCCGGGGTGTCAAGAGGTGTACCGGCGGGGCGACACGAACGGGTGAAGCGGTGGGCACGCGTGTCCACCGGCGTGCGCACCGGTAACCTCGGGCCCATGGCCTCAAGTACGTCCGGCAAGGGTTCCCAGAGCACCGCGGGCGCCGCGAAGGGCCGCCCCGGCCGTACGACGGCGCCGGCCAAGAAGACGGCCCCGGCCCGCAAGCCTCCCGCGAAGAAGGCCGCGGCGGCCAAGCGCGCTCCGGCGAAGAAGACCGCCGCAGCGGCGCCGTCCCCGACGGGCGGCGTGGTGTGGCTCGTACGCGCGTGCTGGCTCGGGCTCGCGCACCTGGTCGGCAAGGCGTTCCGGGGCATCGGCCGGGGTGCGAAGAACCTCGACCCCGCCCACCGCAAGGACGGCGTCGCCCTGCTGCTGCTCGCCCTGGCGCTGATCGTCGCCGCCGGGACCTGGTCCAACCTGAGCGGGCCCGTCGGCGACCTGGTCACGATGCTGGTCACCGGGGCCTTCGGGCGCCTGGACCTGCTCGTGCCGGTGCTGCTCGGCATCATGGCGGTGCGTTTCATCCGCCACCCCGAGCAGAGCGACGCCAACGGCCGCATCGGCATCGGCCTGTCCGCCCTGGTCATCGGCGTCCTCGGGCTGGTGCACATCGCCTGTGGGGCCCCCGGCCGCGACGAGGGCACGACCGCCATGCAGAACGCGGGCGGGCTCATCGGCTGGGGCGCCTCCAAGCCGCTGATCTTCACCATGGGCGCGCCGCTGGCCGTGCCCCTGCTGGTGCTGCTGACCGTCTTCGGCCTGCTGGTCGTCACCGCCACCCCCGTCAACGCCATCCCGCAGCGGCTGCGCCGGCTGGGGATCCGGCTGGGGATCATCGCGCCCACCGCGTACGACGAGGGGTACGGGCACCCCGGCGCCGCCGGCCGCCCCGACCTGCACGACGCCGAGCAGTGGCGCGCCCGTACCGCCGGAGCCCCGGGACCGCAGGACCCGGCCGACGCCGCCGAGGAGGCGGCCCTGGCCGCCAAGCGCCGCCGCCCCCGGCGGGCCGCCGCGCGGCCGGGGGAGCGGGAGATGGACGCCGTCGACGTGGCCGCGGCGGCCGCCGCCGCCCTGGACGGGGTGGTCTACGGGGGGCTGCCCCCGAACCCGCTGGTCGCCGACCTCACCCAGGGGATCACCTCCCGGCAGGACGGCGTCGAGACCACCGCCCCGGTGCCGCCCGCCCGCGAGGAGCGCCCGCCCGCGCCCGTGGTCCTGCCCGCCTCCTCGGCCCCGCCGGCCGGGCCGGACACCGGCGGCGCCCCGCACGAGCGCACCGCCGCCGCGTCGGGGACCCTGTCGGTGCCGGACCTGACCAAGGCCCCGCCCGAGCCCCAGCCGCTCCCGGCCCGCGCCGAGCAGCTCCAGCTGCGCGGGGACATCACGTACGCCCTGCCCTCGCTGGACCTGCTGGAGCGCGGCGGGCCCGGCAAGACCCGTAGCGCCGTCAACGACTCCGTGGTGGCGGCGCTGACCAACGTGTTCACCGAGTTCAAGGTGGACGCGCAGGTCACCGGCTTCACCCGGGGCCCGACGGTCACCCGCTACGAGGTGACGCTCGGCGCCGCGGTGAAGGTCGAGCGGATCACGGCGCTGGCGAAGAACATCGCCTACGCCGTGGCCTCCCCGGACGTGCGCATCATCAGCCCGATCCCGGGCAAGTCGGCCGTCGGCATCGAGATCCCGAACACCGACCGCGAGATGGTCAACCTGGGCGACGTCCTGCGGCTCGCGGACGCCGCCGAGGACGACCACCCGATGCTGGTGGCGCTGGGCAAGGACGTCGAGGGCGGCTACGTCATGGCCAACCTGGCGAAGATGCCGCACGTGCTGGTCGCGGGCGCCACCGGCTCCGGCAAGTCCTCCTGCATCAACTGCCTGATCACCTCGGTCATGGTCCGGGCCACCCCGGAGGACGTGCGGATGGTCCTGGTCGACCCCAAGCGGGTCGAGCTGACCGCCTACGAGGGCATCCCGCACCTCATCACGCCGATCATCACCAACCCCAAGCGGGCCGCCGAGGCCCTCCAGTGGGTGGTGCGCGAGATGGACCTGCGCTACGACGACCTCGCCGCCTTCGGGTACCGGCACATCGACGACTTCAACCAGGCGATCCGGGACGGCAAGATCAAGCTGCCGCCCGGCAGCGAGCGGGAGCTGAGCCCGTACCCGTACCTGCTGGTGATCGTCGACGAGCTCGCGGACCTGATGATGGTGGCCCCGCGCGACGTCGAGGACTCCATCGTGCGGATCACCCAGCTGGCCCGCGCGGCCGGCATCCACCTGGTGCTCGCCACCCAGCGGCCCTCGGTGGACGTGGTGACCGGCCTGATCAAGGCGAACGTGCCCTCACGGCTGGCCTTCGCGACCTCCTCGCTCGCCGACAGCCGGGTCATCCTGGACCAGCCCGGGGCCGAGAAGCTGATCGGCAAGGGTGACGGGCTGTTCCTGCCGATGGGCGCGAACAAGCCGGTCCGCCTCCAGGGCGCCTTCGTCACGGAGGAGGAGATCGCCGGGATCGTCCAGCACTGCAAGGACCAGATGGCCCCTGTCTTCCGCGACGACGTCACGGTGGGACAGAAGCAGAAGAAGGAGATCGACGAGGAGATCGGCGACGACCTCGACCTGCTGTGCCAGGCGGCGGAGCTGGTGGTCTCCACCCAGTTCGGCTCCACCTCGATGCTCCAGCGCAAGCTGCGCGTGGGCTTCGCCAAGGCGGGACGGCTGATGGACCTGATGGAGTCCCGGGGGGTCGTGGGGCCCAGCGAGGGATCCAAGGCGAGGGACGTCCTCGTCAAACCGGACGAACTGGACGGAGTGCTCGCCGTCATCCGCGGCGAGGCGCCCTAGAACGGGGATCCGCCCGCCTCACCCGGTCGAAGGGGGATGGGCGGGCAACCGTTTCCCCTGGCCGTGCGTCAAGTTGAGCGGGACAGCGGCGGCCGGCGACCTCGCCATACGGATGGCGTAGGAAGCGGACCCTCCGGTTGCCCCACCCTTTCGTCACCCCCCTAGACTGGACATCCAGCAGGTGGCTACACGCTCGAAAGGCGCACTCGTGTCCATCGGCAACTCCAACTCCCCCGAAGAAGAGCGGCCTTCGACCGACGAACGGTCCGAGGACCGGCTCGTCGAACGTTCCGTCGAAGGCCCGTCCATCGGGACGGCCCTCAAGAAGGCCCGGATCGCCGCCGGGCTCACAGTCGACGAGGTCTCCTCCACCACCCGCGTGCGCATCCCCATCGTGCACGCGATCGAGGAGGACGACTTCACGCGGTGCGGCGGCGACGTGTACGCCCGCGGTCACATCCGTACGCTCGCCCGCGCCGTTCACCTCGACCCGGTCCCCCTGGTCGAGATGTACGACGAGGCCCACGGCGGACGGCCGGCGCCCACCCCCGCCGCGCCGATGTTCGATGCCGAGCGCATCCGCCCCGAACGGCAGCGGCCCAACTGGACCGCCGCCATGGTCGCCGCCATCGTCGCCGTGATCGGCTTCGTCGGCTTCACCGCCTTCGGCGGCGGCGAGGGGAAGGCCAAGCATCCGGTGGCGGAAGGTTCCGTCTCCCCGCAGCCGGCGCCCAAGCAGTCGGCGGGCAAGCAGCCGACCCCGGCCCAGCCCCCGCAGGCGCCGAAGCCGGAGCCCTCCGACAGTGCCATCGCGGCCGCGCCCAAGGACCTCGTCACCGTGGTCCTGACGGCCGACGTCGGTGAGAGCTGGATCTCGGCCAAGGACCACAGCGGCCGGCTCCTCTTCGACGGCACCCTCGCCCAGGGCGAGTCGAAGACCTTCACCGACAAGGAGTCCGTCGACCTCGTCCTGGGCGACGCCGGAGCCGTCAAGCTGTTCGTGAACGGCAAGGAGATCAAGGACAAGTTCGAGTCGGGGCAGGTCGAGCGGCTCACCTACACCAGGGACGACCCGCGCCAGGGCCAGGCCCAGGCGGGCTGACAGGGCCTGACCAGCGCCGACCGGCGTGGAACAAAAAATTCCGGATCCCCGGGACCCGTGCGGCACCTGCCGCCGGCTCCCGGGGATCTTGTCGTGGGGGGATGTGGGGCGGGGGCCGGCGCCGGGACGAAGTAGTCTTGAGTCCATGCCCGAACGCCGTACCGTCGCCCTTGTCACTCTTGGCTGCGCCCGTAACGAGGTGGACTCGGAGGAGCTCGCAGGCCGCTTGGCGGCGGATGGCTGGGAGCTCGTCGAGGACGCCGCCGACGCGGACGTAGCCGTCGTCAACACCTGTGGCTTCGTCGAAGCCGCCAAGAAGGACTCCGTAGACGCCCTGCTGGAAGCCAACGACCTCAAGGACCACGGCCGCACCCAGGCCGTCGTCGCCGTCGGCTGTATGGCCGAGCGCTACGGCAAGGAACTCGCCGAAGCGCTCCCCGAGGCCGACGGAGTCCTCGGCTTCGACGACTACGCCGACATCTCCGGCCGCCTCCAGACCATCCTCAGCGGCGGCAACGTCGAGGCCCACGCCCCGCGCGACCGGCGCCAGCTGCTGCCGATCAGCCCGGCCGAGCGGCAGAGCGCCTCCGTGGCCCTGCCCGGCCACGCCCAGGATGGCGCCGAAGCGCCCGCCGAGGCCCCCGCCGACCTCCCCGAGGGCGTCGCCCCCGCCTCCGGGCCGCGCGCCCCGCTGCGCCGCCGCCTGGACAAGAGCCCGGTGGCCTCGGTCAAGCTGGCCTCCGGCTGCGACCGCCGCTGCTCCTTCTGCGCCATCCCGTCCTTCCGCGGCTCCTTCATCTCCCGCCGCCCCTCCGACGTGCTGGGCGAGACGCGCTGGCTCGCCGAGCAGGGCGTCAAGGAGGTCATGCTCGTCTCCGAGAACAACACCTCGTACGGCAAGGACCTCGGCGACATCCGCCTGCTGGAGACCCTGCTGCCCGAGCTGGCCGCCGTCGACGGCATCGAGCGCGTCCGCGTCAGCTACCTCCAGCCCGCCGAGATGCGGCCCGGGCTGATCGACGTCCTCACCTCCACCCCCAAGGTCGCCCCCTACTTCGACCTGTCCTTCCAGCACTCGGCCCCCGACGTGCTGCGCGCCATGCGCCGCTTCGGCGACACCGACCGCTTCCTGGAGCTGCTGGACACCATCCGCTCCAAGGCCCCGCAGGCCGGTGTCCGCTCCAACTTCATCGTCGGCTTCCCCGGCGAGACGGAAGCCGACTTCGCCGAGCTGGAGCGTTTCCTCACCCACGCCCGCCTGGACGCCATCGGCGTCTTCGGCTACTCCGACGAGGACGGCACCGAGGCCGCCACGTACGAGAACAAGCTGGACGAGGAGACCGTCGCCGCGCGCCTCGCGCACATGCAGCGGCTCGCCGAGGAGCTCACCTCCCAGCGTGCGGAGGAGCGGATCGGCGAGACCCTGGAGGTACTCGTCGAGACGGTCGTCCCGTTCGACGAGGCGGAGGAGGGCGAGGGTGCCTACGGGCGCGCCGCCCACCAGGCCCCGGAGACCGACGGCCAGGTCGTCTTCACCGACGGCACCGGCCTGGTCCCCGGGCGCATCGTCACCGCCAAGGTGGTCGGCACGCTGGGCGTGGACCTGGTGGCCGAGCCGCTGGGCACGGAGTTCTCGGACATCCAGGAGGCGGCCGGATGAGCGGAGTCCCGGCACCAGCGGCAGGCGGGACCGGCCGCCGGCCCACGCCCGGCGCGAAGCTCGGGACTGCCGCCGTCAACCAGGCCAGCCTCTGGAACATCGCCAACATCCTGACGATGATCCGGCTCGTCCTGGTGCCGGGATTCGTCCTGCTGCTGCTCGCCGACGGGGGCTACGACCCCGTCTGGCGGGTCCTGGCGTGGGCGGCCTTCGCCGTCGCCATGATCACGGACATCTTCGACGGGCACCTGGCCAGGACGTACAACCTGGTCACGGACTTCGGGAAGATCGCCGACCCCATCGCCGACAAGGCGATCATGGGGTCGGCGCTCGTGTGTCTGTCCTGGCTCGGCGACCTGCCCTGGTGGGTGACCGGGGTGATCCTGGGGCGGGAACTCGGGATCACGCTGATGCGTTTCTGGGTCATCCGCTACGGAGTGATCCCCGCCAGCCGGGGCGGCAAGCTCAAGACCCTGGCCCAGGGCACGGCGGTGGGCATGTACGTGCTCGCGCTGACCGGGCCGCTGGCCACCCTGCGCTTCTGGGTGATGGCGGTGGCCGTCGTGCTGACGGTCGTCACCGGTTTGGATTACATCCGGCAGGCCGTCGTGCTGCGCCGGGCGGGGCGGGACGCGGAGCGGATCGCGGCGTGACGAACGGGGCGGGGGAGGCGACGGAACCTGTGGGAGCGGGGGACGGTGCCGGACGCGTGGCCGAAGGCGTGCTGCGCCTGCTTGCGGAGAGTGACCAGAGCCTCGCCGTGGCGGAGTCGCTGACCGGGGGCATGGTGGCCGCCGCGCTCACGGCGGTGCCGGGGGCCTCGCGCTCCTTCCGCGGATCGGTGACGGCGTACGCCACTGAACTCAAGCACCGCGTCCTCGGGGTGGACGCCGCGCTGCTGGCCGCCGAAGGCGCGGTGAACGCCCAGGTGGCGGCCGAGATGGCCAGCGGTGTGCGGCGCGTGATGGGCGCTTCGTGGGGGATCGCGACGACCGGGGTGGCCGGTCCTGACCCCCAGGACGGGCAGCCGGTCGGGACCGTCTTCGTCGCCGTGGCGGGGCCCGGGGGCAGGAAAACGGCCCGGCTGCGGTTGAACGGCTCCCGGGAGGAAATTCGTAGGGAGAGTGCACGCACAGTGCTCGAACTGCTCTCGAGCGAACTCCGCGAGAATCCGCGGAGGCAGGATACGGAACAGAACGGGGGGATTTGATGTTTGCAGCCCTGAGTGAACACGACATCGCTCCCCGCACGGCCGCGGCGCGAGGCGGTACGGTGGGGCGTGAAGGTTACGGCTACACGGTCAGAGGAGGGAGCCACCGATGATTCTGCTCCGTCGCCTGCTGGGTGACGTGCTGCGTCGGCAGCGCCAGCGCCAGGGCCGTACTCTGCGCGAAGTCTCCTCGTCCGCCCGAGTTTCGCTCGGCTATCTCTCCGAGGTGGAGCGGGGGCAGAAGGAGGCATCCTCCGAGCTGCTCTCCGCGATCTGCGACGCGCTGGACGTACGGATGTCCGAGCTGATGCGCGAAGTCAGTGACGAGCTGTCGCTGGCCGAGCTCGCGCAGTCGGCAGCCGCAAGCGAACCGGTGCCGGCACCGGTGCGCCCGATGCTCAATTCGGTCTCCGTGGCCTCGGTCACGGGCGGGACCGAGCGGGTGACCATCAAGGCACCCGTGGAAGCGGTGAACGTCGTAGCCGCTTGAGTACCGCGAGCTGGATACGTGGGTGTGGCAGAGCCCCGGGTGGTGCGTGAGGCGCCGGCCGGGGCTCTTTGCCGTGTCCGTTCTGGGTGCGGGGGCCCAGGGTGTGGGAGAGGATGGGCGCGACCGAGAACCGGCCCTCCCCGGACCCTGTCCGGGGGGCACCCCCCATGGAGGTGGCCGTGCGGGTGTTACTTCGCATACCCGTGGCCCTGCCCCTCGTCCTGGCCCTGCCGCTCGCGCTGGCGGTGGCCGTGCTGTGGGGGTGGGCGGTGGTGAGGCTGGCGGTGGCGCCGGCCGAGGCGGGGCCCGTGGAGGGCGCGATAGCGGTGGGCGGCTGGGGGCTGGGGCTGCTGCCCGTGCACTGCGTACCCGGCCCCGTACGCGGGCTCCGGCGCGGGGATCCGGGCGGTGCCGGGCGGGACGCGGGAGGGGCTTCAGGCAGGTCTCCCGGGGTTCCGGGAGGGGTTTCGGGAGGGGCGGGGGTCACCACGGCATCGAGACCCCGCCGTTCGGCCGAAGGATCTGGCCCGTCATGAAGGACGAGGCGTCCGATGCCAGGTAGAGCACGGCGTGGGCGATGTCCTCGGGCTCGCCGACCCGGCGCAGCGGGGACATCCGCACCATGGCGGCCTCGGTCTGCTCCTGGGCCTCGGGGCTGTGGCGGGCGGTCATGGGGGTGCGGATCCACCCCGGGGCGACGGCGTTGACGCGGATGCCGTGCGGGCCGCTCTCGGTGGCCAGGGTCCGGGTCAGCTGCACGACGGCGGCCTTGGCGGCGCTGTAGCAGAGCAGGCCGGGCTGGGCGGCGTCCACGGCGCCGGAGGCCATCGTGACGACCGAGCCGCGGCGCCCGGCGCCGATCATGGAGCGGACGGCCTCCTGGCAGGTGCGCAGGACCCCCTTGAAGTTGACGTCCAGCACCCGGTCGAGGTCCTCGTCGGTGGTGTCCAGGACGCTGCTGGTGTGCATGACCCCGGCGATGGCGGCGGCGATGTCGAGCGGCCCGGCCGCGGCGACGGCGGCCCTCAGGGCGGCGCGGTCGGTGACGTCGAGGGGGTGGGCGGTGGCGGCTCCGCCGGCCTTGGTGATCAGAGCGGCGGTCTCGGCCAGGCCCGGCTCGTCGCGGTCCGCGCAGTGCACGGCCGCGCCCGCCCGGGCGAGCAGGAGGGCGGTGGCCCGGCCTATGCCGGCGGCGGCTCCGGTGACGAGCGCGGTCCGGCCGGTGAGGTCGTACGCGGTGAGGGGTGTGGGCATACCGGGACGGTACGAGGGGAGCTGACGGGGCGTCAATTGGTCGGAGCGTCCGGGGTGGGGCCGGACTGGCAGCGGGGGCACCAGTACGTGGGGCGGCCGTCCTGCGGGGCCTGGCGCACCGGGGTGCCGCAGCGCAGGCAGGGGCGGCGGGCGCGGCCGTAGACGAACAGCTCCCGGCCCGGGCGGCGGCTGCCGGTGGTGTTGCGGTGGCCGCCGTGGCCGGCGTTCGCGGCGAGGAGGCGCTGGGCCGCGGCCGCGATGCGGACGACGGTGACCTCGGGGTCGGGGAGCGCGCCGACCGGGGTCCAGGGGGTGGCCGAGGCCAGGAAGCAGAGCTCGCACTTGTAGATGTTGCCGATGCCCGCCAGGTTGCGCTGGTCGAGCAGGGCCTCGCCGAGGGGGCGGCCGGGGGCGGCGAGGAGGTGGGCGGCGGCCCGGTCGGGGTCCCAGTCGGGGCCGAGGAGGTCGGGTCCCAGATGCCCCACGGCCTGGTGCTCGTCGGCGGTGCGCAGCAGTTCGAGGACGGGGAGGCGGTAGCCGACGGCTGTGGCGTCCGCGGCGGCCAGCACGGCCCGGATCTCGTAGGAGGGGCCGCCGCGCCATTTCTCGTCGGGGGCGAAGAGGTACCAGGCGCCGTCCATGCCGAGGTGGCTGTGGAGGGTGAGGCCGCCTTCGAGGCGGGCGAGGAGGTGCTTGCCGCGGGGGACGACCTCCAGGGTGGTGCGGCCGGTGAGGTCGGCGGTGGCGAAGCGGGGGACGCGGAGGTCGGCGTGGGTGAGGGGCTTGCCGGCGAGGGCGGCGTGCAGGCGGGCCGCGACGCGGTGGACGCTGTCTCCTTCGGGCATGGGGCCATTGTCACGCCGCCGGGCGGGCAGAACGCGGAACCCCCTGGGGCGGGGTGGCCGCCGCAGGGGGTTCGCGCGATCAGGAGCGGTGAGGGCCCGGGGGGCCGCTCATCACTTCCAGGTGAGGCCCTTCTGGGGCGGGGAGGCGAGGTTGTTGTACGGGTCGCCCCAGTACTCGGCGCCGGAGACCTTCGACGCGGCCGGCGCGAGCGCCAGCACGCAGTTGGTCTGGGACTGGCCGTTGACGAAGCCCTTCGGCAGCGAGTCGTCCTTGCACTTCTCGAACTTGCCGATGATCGAGACCTTGTCGGCCTCGGTGCCGTCGGCGAGCAGGCCCTTGATGTGGCCGACCGAGGTGAAGGACAGGTCCGTCGTGCCGGTGTTCTTGACCGTGTAGCGGATGTAGTAGGGGACCAGGCCCTTCGCCTTGTCGCCGAGGTTCAGCGGCGCGAGGTCGGCCGGGTTGCCCTGCTCGATGCCGGTGACGGCGATGGCGATCTGGCCGCCCTTGTTGCTGCCGTAGCTGAACGGGACGGTCGCCGCCTCGCCGATCTTGAACGCCTGGCCGGACTTGGCCACCGCGCCGCCGCCCGCGGCCCCGCCGGAGGCGCCGTCGTAGCCGCCCGCGGTCGGGGAGCCCGTGGCTCCGGCCGGCGGGGTGGCGTAGCCGCCGGGCTGCGAAGCCTGGGCGGACGGGGCGGACGAGGCGGACGGGGCCGCCGGGGTGAGCTCCTCGTTGCCGTCCTTGCAGCCCGTCAGGACCAGGGTTCCGGCCACGGCCAGGCCGGCCGCGGCCAGGGTGGTCTTGCGCATGCTGTTGCTGCTCACTTTTCTTCTCCCCCATGACTGTGCACCGCCAATGCGGTGCCTGTGATCACCTTTGATAAGCCATGGATAAGCGTCGATGCCAGCTGAGGAGGGGCTGGCAGCCGTTTCGTGACATGCCCAAGACATCCGTGTCGGAGTCGAGACCGGAGCGAGTTCTCGCCGTTTTCCGTGCGCGGCCCGGTCCGGATCCCGCTGGACGCCCTCTAGCTGCGCAGTCGCAGCCCCCTCGGGGTGGCGTGGAAGCCGGCCGTCTCCAGGGCCTGGCCCAGGGGGGAGGTGAGGGCCGCCGCGGCGTTGATGCGCTCCACCGTCAGGTCCGGGAGGGTGCCCGCGCGGGAGGCCGCCACCAGGGCCGCCGTGGCCGCCGCCAGGCGCGGATCGCCCGGGTCGGGCCAGGCCAGCAGGGTCTTGCCGCCGCGCTCCAGGTAGAGGGTGAGCTCACCGTCGACCAGCACCACCAGCGAGCCCGCCTTGCGGCCCGGCTTGTGGCTCGCGCCCGCCGGGGGTTCCGGCCAGGGCAGGGCCGCCCCGTACGCGTTCGCCGGATCGGCGGCGGCCAGGACCACCGCCGCCAGCGGGGGCGGGGTCCGCTCGGCCGCGCGCAGCCGGTCCACCGCGCCGTCCATCGCGAACTGGGCCGCGCCCAGCCCCTCCACCACGTAACCCCGGCGGGCCTGCCCGCTGTCCTCGAACGCCGACAGGATCCGGTACACCGCGGAGAACCCGCCCTCGACGCCCTCCGCCGCCACCGCCCCGCGCGTGACCACCCCGTGCCGGTCGAGGAGGGTCCGGGCCAGGGCGTGGGCGCGGTGGGTCGGATCGGGGGCCGGGGCCGGCAGGAGCGACCAGCGGCCCGAGACCGTGGGCGGGCCCGTACGGGAGACGGCCGCGCTGAGGCTGCCGTACCGGCCGCGCGGGACGGTGCGCCGGGCCCGGTGGGCGGTGGCGCCCGCGGTACGGCCCGAGCCCAGCAGGGAGCGCAGCGGGGCGAGGGTGTCGTTGGTCAGGCGGCCCGACCAGGCGAGGTCCCACAGGGCCGAGGACAGTTCCGGCTCCGAGACCTCGGGATGGCGGTCCCGGACGGCCTGGCTGAGCTGGCGGAAGAACAGGCCGTACCCGCCCGACAGGGCCTCCAGCACCGCCTGGTGCAGGGGGCCCAGCTCCAGGGGGTGCGGCTCCGGCAGCAGCAGCGGGGCCGCGTCCGCCAGGTACAGGGAGATCCAGCCGTCCTTGCCCGGCAGTGCCCCCGCACCGGCCCACACCACCTCCCCGGTGGTGGTCAGCTCGTCCAGCAGGGCGGGGGAGTAGCCCGCGACCCGCGAGGGCAGGATCAGCCGCTCCAGCGCCGACGCCGGCACCGGGGCGCCCTGGAGCTGCTCCACCGCCCGCGCCAGACCGTCGATCCCGCGCAGCCCGCCGCCCAGGTGCTGCCACTGGGGCAGGAACGTGGCCAGCGAGGCGGGCGGGACCGGCTCCAGCTCCTGGCGCAGGGCCGCCAGCGAGCGGCGCCGCAGCCGGCGCAGCACCGCCGCGTCGCACCACTCCTGGCCGATGCCCGCCGGATGGAACTCGCCCTGCACCACCCGGCCCGCCGCCGCGAGCCGGTGCAGGGCGCCCTCGGTCACCGCGGTGCCCAGACCGAAGCGGGCGGCGACGGCGGTCGTGGTGAACGGGCCGTGCGTACGGGCGTAGCGGGCCAGCAGGTCCCCGAGGGGATCCTTGACCGGCTCGGTGAACGCCTCCGGCACGCCCACCGGCAGGGCCGTGCCCAGGGCGTCCCGCAGCCGGCCCGCGTCCTCGATCGCCGCCCAGTGCTCGACGCCGCCGATCCGTACCCGGATCGCCCGGCGGGCGGCCTCCAGGGAGGCGGCCCAGCCCGGCTCCGCGCCCCGCTCCGCCAGCTCGGCCTCGGTCAAGGGGCCCAGCAGGCGCAGCAGATCGGCCACCGACTCGGCGTCCTTCGCCCGCCGGTCCTCCGTCAGCCACTGCAGCTCCCGCTCCAGCTCCTCCAGCACCTCGGCGTCGAGGAGTTCGCGCAGCTCGGCCTGGCCCAGCAGCTCCGCCAGCAGCCGCGAGTCCAGGGACAGCGCCGCCGCCCGCCGCTCGGCCAGCGGCGAGTCCCCCTCGTACAGGAACTGGGCGACGTACCCGAACAGCAGCGAGCGGGCGAAGGGGGAGGGCTCGGGGGTGGTGACCTCGACCAGGCGGACCCGCCGCGCCTCCAGGTCCCCCATCAGCTCGGTCAGGCCCGGTACGTCGAAGACGTCCTGGAGGCATTCGCGTACGGCTTCCAGCACGATCGGGAAGGAGCCGAACTCGGAGGCCACCTGGAGCAGTTGCGAGGCCCGCTGGCGCTGCTGCCACAGCGGGGTGCGCTTGCCGGGGCTGCGGCGCGGCAGCAGCAGGGCGCGCGCCGCGCACTCGCGGAACCGGGAGGCGAACAGGGCCGAGCCGCCCACCTGGTCGGTGACGATCTGCCCGACCTCCCCCGGGTCGAAGGAGACGTCGGCCGCGCCCAGCGGGGCCTGTTCGTCGTCGAACTCGAAGGACGGGGGCCGGGCGGGATCGTGGTCGAGGAGGTCCAGGTCCATGGAGAGCAGATCGGCGTCGGGCAGGCGCAGCACGATCCCGTCGTCGGCATGCATCACCTGGGCGTCCATGCCGTACTTCTCCGCCAGCCGGGCGCCCAGCGCCAGCGCCCACGGGGCATGGACCTGGGCGCCGAACGGCGAGTGCACGACGACCCGCCAGTCGCCCAGCTCGTCACGGAACCGCTCCACCACGATGGTCCGGTCGTCCGGCACATGGCCGCAGGACTCGCGCTGCTCCGCGAGGTACGCCAGCACGTTGTCCGCGGCCCAGGCGTCGAGCCCCGCCGCCAGCAGCCGCAGCCGGGCGTCCTCTTCGGTGAGCGCGCCGAGCTCGCGCAGGAACGCGCCGACCGCCCGGCCCAGTTCGAGCGGGCGGCCCAGCTGGTCCCCCTTCCAGAACGGCAGCCGGCCCGGCACCCCGGGGGCCGGGGTGACCAGGACCCGGTCGCGGGTGATGTCCTCGATCCGCCAGGAGGTCGTGCCCAGGGTGAACACATCGCCCACGCGGGACTCGTAGACCATCTCCTCGTCGAGCTCGCCGACCCGGCCACCGCCCTTCTTCGGGTCGGCGCCCGCCAGGAAGACCCCGAAGAGCCCGCGGTCGGGGATGGTCCCGCCGGAGGTCACCGCCAGGCGCTGCGCGCCCGGCCGGCCGGTGATCGTCCCGGCGACCCGGTCCCACACCACCCGGGGGCGGAGCTCCGCGAACGCGTCCGACGGGTAGCGGCCCGCCAGCATGTCCAGCACCGAGGTGAACGCCGACTCGGGCAGCGCCGCGAACGGCGCCGCCCGCCGCACCAGCGCGAGCAGGTCGTCCAGCTGCCAGGTGTCCATCGCGGTCATCGCGACCAGCTGCTGGGCGAGCACGTCGAGCGGGTTGGAGGGGATCCGCAGGGACTCGATCGCCCCCGTGCGCATCCGCTCCGTGACCACGGCCGCCTGCACCAGGTCCCCCCGGTACTTGGGGAAGACCACCCCCGTGGAGACCGCCCCCACCTGGTGCCCCGCCCGGCCCACCCGCTGGAGCCCCGACGCCACCGACGGCGGCGACTCCACCTGCACCACCAGGTCCACCGCGCCCATGTCGATGCCCAGTTCGAGGCTGGAGGTGGCCACCACGGCCGGCAGCCGGCCCGCCTTGAGGTCCTCCTCGACCAGCGCCCGCTGCTCCTTCGACACCGAGCCGTGGTGCGCCCGGGCCAGCAGCGGCGGGGCGCCCTGCGCGGCGCCCGACTGGGCCATGATCTCCGCCGGGGGCGGGGCGCCCTCGCCGAGCGGTTCCCCGGTGGCGCGCTCGTAGGCGATCTCGTTGAGCCGGTTGCACAGGCGCTCGGCGAGCCGGCGGGAGTTGGCGAACACGATCGTCGAGCGGTGGGCCTGCACCAGGTCGGCGATCCGCTCCTCCACATGCGGCCAGATCGACGGTCGGTCCCCGCCCTCGCGCCCCTCCGTGGCGGGGGAGCCGCCCAGCTCGCCCATGTCCTGCACCGGGACGACCACCGACAGGTCGAACTCCTTGGCCGACGGCGGCTGCACGATCTCCACCCGGCCGCGCGGCGCCAGATAGCGGGCCACCTCCTCCACCGGCCGGACCGTCGCCGACAGGCCGATCCGGCGGGCCGGGCGCGGCAGCAGCTCATCCAGCCGCTCCAGGGAAAGCGCGAGATGGGCGCCCCGCTTGGTGCCGGCGACGGCATGCACCTCGTCCAGGATCACCGTCTCCACCCCGGACAGCGCCTCGCGCGCCGCCGAGGTCAGCATCAGGAACAGCGACTCCGGCGTGGTGATCAGGATGTCGGGCGGACGCAGCGCGAGGGCCCGGCGCTCGGCGGCCGGGGTGTCCCCGGAGCGGATGCCCACCCGGACGTCGGGCTCGGGCAGCCCCAGGCGGGCCGACTCCTGCCGGATGCCCGTCAGCGGGCTGCGCAGATTGCGCTCCACATCCACCGCGAGGGCCTTCAGCGGCGACACGTACAGCACCCGGCAGCGCTTCTTCGGCTCGGCCGGCGGCGGCTGCGAGACCAGCCGGTCCAGGGCGGCGAGGAAGGCGGCCAGCGTCTTGCCGGAACCCGTCGGCGCGACGACGAGGACGTCCGCCCCCTCCCCGATGGCCCGCCAGGCGCCCTCCTGCGCGGAGGTGGGCGTACGGAAGGCCCCCGTGAACCACGAGCGGGTCGCGGGGGAGAACGAGTCGAGCGCAGCGCCTGCCATGCCCCCATCGTGCACCCCGCCACTGACAACCGGCCGGACCTGCGTAAACGCGCGCCGGGCCGGGGGCGCAGAATGGGGTCATGGGGACGGCTGACGACGAGGCGGGCCGCGAATGGGCCCGGCACTGGCGCTCCCCGCAGCTGCCCGGACTGGACCTGCTGCGGGCCCACTACGTCCGCCACACCTTCCCCCGACACGCCCACGACGGGTACGTCATCGCGGCCGTCACCGGCGGCGTCGAGGAGATCGGCCTGCCCGGCACCACCCTGCGGGCCGGCCCCGGCAGCGTGGTGCTGATCAACCCCGAGGTCGCGCACACCGCCCGCGCCGGCGTCCCCGAGGGCTGGGCGTACTCCACCCTCTATCCCTCCCGGGAGCTGATCACCGAGGTTGCCGCCGAGATCGGCACCCTGCGCGGCACCCCCGGCTTCACCACCGGGATGGTCCTCGACGGGCCGGGCGCCAAGATGATCACCGAGGTGCACCGGGCCGCCGAGGCGGGCAACGCGCTCGCCGCCGACACCCTGCTGCGCACCGTGGCGGCCCGGATGCTCGGCCGGCACGCCGCCCCGCTGCCCGCCCGGCGGCCCTCCCGCGCGGGCGGATCCGACGCCGAGCGGGCCCGGGCCGTACTGGAGGAGCGGATGGCGCGGCCCCCGTCGCTGGAGGGTCTCGCGGCGGAGCTGGGCACCAGCCCCTTCGCCCTGCTGCGCGCCTTCCGCGACCGGTACGGGATGCCCCCGCACACCTGGCTGACCGACGCCCGGGTCCGCCGCGCCCGGCGCCTGCTCGACGCGGGGGCCGCCCCGGCGGAGGTGGCCGTCGCCGTGGGCTTCACCGACCAGCCGCACCTCAACCGCCACTTCACCCGCATCGTCGGCGTCCCCCCGGGCGCCTACCGGCGGGGCCGGGCGGGGTAGGGGAGGTCCGGTGACCGGGCCGGTGTTCCCGCCTGACGGCGCCGGTGACCTGGGCGGTACGCAAGAACGTACAAGACCGGGCGCCCGGCCGGCGCCTACCTTCGCCGGGTGAGAACAGAGCAGAAAGTGATACCAGAGGCCCCCGACGGGGCCGCCCGGCGGCCGCGGGCCGCTGTCGTACGGGACGCGCTCGGCGTCGGGGTGGCCGTCGGGCTGTCCGGGTTCGCGTTCGGGGTGACCGCCGCCGGCGCCGGGATCAGCGTGCTCCAGGCGTGTGCGCTGAGCCTGCTGGTGTTCACCGGAGCCTCGCAGTTCGCGCTGGTCGGGGCGCTGGCCGCGGGCGGGAACCCGTTCACCGCCGCCGCCGGGGCCTTCTTCCTCGGGACCCGCAACGCCTTCTACGGGCTGCGGCTGTCGCAGCTGCTCGCCCTGCCGAAGGCCGTACGCCCGCTCGCCGCGCACTGGGTCATCGACGAGACCACCGCCGTGGCCCTCGCCCAGCCCGACCGCAGGTCGGCCCGGCTGGGGTTCACCGTCACCGGGCTCAGCCTGTACCTGCTGTGGAACCTCACCACCCTGCTCGGCGCGCTCGGCGCCGAAGCCCTCGGGGACACCGCCGCGTGGGGGCTGGACGCCGCCGGGCCCGCCGTGTTCCTCGCCCTCCTCGCCCCCATGCTCAAGAGCACCACCGAACGGGCCGTCGCCGCGCTCGCGCTCGTCCTCGGGCTGGGCTTCCTGCCCGTCCTGCCCGCCGGGGTGCCCGTACTGATCGCCGCGCTGGCCGCGCCCGCCGTGTTGTGGCTGAAGGGAAGGCGCTCGTGAACGTCTGGATCGCCATCGGGCTCACCGTCGCCGGCTGCTACGCCGTCAAGCTCGCCGGACTCCTCGTCCCCGCCGGGGTCCTGGAGCGGCCCGCCGTGCGCAGGCTCTCGGCCCTCCTGCCGGTGGCCCTGCTCGCCGCCCTCACCGCCCAGCAGACCTTCAGCACCGGCCACGCGCTGGTCCTCGACGCCCGCGCCGCCGGGCTCGCGGCCGCCGCCGTCGCGCTGCTGCTGCGCGCCCCGTTCCTGGTGGTGGTCGGGGCGGCGGTGGTGGTGACCGCCGCCGTACGGGCCTTCGGCGGCTGAGCGACGGCCTAGGTCAGGGGCCGCCCGTACGCCCTCAGGGTCAGCAGGGCCTCGATGGTGGCGATCGGGCGCCGCTCCAGGGCGCTGCCCGGGGCCCAGGCCCGGCGGTGCACCGGCCAGCCGCCGTCGGGCTGCTGCTGCGCCGCGAGGAAGTCCAGGCAGCGGCGCATCTCCTCGTCGGTGAACCAGCTCCGCGCCGGTGACTCGGGCCGCCGGGCGTAGTCGTACGGGAACAGCCGCTCGCCCGGTGCGCAGCCCGGGGCGACGGGGTACTCCTCGGACCGGGCAGGGTCGAGCACCGCCAGGCGCCGCTCGCGCACCAGCCGGCCCAGCCGGTCGGCGGCCGCCGCCGCGCGGGCCCGGTCGGGGACCCCGTCGAGGAAGGCGACCGCGCCCTGGACCTCGTACGGATGCGGGTGGCGCAGCGTCTCGATCCGCTCCCAGCAGAACTCCGTGGCCCGGAAGAGCCAGGCGTCCCAGATCCGGTTGCGGTGCAAGAGCCCCACGACCGGGCCCGTCGTCGCCAGCTCGCCCGGCGGGTCCTCGCGCACCGGGTGCCACGGCGCGGCGGGATGGCCGCGCGGGACGGGGATGGCCAGCGGAAGTGCTCCCTCCGGGGTGGAGATGCGGCTCAGGTGGCGGCAGAGGCGTTCGATGCGCTGCCCGGCGCAGCGGCCGAGGCCGTCGAGGATCCGCAGAGCGTGCGCCGTGTGCGGGGGCTGGCTCAGCGGGCCGCGCAGATCGGGGTCGAGGGCGTGGCCGTAGCCGCCGTCGGCCCCCAGGTAGGCGTTGAGGGCGGTGTCGACCGCGTCGGCGTCCCCGCCGAGGAAGTGGTGGGCGAACCGGCGCTGCTCCAGCACCCGGGCCGTGAGCCAGATGAACTGCTCGGCACGGGCCAGCGCGGCCGGTGCGGCCGGTGCGGGCGCGGAAGCTTCGTCTCCAGGCATGCGAGCCACCGTAGGGCGCCGGAGGGCGGTGACGGGGAGGTGCACTCCCCGGGGCGGGATACTGGGGGCATGCGGTTGACGATTTTCTGGGAGCGGATGGCGGAGCACTTCGGCGCCGCCTACGCGGACTCCTTCGCCCGGGACCATGTCATGTCCGAGCTCGGCGGGCGCACGGTCCAGCAGGCGCTGGAGGCGGGCTGGGAAGCGAAGGACGTGTGGCGCGCGGTGTGCACGGCGATGGACGTGCCGGCTTCGCTGCGCTGACACCTCGGGGGCGCCGCACGCCGGCAGGGCGCCGCGCGCCGGCAGGGCCCGGCCGCGGCACGGGCGGCTTCGTGGTCCGGCGGGCTGCGCGGTCAGGCCGGCCCGTGGTCAGGCCGGCTTCGCGGTCAGGTCGGCTCCGCGGTCCGGCGGGCTGCGCGGGCAGGTTGGCCCCGTGGTCCAGCGGGCTGCGTGGTCCAGCGGGCTGAGCGGTCCGGCGGGCTTCGTGGTCCGGGCGGCTCGGTGGCCGCGGCCGCTTCGTGGTCCGGCGGGCCGGTGGGACAGACTGGGCGGCGTGGAAGCGACAGACGAGACGACCGAACGCCCCGAGGACCCGCCGCGCGCGGAGCTCCCCGGCCCCCCGCCCCCGGCAGGGCCGACCACGCACGCGGGGCCCGGGACCCCCGCCCCGGCACAGGCGCGGATGCCGCGCTGGCTGCCGCGCGCGGTGGTCCTCGTACTGGCGCTCGTCGCCTGCTTCCAGCTCGGCAGCTGGGCCTTCCACCAGCTGACCGGGCTGCTCGTCAACATCCTGATCGCCTTCTTCCTGGCGCTGGCGATCGAACCCGCCGTGGCCCGGATGGCGGCCCGCGGCATGCGCCGCGGGCTGGCCACCTTCCTGGTGTTCCTGGGTGTGTTCGCCGCGACCGCCGGGTTCCTCGCCCTGCTCGGCTCGATGCTCGCCGGGCAGATCGTCGACATGGTGGAGGGCTTCCCCCACTACCTCGACATGGTGATCGACTCGATCAACCGCACCTTCCACACCGAACTGTCCCGCCTGGAGATCCAGGACAGCCTGCTGCACTCCGACTGGCTCCAGAAGTACGTGCAGAACAGCGCCAGCGGGGTGCTCGACGTGTCCACCACCGTCCTCGGCGGGCTCTTCCGGCTGCTGACGGTCGGGCTGTTCTCCTTCTACTTCGCCGCCGACGGGCCCCGGCTGCGGCGGGCGCTGTGCTCGGTGCTGCCGCCGGCGAAGCAGTCGGAGGTCCTGCGGGCCTGGGAGATCGCCGTCGCCAAGACCGGCGGGTACCTGTACTCGCGCGGGCTGATGGCGCTGGTCTCCGGTGTGGCGCACTACGTGGTGTTCGTGGTCCTCGGGGTGCCGTACGCGCCCGCGCTCGCGGTGTGGGTGGGGCTGGTCTCCCAGTTCATCCCCACCATCGGCACCTATCTGGCGGGCGCGCTGCCGACGCTGATCGCCTTCACCATCGACCCCTGGTACGCGGTGTACGTCCTCGGGTTCGTCGTGGTCTACCAGCAGTTCGAGAACTACGTCCTCCAGCCGAAGCTCACCGCCCGGACGGTGGACATCCACCCGGCGGTGGCCTTCGGCTCCGTCATCGCCGGGACCGCCCTGCTGGGCGCCGTCGGGGCGCTCATCGCGATCCCGGCCGTCGCCACCCTGCAGGCGTTCCTCGGCGCGTACGTGAAGCGGTACGAGGTGACGGGCGAGTCCGGCGGCGACGACGCGGGCGGCTCTGCCGGCGGCGGGCCTACCGCTGCTGCCCGTCCGCGCCGAGTACGGCTTCCAGGGCTTCGGTGACGGCCGTCTCGACGGCGGCCTTGTCCAGGCCGAGCCCGCTGAGCGTGCCCTCGCCGTTCTCCAGCTCCAGCAGGGCGAGCAGGATGTGCTCGGTGCCCACGTAGCCGTGGCCCAGGCGCAGGGCCTCGCGGAAGGTGAGCTCCAGGGCCTTCTTGGCGTCGGCGTCGAAGGGGACCAGGGCGGGCATCTCCTCGGCCGCCGGGGGCAGGGTGGCGGTGGCGGCGGAGCGCACGGCGTCCGCCGTGATGCCCTGGGCGTCCATGACGCGTCCGGCGAGTCCCTCGGGCTCGGCCAGCAGGCCCAGCACCAGGTGCTCGGTGCGGATCTCGGCGTTGCCGGCGGCGCGGGCCTCGTTCTGCGAGCCGATGACGACGTTGCGGGCGCGCGGGGTGAACCGGGCGAAGCCCGCCTGGGGGTCCAGGCCCGGCTCGCCCTCCTTGTCGGCCTTGGGGACGAAGCGCTTCTGGGCGGCCTGGCGGGTGACGCCCATGCTGCGGCCGATGTCGGTCCAGGAGGCGCCGGAGCGGCGGGCCTGGTCGACGAAGTGGCCGATGAGGTGGTCCGCGACGTCACCGAGGTGCTCGGCCGTGACGACGGCGCCGCTCAGCTGCTCCAGGGTGTCGGCGTGGGAGTTCTTGATGGCCTCGATCAGGTCGTCGAGGCGGACGGGGTTGGCTACGCGGACGGGTTCCACGGAAGGGTTCGTCATAAGTGCAACCGTAGGTTGACACCCAGGAGGTGTCAACCACGGGTTGTCACTTAGCGACTGAAGGGTGGGGGACGGGTGGGAATGACCCTCCCCCGGGGTCTCAGGCGGCCGGCTGGTTCTGGGCCGTCAGCAGACCGATGACCTGGTCCATCTCGTTCCGCCAGATGCGGTGCACGTTCATGCGGGTCGGGGTGGCCTGGCCGGGGAGCTGCATCCGGAAGGAGCTCCAGAGGGCGTTGCGCTTGACCTCGGTGATGGCGCCGACGGCCTCGTGGGGCGGTATGGCGAAGACGATCTCCTGCGGGCGGTTGCTCATCCGGCTCGCCCGGTGGAGCACCACGGCCTGCTCGGTCACGGTGACGAAGTAGTAGCTGAGGAACGCCTGGCCGATGAGGCCGAGCATGCTCATCAGCCACACGCTCGGGCCGGCGATGGCCTGGATGGTGACGAGGGGGCGGTCGGCGGGGTTGGCCTGGGCGAGTGCTTCGGCCACCTGCTGCTGGATCGTGGCCTTCTTGACGGCCATGGGTCCTCCTGAGCGGAATTTCACGCCCCCGTCGTCGGGGGCACCGCAGAGTACCGGCCATGCGGGGGCTGTTCCGCGCCAGCCCGGGGGTGTGGGACATGCGCCCCGAATTGGGGGCCGCCGCCCGTCTCGCGGGGTGTTGGAAGGTTTGATTCCGTTTCCCGGCAACGCCCTTCGGCCGTCTGGCCCGCCAACTCCCCATGCCCTCTTGTGTGTTGACTCCGCTGGACCAAGAATGCAGTGCACATGTCAACCGAAGGATCTTCGGTCGCATTCGTCACCAGAGGGGAACCCCCACATGAACAAGCCTCTCGCCGGCGCCGTGTTGTCCCTGCTCCTGACCGGAGCGGCAGCGACACCGGCCGTGGCCCAGACCCCCACGCCCCAGCGGGCCGCCGCCGTCACCTACGCGGGCACGGTCGCGCTCAGCAACTGTTCCGGTTCCGTCGTCCGCACGCCCAGCTCGCAGCCGGGCGACCCCGCGCTCGTCCTCTCCAACGGACACTGCCTGGAGACCGGATTCCCGGCCGCCGGCGAGGTGCTCGTCAACCGTGCCTCCAGCCGCAGCTTCTCCCTCCTCAACGCCTCCGGCTCCTCGGTCGGGACGCTCCGGGCGAGCAAGATCGCGTACGGGACGATGACGGACACCGACGTCTCGCTCTACCAGCTGACCAAGACGTACGCGCAGATCCAGAGCCAGTACGGCATCACCGCCCTCACCCTCAACGACGCGCACCCGGTGCAGGGTTCCTCGATCAAGGTGGTCTCCGGGTACTGGAAGCGCACCTACAGCTGCAGCGTGGACGGGTTCGTGTACCGGCTCAAGGAGGGCGACTGGACCTGGAAGGACTCGGTCCGCTACACCTCGGCCTGCAACACCATCGGCGGCACGTCCGGCTCGCCGGTGATCGACACGACGACCGGCAAGGTCGTCGCCGTCAACAACACCGGCAACGAGGACGGCCAGCGCTGCACGGAGAACAACCCGTGCGAGGTGGACGAGGCCGGCAACGTGACGGTCCGCCAGGGCATCAACTACGCCCAGGAGACGTACATCCTCGTCCCCTGCATCGGCCCCGGCAACCAGATCGACCTGAACCGCCCGGGCTGCACCCTGCCGAAGCCGTGACCCCGCCCGTCACCGGGTGAGGGCCGCGGCGGCGGCGTCCAGGATGCTGCCGAAGGCCCGGATGATCAGCGGCCGGGCGATCAGGCGGGTCAGCCGGCGCGTGGGCCCGGCGCCGAGGAAGGGGACGCGGATCTCGGCGCGCGTGCTCCAGCGGACGTGGGTGCCGCCGTCGGCCTCGGTGAAGGTCATCCGCCCGAGCTCGTGCCGGGCCGGCGGCAGGCTCCGCACGACGACGTACTCGGTGAGGTACGGGGGCTCGTACCGGGTGATGTGCTCCTCGAACCACCCGGTGAGCCACAGGTGGCGCCGGACGGCCCCGACCCCGTAGGCCGCTCCGGCGCCGCGCCGGGCCAGCCGGCAGCGCAGTACGAGGGGCGACGCCTCGTAGTGGGTGGTCGTGGTCAGCCAGCCGAACACGTCCTGGACGGGCGCGGCGATGAAGCGCTCGACGGTCACGGTCTCCATGGTGTCCTCCTCGACAGGGGTCGCCATGGGGACAGGCCGGGCCGGCGGAACGTGACAGCCGGCCGATGTGGCGCCCGCCACAGGGTGGGGCATGACGGCGCCCCGGAGGGCGCCCTCGCCTTCCGCGGCCGGCCTCAGGCGGGGAGGAAGAAGCCGGTGATGTCGGTGAGGCGGCCGTCCTCGTGGTGGCGGGCGGTGCTGATGCCGGCCGACGCGGGTCCGCCCTGCTCGTCGAGCTGGGTCCAGCGGGCGAGGGAGCGGCCGTGGTGTTCCAGTACGTCGTCGATGCGGAAACGGTGGCCGGGGAAGGCTCCGGCGAAGCCGGCCATGTAGCCGGCCAGTTCGGTCCGGCCGGCGACCTCGGTCCCGGGGTCGCGGTAGGCGACCCCGTCCACCGCGACCGCGGCGAGGGCGGCGAGCCGGTCGGCGGGGGCGGCCGACCAGCAGGCGGCGTAGTCGTTCCAGAGCTGCTGGGTGTCACTCATGGTCGTCCTGCTTTCGTGGGGATCTCAGCGAGCCGATCGACGCCATCGCGCCGTCGGTGACGGTGTGCAGCGTGGTGCGGGGCAGGCCGGCCCGGACGAGCACCAGCAGGCCCTGGTAGAGCGCGAGCAGCTGGGCCGCCGTCGCCCTGACGTCGAGGTCCGGCGGTGTGTCACCACGGTCCCGGGCGCGGGTCAGCGCGTCGGCGAAGCCGCCCTCGATCACGGCCAGGCCGTGGTGCACGCCGGTGGTGGCCTGGGGGAGGGTGAAGGACTCGACGGCCGTGTTGGTGAGCAGACAGCCCGGGTCGGGCTCGGTGCCGGTCTCGATCGCCGAGGCGAAGAACGAGCGGATGCCGGGCAGGGGATCCGCCGGTTCCAGCAGGTGGATCCGGACCCTGCCCCGCACCACCCGCTCGTTGTAGGCGTCGAAGGCGGCGTGGAACAGGCCGTCCTTGCTCCGGAAGGTCCGGTACAGGCTCCCCGGATGCACCCCGGTGGCCTCCTCGATGTCCCGCACCGAGGCGCCGGTGTACCCCCGCTCACGGAAGAGCCGCATGGCCGAAGCCAGCACCTCGTCCTGGTCCCAGAGCTGCCTTCGCCCCATCCCGGCCTCCATAGTTGAACGATCGCTCGCAAAAAGTAGCACGGGTTCGGTGGGTCACCCGTACGGGCGGCACGGCCGGGGGGCGGCGTGGTCGGCTTGACAGGGAAATCGAACATCCATTCTGATGAGTTATCCACAGCCGAAACGGGCGTGGGAGCGCATTGTCAGTGGCAGGCGTTAGCGTCAATGGCGTGAAGCGATCGACTCAAGCAAACCGGGTGGAACCCATGGCAGGCACCGACCGCGAGAAGGCTCTCGACGCCGCGCTCGCACAGATTGAACGGCAATTCGGCAAGGGTGCGGTCATGCGCCTCGGCGACAAGCCGAACGACCCCATCGAGGTCATCCCCACCGGGTCGACCGCGCTGGACATCGCCCTCGGCGTCGGCGGGCTGCCGCGCGGCCGTGTGGTCGAGATCTACGGCCCGGAGTCCTCCGGTAAGACGACCCTCACGCTGCATGCCGTGGCCAACGCGCAGAAGGCCGGCGGCACCGTCGCCTTCGTGGACGCCGAGCACGCGCTCGACCCCGAGTACGCCAAGGCCCTCGGCGTGGACACCGACAACCTGATCCTGTCCCAGCCGGACACCGGTGAGCAGGCCCTTGAGATCGTCGACATGCTGGTGCGCTCCGGCGCCCTCGACCTGATCGTCATCGACTCCGTCGCGGCCCTCGTGCCGAAGGCGGAGATCGAGGGTGAGATGGGCGACTCGCACGTCGGTCTCCAGGCCCGCCTGATGAGCCAGGCGCTCCGCAAGATCACGGGTGCGCTGAACCAGTCCAAGACCACCGCGATCTTCATCAACCAGCTCCGCGAGAAGATCGGCGTGATGTTCGGCTCCCCGGAGACCACGACCGGTGGCCGCGCGCTGAAGTTCTACGCCTCCGTGCGCATCGACATCCGCCGCATCGAGACGCTGAAGGACGGCACGGACGCGGTCGGCAACCGCACCCGCTGCAAGGTCGTGAAGAACAAGGTCGCGCCCCCCTTCAAGCAGGCCGAGTTCGACATCCTCTACGGCCAGGGCATCAGCCGCGAGGGCGGCCTGATCGACATGGGCGTGGAGCACGGCTTCATCCGCAAGGCCGGCGCCTGGTACACGTACGAGGGCGACCAGCTCGGCCAGGGCAAGGAGAACGCCCGTAACTTCCTGAAGGACAACCCCGACCTCGCCAACGAGATCGAGCGGAAGATCAAGGAGAAGCTGGGCGTCGGCGTGCGCAAGGACGCCAAGGACGCCGAGGGCGCCGACGCGGCCGCTTCCGCGGCGCCGGGCGACGCCTCCGTGCCCGCCCCGGCGTCGAAGGCCAAGCCGGCGGCCAAGGCCGCCGTGGCCAAGAGCTGACCGTGCGGGAAGAGCGGGAAAGGGGCGGCAGGACGAGGGGTGGCCGGGAGGGCCGCCAGGAACTGCCGCCCCAGAGTCCCGAGGAGCAGGCACGGGCGATCTGCCTGCGCCTGCTCACCGGGATGCCGCGCACCCGGCGGCAGCTCGCGGACGCCCTGGCGAAGCGGGGCATCCCCGAGGAGGTCTCCGAGGAGGTCCTCTCCCGGTACGAGGAGGTCGGCCTGATCGACGACGCCGCCTTCGCCGGAGCCTGGGTCGAGTCCCGGCACCGCGGCCGGGGCCTGGCCCGCCGCGCCCTCGCGCAGGAGCTGCGGACCAAGGGGGTGCACACCACCCTCGTCCAGGAGGCGCTGGAACAGCTGGACTCCGAGCAGGAGGAGCAGACCGCCCGGGAACTCGTGGACCGCAAGCTCCGCTCGACCCGGGGGCTGGACCGCGACAAGCGGATCCGGCGCCTGGCCGGGATGCTCGCGCGCAAGGGGTACCCCGAGGGCATGGCCCTGCGGGTGGTGCGCCGCGCACTGGAGGCGGAGGGCGAGGACGCCGACGACCTCGGCTACCCGGGCGGCTGACCCGTCGGCCCCCGGGCGGGGCGCGGGTGGCGCGGGTGGCCCCCGGCGGGGTGCCGGGGGCCGTGGAAGGACGGGCGGGCAGCGGCCCCGCTGCCCGGCGGCCGGCCTACGCCGGGGCCTCGGTCGGGGTCGGGGCGGGGGTCGTGGGGAGGCCCGCGGACTTCCATGCCTGGAAGCCGCCGGTGAGGTCCGTCGCCCGGCGCAGCCCCAGCGCGTGGAGCGACGCCGCCGCCAGCGAGGAGGCGTAGCCCTCGTTGCAGATCACCACCACCCGCACCTCGTGCGAGACGGCCTCCGGGAGGCGGTGCGAGCCCTGCGGGTCCAGCCGCCACTCCAGTTCGTTGCGCTCCACCACCACCGCTCCCGGGATCACCCCGTCCCGCTCGCGCAGCGCCTGGTAGCGGATGTCCACCAGCAGGGCGTCCCCGTCCCGCCACGCCTCGTACGCGGCCTGCGGATCCACCCGGGTGTACCGTGCGCGAACCCGTTCCAGGAGCTCGTCGATACCCACCGGGGCGCTCACTGCCAGTCCGCCGGACGCTCGATGTGCTCCAGCCGCAGGACCGGCCCGCTGCGGCTGTAGCGGCGGATCAGGGGGAGCGGCGGGTAGTACGCGTGCACCGAGACGGCGTGCTCGGAGTCCGACTCGTTGAGCACCTCGTGGACGTGGTGCTCCCCGAACGCCCGCCCGGTCAGGGCGCCGAGGCTGCGGGTGCGGTCCACGTCCGGGGCCAGTTCCAGGTTCCGCCACCCCTCCGAGGGCAGCCGCACCGTCAGGGAGTGCTCGGTGAGCCGGCCCCGCGCGGTCGCGAACGCGCCCCGGGACTCGGCGTGGTCGTGCCAGCCGGTGCCGGTGCCCGGCGGCCAGCCGATCAGCCACGCCTCGCTGCCGCCCGGCCCGTCGAGCCGGATCCAGGTGCGGCCCTCCGGGTCCAGGGGGAGCGAGCCGACGAGTTCGGGGTCGGCGGCGGTGCGCAGGGCGAAGTCGAGGAGTTCCGCGGCGGTGGGCGCGGCGGCGGAGCGGGCAGGGGCGTGCGGGGACAGGGAAGCAGACATCGGGCAGTGACCGTCCTGGGGTTCGCGAAAGGGGCGCGCGGGCCCGGAAGGGCAGCGGGGCGCGCGGGGGAGAGGCGAATCAGCAGGAGGGGCGACACACGCAGCCCGCGTAGCGGAGCAGGTCCATGTGAACCCTCCGCCACAGGCGTACGTCGTTGCCGGTCATGCCGGCGAGTGAACCACGAGTTCCCGAGGCCGGTCAATCGATCACGGGAGCGGGTGTGGCGGGAGCACCCGCCGGAGCACTCTCGGGAGCGCCCGCCGGATCGCCCGCCGGAGCCCCCGCCCGGACCGCGTCCGCCGCCGCGTACAGCTCGGCCGGGCGTACCCCGGCGAAGGTCGCCGCGAGGTGCCCGTCGGGCCGTACCAGGAGGACGGTGTGCGCCGGAGCCCCCGGGTAGGCGTCCGCCACCAGCAGCTCGGCCGGCACCGGGAGCGCGGTCACGGCCGCCGCGAGCCGGGGCATCAGCCCGGCCCCCGCCCAGTGACGCCGGTCCCACACCCCGGTACCCGGCGCGACCAGCAGCACCAGCAGCTTCCCCCGGCCCAGCAGGTCCCGCAGCGGGACGGTCGCCCCGTCGGGTGCGCAGACGGGGACGTCCGCGACGGGACCGCCCGGCTCCGTGTCGGTCGGAACCTCCCGCACGGCCACCGGCGGGGCGTACACCGGGCGGCCGCCCAGCGGCCCCCGGCCCAGATGCCCGTCGGTGAGGAGGGACTCGGCGGACCGCCCCGACCCCGGAAGGAGGCTGCGCAGACCGGCCCCGCCGCGCAGGACGGGCATGGTCTGGTCGGCGGCGCGCAGCCGTGCGGCGACGGCCGTGCGCCGTTCGCCCTCGTAGCTGTCGAGCAGGGCCTCGGAGGCGCCCTGATGCCAGTCCAGGGCCAGCTTCCAGGCCAGGTTCTCCGCGTCGCGCAGCCCCTCCTCGACGCTCTGGGTGCCGAGCGCGCCCAGCAGGTGCGCGGCGTCCCCCGCGAGGAAGGCCCGGCCGTCCCGCCAGCGCCGGGCGAGGCGGTGGTGCTGGATGTGCACGCCGGTGTCGATGAGGTCGTACGGGGGAGTGCTGCCCCCGCACCACAGGGCCAGGGTGTCGCGGATCAGGGTGACGAGGGCGTCCGGGGTGACGAGGTCCCCGCGGGCGGGCAGCAGCCAGTCCAGCCGCCAGACCCCGTCGGGCAGCGGCCGGGCGGTGATCTCCTCGGGCCCGGAGGGCGGGTTGCGGTGCAGCAGGGCCTCGCCCGGCCAGGGGAGTTCGGCGCGCAGCGCGGCCACGGCGTGCCGCTCGACGGAGGTCCGGCCGGGGAAGCGGATGCCGAGCAGCTTGCGCACGGTGGAGCGGGCGCCGTCGCAGCCGGCCAGGTGGCTGCCGCGCCACCAGGTGGCCTGCCCGCCCCGGGTCCGCGCGGTGACCCCGCGGTCGTCCTGCTCCAGGGACTCCAGCCGGGTGTCGGCGACCAGCTGGACCAGGGGGTGCGCGGAGGCGGCGGCGCGCAGCCCGCGCGTGAGGGCGTGCTGCGGCAGGTGCAGGGGGGCGGGCTGGTCCTCGAAGGTGATCCGCCGGGACTCCTGACGCCGACGCAGGGTGCGCCAGGCCGCGTACGGGGCGCCCTCGTCGCGCAGGGTCGTACAGCCCAGCCGGTGGACCATGGCCGCGGTGTCGGAGTGCAGGACGACACTGCGGGCGGGCCGGGGCTCGTCCTTGCCGGGCCCTTCGTCGAGCAGGACGGAGGGCACGCCGTGGCCGGCCAGGGCGAGGGACAGGGAGAGTCCGACGGGGCCCGAGCCGACGACGATCACCGGGTCCATGATGCGGCTCCCGATGTCCGGTATGTGATCACAGAACGTATGCAACCCACTGGAGGTTCCTGCGTCAAGTGACCCCGGTACGGACAAAGCGGTGTGGTGCGGCGGAAACGTCCGCCGCACCACACAGGCTACGCATCGCGCGGGGCTGACCGGACGTCAGCCGCCGAGGTCAGCCGGCCGAGTTCGCCCCGGTGGCCAGGTCGTCGACCTCGGCCACGGCGACCACCGCGCCGGTGCTCTTCCTCGACTTCCTCAGCCGGCCCTCCAGCCAGGAGGCGAAGGTGGTGAGGGCGAAGTTCACCGCGATGTAGAGCAGGGCGACGACCGCGAGCGTGGCGATGGTGTTGCTGTAGTTCGCCGAGATCTGCCGGTTCGCGGCCAGCAGGTCGGTCAGGCCGAGCAGCGAACCGCCGAGCGCGGTGTCCTTGAGGATCACCACGAGCTGGCTGACCAGGGCGGGCAGCATCGCCGTGACGGCCTGCGGGATCAGCACGTGGACCATGGTCTGGCCCTTGCGCATGCCGATCGCCTTCGCGGCGTCCGTCTGGCCGCGCGGCAGGGAGAGCACGCCCGCCCGGACGATCTCGGCGATGACGGCCGCGTTGTACAGGACCAGGCCGGTGACCACCGCGTAGATCGGCCGGTAGTCGGAGGCCACGGCGGGCACGAACTGCACGAAGAACGCGTAGCCGAACATCATCAGCATCAGCACGGGGATGGCGCGGAAGAACTCCACGACCGCGCCGACCGGAACGCGCACCCAGGTGTGGTCGGAGAGCCGGCCGACGCCCAGCAGGGCGCCCAGCGGCAGGGCGATCAGCATGGCGACCGCGGCGGCCTTCAGGGTCTCGCCGAGGCCGGGGAGCAGATACGTGGTCCAGACCCGGCCGTCGGTGACGAAGGGGCTCCACTTGTCGGCGTCGAGCTGGTGCTTGTCCGCCATGACGGACAGGACCCACCAGGCGGCGAGCGCGAACAGGACCAGGAAGACGGCCGTGTAGATCCAGTTGCGGGTCTTGGCCTTGGGGCCGGGGACGTCGTACAGCACCGAGGTCATCGCTTCACCGCCACTCGCTTGGCCACCCAGCCCAGCAGCAGACCGGTGGGCAGGGTCAGCAGGCAGAAGCCGAGGGCGAAGATCCCGAAGACGGCGAAGAGCGCGTCCGCCTCGTTCTCGATCATTTCCTTCATCAGCAGGGCCGCTTCGGCCACGCCGATGGCCGCCGCCACCGTGGTGTTCTTGGTGAGGGCGATCAGTACGTTGGCGAGCGGCGCGATGACCGCCCGGAAAGCCTGGGGGAGCACGATCAGGGTGAGCACCTGGAAGAAGCTCAGCCCCAGCGCGCGGGCCGCTTCGGCCTGGCCCACGGGCACGGTGTTGATGCCCGAGCGCAGCGCCTCGCAGACGAAGGTGCCGGTGTAGGCGGTCAGCGCGAGGACGGCGAGGCGGAAGCCGATCTCCTTGAAGGTCCCGCCGCCCAGATTGATGGTGAGGGTCTGGCTGAGGCCGAGCGAGCTGGCGATGACCAGCAGGGTCAGCGGGGTGTTGCGGACCAGATTCACGTACGCGGTGCCGAAGGCCCGCATCAGCGGGACCGGGCTGACCCGCATCCCGGCCAGGACGGTGCCCCATATAAGGGACCCCACCGCCGAGTAGAGGGTGAGCTGAACCGTCACCCAGAAGGCTCCGAGCAGGTCGTACTGCCCGGAATCAAGAAAGTCGAACACGATGCCCTGCGCTCTCCCCAGGATGGCCGGCGAGGTGTGCCGCCGCCCGCGGACGGGCGGGCGGCGGCACACCCCACCGGGAAATCAGCTGCCTTCGGTGATCTGCGGGGCAGGCTCGTTCTTGTAGTTGGCCGGGCCGAGGTTCTTCTTCACGGCCGCTTCCCAGCTGCCGTCCGCGACCATCTTCTTCAGAGCAGCGTTGATCTTGGTCTGGAGGTCCTTGTCGCCCTTCTTCAGACCGATGCCGTAGTTCTCGTTGCTCATCTTCAGACCGACGAGCTTGAACTTGCCCTTGTTCTTCTCCTGCGCGGCGTAACCGGCGAGGATCGAGTCGTCCGTGGTCAGCGCGTCGACGGACTTGTTCTCCAGGCCGGTCAGGCACTCGGAGTAGCCCGGGAGCTGCTGGAGGTCGGCCTCAGGAGCCAGGTCCTTCTTGACGTTCTGCGCCGAGGTGGAGCCCGTGACGGAGCAGAGCTTCTTCTTGTTGAGGTCCTCGACCTTGGTGATCGAGGAGTCGTCGGCGCGGACCAGCAGGTCCTGGTGGGCCAGGAAGTACGGGCCCGCGAAGTCGACCTTCGCCTTGCGCTTGTCGTTGATCGAGTAGGTCGCGGCGATGAACTTGACGTCGCCGTTGGAGATCAGGTTCTCGCGCTCGGCGCTGACCGCCTGCTTCCACTCGATCTGGTCCGGCTGGTAGCCGAGCTCCTTGGCCACGTACGTGGCCACGTCGACGTCGAAGCCCTCGAACTTGCCGTCGGGGGTCTTCAGGCCCAGGCCGGGCTGGTCGAACTTGATGCCGATGGCGATCTTGCCCGACTTGGTGTCGCCGGAGGCGCCCGCGTCGCTCGCCCCGTCCTTCTTGTCGCCGCTGCCGCAGGCGGTCGCCGTCAGCGCGAGGACGACGGCCGTGGCCACTGCCGCGCCGGCCTTGAGAACCTTCATGTGAACTTCCCTCAGGTGAGACGTTGTTGAACGACGAGCGGGACACGCCGTCTGCGACGGCGGTCGCCGTCGACCGGATCACTACCAGACGCGGGCGTCAGTGGTGAAGGATCTTGGACAGGAAGTCCTTGGCGCGGTCGCTCTTGGGGTTGCTGAAGAACTGGTCGGGAGTGGCCTGCTCGATGATCTTCCCGTCGGCCATGAAGACGACGCGGTTGGCCGCCGAGCGGGCGAAGCCCATCTCGTGCGTGACGACCACCATGGTCATCCCCTCGCGGGCGAGCTGCTGCATGACCTCCAGCACCTCGTTGATCATCTCCGGGTCGAGGGCCGAGGTCGGCTCGTCGAAGAGCATCACCTTCGGGTCCATCGCCAGCGCCCGGGCGATCGCGACGCGCTGCTGCTGACCGCCGGACAGCTGCGCCGGGTACTTGTCGGCCTGCGAGCCGACGCCCACCCGGTCCAGCAGCGACTTGGCCTTCTCCATCGCCGTGGCCTGGTCCGCCTTGCGGACCTTGAGCTGACCTAGCATCACGTTCTGCAGCACCGTCTTGTGCGCGAACAGGTTGAACGACTGGAAGACCATGCCCACGTCGGCGCGGAGCCGGGCCAGTTCCCGCCCCTCCGAGGGCAGTTCCTTCCCGTCGACCGTGATGGTGCCCGAATCGATAATCTCCAGCCGGTTGATGGTCCGGCACAGCGTCGACTTGCCCGATCCCGAGGGACCGATCACCACGACGACCTCGCCGCGGGCGATGCTCAGATCGATGTCCTGAAGCACGTGCAGCGCGCCGAAGTGCTTGTTGACGTTGCTCAGTACGACCAGGCCGTCCGCGGCGCCCGCCGCGTCCTGTGCGTCCTTGGCCACTGATACTCCGCTCATCGGCTTCTTGCTCCGTCCTCCGTCGGTTGCGAGGACAGTAGTGACGTGGCGCGCACACCGTCATCACATCTGAGCGAGAATTGAGGATAACGATAACGATACGACCTCGGGCCGATACGCTCCGTGCCCTGCGAGCGCCGGCGCCCGGCCGGTGCGTACCGGGTACATAACGGAAGACCTGCCGGGCCGCGACCCCCTTGACGTGGGAGTCTTCATCGGCGTGGATGCTTGGTGGCCCTTGGAACGGAACACGAAGAGCGAGAGAAGGAGAGGGGGACGACCATGAAACTGCTGCTCGTCGAGGACGACGACCACGTCGCCGCCGCCCTGTCCGCGATCCTCGCCCGGCACGGCTTCCAGGTGACCCACGCGCGCAACGGCGAGGAGGCCCTCCAGGCGCTGCTGCCCGCCGGGGCCAAGCCCTCGTCCTCCCCGTACGGGGTGATCCTGCTGGACCTCGGCCTGCCCGACCAGGACGGTTACGAGGTGTGCGGCAAGATCCGCAAGCGCACCAGCACCCCCGTCATCATGGTCACCGCCCGCGGCGACGTCCGCTCCCGCATCCACGGCCTCAACATGGGTGCCGACGACTACGTGGTCAAGCCGTACGACACCGGCGAACTCCTCGCCCGCATCCACGCCGTGGCCCGCCGCACCGGCATCTCCGACGACCCCGGCGGCGGCCCCGGTCCGACCGGCGAACCCGGTGTGGTCCGGCTCGGCCCCGTGGCCGTCGCGCTGCCCACCCGCCGCGTCACCGTCAACGGCACCGACGTCCCGCTCACCCGCAAGGAGTTCGACCTGCTGGCCCTGCTCGCGCAGCGGCCCGGCGTGGTCTTCCGCCGCGAGCAGATCATCAGCGAGGTCTGGCGCACCAGCTGGGAGGGGACCGGCCGCACCCTCGAGGTCCATGTCGCATCCCTGCGCTCCAAGCTCGGCCTGCCCGCGCTCATCGAGACCGTCCGCGGGGTGGGCTACCGGCTCGTCACCCCGGCCGCGCCCTAGCGGGGTCCCGCCGTGCGCGCCCGCCTGCTCCCGCTCCTCATCGTCCTCATGGCGGGCGTCCTGCTCGCCCTCGGGTTCCCGCTCGCCGTCAGCCTCGCCGCCGCCCAGCAGCAGCGGGTGGTGGTCGACCGGATCGACGACAGCGCCCGCTTCGCCGCCCTGGCCCAGTTCGTCATCGACGCCGAGGGCTCCGGCGCCACCGGAGCCGACGAACGCCGCGACACCCTCCAGCTGGAACTCGCCCGCTACCAGGAGCTGTACGGCATCCGCGTCGGCATCTTTTACCGCAACGACAACGCCATGGTCCGCGCGCCCGGCTGGTGGCAGCTGCCCGACTCCGGCGAGGCCCGGCGCTCCTTCGAGGAGGCCCTCGCCGGACGCCGCAGCCACGACCCCGGACAGGTGTGGCCCTGGCAGGTCGACGGCAAACTCCTCGTCGTCTCCCCGGTCGTCCTCGACGGGGACGTGGTCGCCGTCGTCGCCACCGAATCACCCACCGACCAGATGCGCGCCCGGATCCTGCACGGCTGGCTGCTCATCGCCGCCGGCCTCGCCGCCGCCATGCTGGCCGCCTTCGGCGCCGCCCTGCGCCTGACCGGCTGGGTGCTCCGGCCCGTACGGACCCTGGACGCCGCCGCCCACGGCATCGCCACCGGACGGATGAACTCCCGCGTCGCGGCCGCGAGCGGGCCGCCGGAACTCAGACGGCTGGCCCGTTCGTTCAACGAGATGGCCGACAACGTCGAAGAGGTACTGGAGCAGCAGCGGGCGTTCGTCGCGGACGCCTCCCACCAGCTGCGCAACCCGCTCGCCGCGCTGCTCCTGCGGATCGAGCTCCTCGCCCTCGAACTCCCCGAGGGCAACGAGGAGATCGCTTCCGTGCGCACCGAGGGCAAACGCCTCGCCCAGGTCCTCGACGACCTCCTCGACCTCGCGCTGGCCGAGCACGCCACCGCCGAGATCAGCCTCACCGACATCGGCGCCCTCGCCGCCGAGCGGGTGGCTTCCTGGCGGCCGTACGCCGAGGAGAAGGGCGTACGGCTCACCGAGACGGGCCGCTCCGCCGTCACCGGCTGGGCCGACCCCATCGCCCTGTCCAGCGCGCTCGACGCCGTCATCGACAACGCGCTGAAGTTCACCCCGGCGGGTGAGGAGGTCGAGGTCTCCGTCTCGGCGGAGCGCACCAGCGCCCTCGTCGTGGTCGCCGACCGGGGGCCGGGCCTGACCGAGGAGGAGCTGCTGCGCGTCGGCGACCGCTTCTGGCGCAGCGGCCGCCACCAGAACGTCAAGGGCTCCGGGCTGGGCCTGTCCATCTCCCGCGCCCTGCTGGCCACCGGCGGCGGCACGATCTCCTACGCCCGCAACGAGCCCCACGGGCTGCGCGTGACGGTGGCGGTGCCGCGCACCGAACCGGGCGCGGACTGAGTCCTGACCGGCTGAGCCCTCACCAGCGGAACCCGGCCCGGGCCGGGGCGGAGACCGCGTACGTCTCGTCCACCGCCCGCAGCTCGAAGGCGGCCGCCCGCTCCCGGCCGGCGCGGGCCAGGCGGGGCAGGTACAGGGCGGTCCCGCAGGTGCCGGCCAGGAAGCGGCGGGTGCCGTCCGGCAGGCGGCGGTACAGCTCGTAGTGCCGGACCGGCCCCGGCGCGCGGTGCCAGGACAGGCGGAGCTCGGCCTCCGGGCCCCGGCGGGCCGAGGCGGTGACCGTCAGGTGCGAGGGCGGGGCCGGGTGCCGGGCGGGGGTGGTGTCGCGTACCGACAGGGCGCCGAGCCGCCAGGACACCGGGGTGGTCCCGCGCGCGGTGATCCGTACGGCAAGGGCGTACGCGGTCTCACCGGCCAGGGCCGCGAGGGGGACCCGGGAGGTCCGCCAGGACCCGGCGCCGCTCGCCGTACCGGCCGCCAGCCAGGTGTACGGGACCGGGGCGCCCGGCGCGGCCGGCTCGCGGACGGCGACGCCGAACGCGATCTCCGCCTCCCCCGCGCCGCCCCGGTGGACCAGCTCCGCCACGGTGGAGCGGGTCAGCGGCAGCCGCACGGCATGCAGCCCGACGGCGGCCGGCGCGGTGAGGGAGCCCGTCACGAGCAGGCTCGACCCGCCGCGCCAGGCGTCCGCGAAGTCCAGGGACACCTCCGGACGCCGCCCCTCGGTGTCCACCACCCAGCGGCGGCCCGGCAGCCGGTCCTGGAGCCCGAGGTGGTTCCAGGGCTCCTCCGACACGGCGCGACCGCCCTCGTACCAGCGCAGCCCGTGCCCGGTGTTGAAGGAGCAGGCGAACGGCAGGCCGGCGACGGTGGACCGGTCGGCGACGGACGTGGCCGGCGCACGCCAGACGGCATCGGGCGCGGGCCGGGCGGGGTCCAGGGACTCGCCCGTCCAGAACCGGTCGTCGGCGCGGTGGAAGGCGCCGGGGGAGCGGTCGGCGAGGTGCTCGCGGGTCCACTCGGGCCGGTAGAGGCCGAGGCTGACGACGTGCTCGCGGCCGCGCGGCACGATCGCGTCCCAGGTCACCTCGCAGTCCCAGCCCTTGGACCCCACGTCCACGGCGGCCCACAGCTCGTGGCGGGAGCGGCCGAGGCGTTCGGCGAGGGCGCCCGAGGAGGCCAGTGAGGCGGGCGTCCAGCGGAAGTCCACGAACAGCGAGTCCGAGACCCGGCCCGACCGGTCCTCGAAGAACTCCTGGTTGAGCGCGTCCAGCGCCCCGCGCCAGCCGACCGCGCCGGTGCTGTTCATGGCGTCGTACCAGGTGACGCGCAGCCCGTGCGGCTGACCCGCGGCCCGCAGGGCGTGCAGGAACCCCCGCATCCGGGTGGCGAGCGCGCTGTCCCCGCCGTCCGTCTCGGCGTTGACGAACCAGCCGTCGAACCCGTACGCCCGTGCCACGTCGGCCAGTTTCTCCGCGAGCGGGTAGCGGCCGCCGGCGTCGCGCTGGACCAGCTCGCGTGTCCAGCGCAGGTCGCCGCCGTAGGCGACCGGCGGCAAGAAGACCGTTCCGAGGACCGGGACCCCGTTGCGGTGGGCGGCGTCGACCACGGGCGCGTTCGGCGCGAGGACCAGGCCCTCGCCGGCCGAACCGCCCCAGAAGACCAGCTCGTCGAGGTACGCCCAGTGGGTCAGGGCGTAGAAGTCGGCGGTCGCCGAACCCTGGGAGGGGTTCGCGGCGGTGGGCCCGAAGGAGACGAGCGAGGCGATACGGGCCTGGCCCGCGCGGGCGTCCGCGTTCGCCGGGACGGGAGTGAACCGTGGGGCCAGAGGGACGCTGGCGGTGTTGTGGGCCAGGTCCGGATCCCCCTGCGCGGTCCACTGCTTGAGGGAGCGCCAGACGACCCCCGGGCCGGGGGCGCCCTCCGGGAGGGAGTCGGGGTACCAGTAGGAGGCGTACGGGGCCAGCCGGCCCGCCTCGGGCACCGGGGCGGGGGTTGCGGCCGGCGCGGAGGCGGCCCGCGCGGAGGCGGCCCGCGCGGAGGCGGCGCCGGGGAGCAGGACGGCGGCCCCGGCTCCCGCCCCCAGCGCCAGGACCGCACGCCGGTCCGGCCGTAGGGGGGTGGCCGGGGTGGCGTGGCCGGCGGGGGTACGGGGTGCGGGGCCGTCGCCGGGCATGCGCATCGGGGCTCCTCGGGAATCGGGCGGCTCGGGGGTGCGGGCGGCTCGGGGTGCGGCGCGGGCGGTGGGGACGCGGGGCGGCTTGGGCGGGGTGCGGGTCAGCGGACGTCGGCGACGCGGAGCACCTCCGTGATGCCCCGCGCCGACAGCCGTGCCGGGTCCCGCGCGTGCTCCGCCCGCACCACCGCCGGCCGCACCCCCTGCGCCGCGAGGGCCGCCCAGGCTTCGAAGAACGCACCGCCCGGCGCACAGGCGGGCGCCGTCGGGCCGGGGTCCAGGGCCAGCGCGGTGGACCGTACGGCCGGGCGGTGCTCCCGGCCCCGCCAGACCGAGGCGATCCGGGCGACGGCGGCCCCGGCGGGCTTGGTCCGGCGGTCGTTGGTGAGCAGGCCCAGCCCGTACTCCAGCTCCGGGAAGTCGGCCAGCTCCCGGGACACGTCGTGCGAGCACCACCAGGTCACCCCCCACAGCCCCGGGCAGTCCAGGGCGGCCTCCAGGGTGGCCTCGGTGAACTCCGCCGCGTGCTCGGGCGGGACCAGGGGCGCCGGCGCGCCGACCTCCTGGAGCCACACCGGGCGGTGCGGGTCCTCGGCCCACGCCCTGGACAGCTCGATCAGGTACGCGGCGTGCTGCTCGGTGGCCGTCCCGGCGCGCCCGTGACGCTGGGCGGTGCCGTTCAAGACCCACGAGTGCACGGCGGTCGCCGCGCCCAGCCGGGCCGCCTGGGCGGGGGTGAAGGGGTGCCCGTCGCGGTACCAGACGGCGTCGTACTCCCCGTGCACGTGGAACCGGCCGGGGGCGCCCTCCTCGCAGGCGGCCAGCATCCGCTCCAGCCAGCGCTGCGCCTGGGCGGCGGTGATACGGTCCGGGGCGGGGTGGGGCGCGTCGGAGAACTGGTTGACCTCGTTGCCCACGGTCATGCCGAGGAAGTTCGGCCGGTCCGCGAGGGCCGCGGCGAGGGTGCGCAGGTACTCCTCCTGCCCCGCCAGCACGTCCGGGTCGGTGAAGAGGCTCCGCCGGTGCCAGGTCGTGGTCCAGGCGGGCAGGAAGTCGAAGCTGGACAGGTGCCCCTGGAGGCCGTCCACGCTCACGTCGAGCCCGCGTTCGGCGGCCGCGTCGGCGAGGGCTACCAACTGCTCGACCGCACGCGGCCGGATCAGGGTCCGGTTCGGCTGGAACAGCGGCCACAGCGGGAACACCCGTACGTGGTCCAGTCCGAGCGAGGCGACCGAGTCGAAGTCGGCCCGGACCTCGTCGAGATCGAAGTCCAGCCAGTGGTGGAACCAGCCCCGGGCCGGGGTGTGGTTCACGCCGAAGCGCAGGGTGCGGGGGAGGGGCGCGCGGTCCATGAGGGGTCCCGGAGTCAGGGGGATTCGCCGGACGCCCACAAAGTGCCGGGGCGGTCGACGGGACGTCAACAGGGCCTCGGGCGGCGTCGGCCGAATTCCGGCGAGGGGCGGCTCGTGCGCTCCAGCCGTTGCGCCGGCAGGGCGGCGGACAGCGTCCTCGCTGGACCTCACGCGGGTCGGTACGGGCGCGCGTACCCGACGCGGAGGCAGGAGGGGGAGGGCGATTCCGGCCCCGCACGCCCGCCGAGCGGTGCGGACCGGCGGGACCGGATCGGGCACCCACCCGGCCGACGAGGTAGCGGTCGGCGCGGTCGGCGAAGCGTTCACCGGGCGGCGCCCACCCCTGCCGCGACCCCACCGGACCGCGCCCCCGCCGCCCGCCGCATACTGAAATCCGTCCCCCGTGCAGGAGTGCCCCGTGACCACCCCCACCTCAGCCGTCCCCACCCCGCGCCCCTTCGCGGCGGCCTCCCCCTCCGACGGGACCACCGGGCCGACCGTCGCGATCGACGTCGGGGGAACGAAGATCGCCGGGGCGCTGGTCCACCCCGACGGCTCCATGACCGCGGCCACCCGGCGCCCGACCCCGCGCGGGACGGACCCCGAGGCCGTCATGGCCGCGGTCGTCGAGGTCGTCGCCGAGCTGTCCGCCGACCCGCTGTGGGAGCGGGCCGTCCGCTGCGGCATCGGCAGCGCCGGCCCGGTCGACACCTCGCGCGGCACGGTCAGCCCGGTCAACATCGCCGCCTGGCGCGACTTCCCCGTCCAGGAGCGGGTCGCCGCCGAGCTGCACGGCCGCGGGCTCCGGGTCCCGGTCGTCCTGGCGGGCGACGGGGTGGCCATGACGGCGGCGGAGCACTGGCTCGGCGCCGCCCGGGGGCACGCGAACGCCCTGTGCATGGTGGTCTCCACCGGGGTCGGCGGCGGGCTGGTCCTGGACAACCGGCTCCACGCGGGACCCACCGGCAACGCCGGGCACATCGGCCACATCAGCGTCGCGTTCGACGGCGAGCCCTGCGTCTGCGGCGGACGCGGCTGCGTGGAATCCCTCGCCTCCGGCACGGCCATCGCCCGCTGGGCCCTCGCCCAGGGCTGGACCGGCCCCGACCCGACGGCGGCGGGCGTCGCCGCCTCCGCCGCGGCGGGCGACCCGGTCGCGCTGGCCGCCTTCGACCGGGCCGGGCGCGCCCTGGCTGCCGCCATCGCGGCCACCGCCACCCTGGTCGAGACCGATATCGCGGTGATCGGCGGCGGGGTCGCCACCAGCGGGGACACCCTCTTCGGACCGGTCCGGCGGCACCTGGCCTCGTACGCCGCCCTGTCCTTCGTCCAGGACCTCCAGGTCGTCCCGGCCGCCCTCGGCACCCACGCCGGCCTCATCGGCGCCGCGGCCGCCGCGATGATGCTGGCCGCCGGCTGACGTCGCCTACGGCTTGACCGAGCGGTAGTACCGCCGGGCCCCCTCGTGCAGGTCCAGCGGGTCGGTGTAGATCGCCGTCCGCAGGTCCACCAGCTGCGCCGCGTGCACCTCGTGCCCGATCCGGTCCCGGCTGAGGATCACCGTCCGGGTGAACTGCTCGGTGAGGCGGGCGTCCGTGCCCTCCTTGGTGACCAGCAGGTTGGGCACGGCGAGCGTGGCCACCGACGAGGTGTTGCGGGCCCGCGCGTACGCGTCCTGCGGCATCACCGCCGCCCGGTAGTACCGCGCCGGGCTGCCGCTGGCCTGGAGCTGCTCGACGAGGTCGCCCAGCTGGACGAGCCGGATGTCGAAGCGCTCCGACAGCTCGCGCACGGCGTTCGTGGGCAGGCCGCCCGACCAGAAGAAGGCGTCGATCCGGCCCGCCTCCAGCTCCGCCGGCATGGTGTCGATGCCGATGGCGACGGGGGTGATGTCGTGGACCGGGTCCAGCTTGGCCGCGCGCAGCAGCCGGTCGGAGACCAGCCGGACCCCGGAGCCTTCCTGGCCGACCGCGACCCGCTTGCCCCGCAGGTCGCGGGCCGACAGCACCGGCGAGCCGGCGGGTACCACCAGCTGTACGTAGTCGTCGTAGAGCCGCGCGCACCCGCGCAGCTGCTCCGCGCCCGGTTTGCCGTCGGCGCGGTACTTGGCGACCGCGTCCGCCGTCGCGATGGTGAAGTCCGCCTCGCCTGAGGCCACCCGCTGGAGGTTCTGCTGCGAGCCCTCGCTGGTCTCCAGCCGCACCTTCACCCCGGGCATGTCCTGCGCGAGGGCCCCCTCCAGCAGCTGCCCGTAGCGGTGGTAGACGCCGGTACGGACACCCGTGCTGAAGGTGAGCCGCCCGGTCAGGGCGGGCTCCCCGAACGGCCGCAGCCACCACAGCAGCACCCCGGCCACGGCCAGCACGGCGGCCAGCCCCACGAGCAGACGGCGCGGGGTGACACGGGGCGGCACGAAAGGCATGCCTGCGATCCTCCCACCCCCCACCCCTCCTGTCACGACAGCCCCCGCCCGGGCCCAGGCCCCCCCCCGCCCCCGGGCTCCGCGCTGTCCCAGCCTCACGCCCTCCCGGCCACCGGGGCCGCCCCGTCTCCGGCCGGTCTGGCCCGCTCCGGGCCTCGCGTCTGCCGGTTTCCCGCTCCGGGGCACATCTGGCCCCCCGCCCTCCCGACCACCGGGGCGCCCCGTCTCCGGCTCCGGCCGGTCTGGCCCGCTCCGGGCCTTACGCCTGCCGGTTTCGCGCGCCGGGTCACATCTGGTCCCCAACCCCCGAACCACACGGGCCACACGCCGGCCCCGGCTCACGGGCCGCCGCGGCTCACGCCGGCCCGGCCGTGCGGGATCCCGGCCTTCGCCCTCGGCGGCCACGGCCGCCCCGGGCGGTGCCTCACGTCCGTTCCGCCGCCGACACCGGCAGGGCCGAGCGCAGGCGGGTCAGGAGGGTGCGGGCCGCCGGCCCCGGGGGGCCCGTCGTGCGCCAGGCCAGGGCGACGCGGGCGCTCAGCCGGGGGCCGGTGATGCCCAGGATCCGCAGGCCCGGCGCGGGCCGCGTGTACGGGCCGTTCGGGATCACCGCCACCCCAAGGCCCCGCGCCGCCATCCGGGCCAGGACCGCCGGCGCGGCCGCCTCGAAGTCCACCCGGGGCGTGAACCCCGCCTCCGCGCACGCCCGTTCCAGCACCCCGCGCGCCCCCGTCCCGCGCGGCAGGCCGATCAGGGCGCGCCCGCGCAGCTCGGCCAGCGCAACGCTCCCGTCCACGGCGGACCGTACGAGGGGGTCGTCCTCCCGTACCGCCGCCACCAGGGGCTCGTCGAGCACCACCCGCGCGGTGATGCCCGGCGGCGGCTCCCCGGCCAGCCCGACCACCGCCAGGTCCAGTTCCCCGGCCCGCAGCGCGGCCAGCATCCGCTCGGAGGTGTCCTCGGTCAGCGAGATCTCCACCTGCGGGTGCGCGTCGTGGAAGTCCCCGAGCAGCGCCACCAGGTCGAGGCCGCCCACCGCCGCTCCTGCCGCTCCGGGAATCAGCCCGAGCGCCACCCGGCCCCGCAGCAGCCCGGCGAACGCGTCCGCCGTGCGCCGGATCCCCTCCACCGCCGCCAGCGCGGCCCGCGCGTAGACCAGTACCGCCTCGCCCGCCTCCGTCGCCGTCACCCGCCGCCCCGACCGGTCCAGCAGCCGCTGCCCGAGCTCCCGCTCCAGCTGGGCGACCTGGGCGCTCACCCCCGGCTGCGACACGTGCAGCCGCTCCCCGGCCCGGGTGAACCCGCCCTCCTCCACCACCGCCACGAAGTACCGCAGCTGCGCCAGTTCCATAACCGGGGATTCTAGATCGCAGAAGGACCCGCTCTTGGACTTATGCCCGGCCGGCGCCCGACCCTGGATCCATGAGCCGACCCGCCGCCCGCACCTCCGCCCTCGCCCGGGCCACCGCCGCCGAACGCCGCGAGCTGGCCGACGTACTCGACGCCCTGGAGCCCGCCCAGTGGGAGGCGCCGTCCCTGTGCGCCGGCTGGCGCGTGCGCGAGGTCGCCGCCCACATGTCGCTCGGCTTCCGCACCTCCCTGCCCCGCTTCGCCCTCGAACTGCTCAGGGCCGGCGGCAGCCCGCACCGCATGACCGACCGCACCGCCCGGCGCGACGCCGCCGCCTTCGGCCCGCGCGAACTCGCCGGCCTGCTGCGCGAGCACGCCCACCACCCCTGGAAGCCCCCGGCCGCCGGGCCCACCGCCGGCCTCGCCCACGACGTCGTCCACGGCCTGGACATCACCGTCGCCCTCGGCCACCCCCGCCGCGTCCCCGAGGACCGGCTGCGGCTCCTGCTGGACGCCGTCACCCCGCGCGGCCTGCGCTTCTTCGGCGTCGACCTGACCGGCGTACGGCTCTGCGCCGACGACCTCGACTGGTCCTACGGCGACGGCGCCCCCGTCCACGGGCAGGCCCAGGACCTGCTGCTCACCCTCTTCGGCCGCCGCCTGCCGGCGGGCAGGCTGCACGGGGGACCGGAGGGCTCCCCGCTACCGCCTACCCTTGTTCCATGACCAGCAGCGGCGACCGGAGCACGGCAGTGGTGGACCCCAAGGGAACTTACGAGGTGCGCACCTACGGGTGCCAGATGAACGTGCACGACTCCGAGCGGCTCTCCGGTCTGCTGGAGGACGCCGGCTACGTCCGCGCCCCCGAGGGCTCCGACGGTGACGCCGACGTGGTCGTCTTCAACACCTGCGCGGTGCGCGAGAACGCCGACAACAAGCTCTACGGCAACCTCGGCCGGCTCGCCCCGATGAAGACCAAGCGCCCCGGCATGCAGATCGCCGTCGGCGGCTGCCTCGCCCAGAAGGACCGCGACACCATCGTCAAGAAGGCCCCCTGGGTCGACGTGGTCTTCGGCACGCACAACATCGGCAAGCTGCCCGTCCTCCTGGAGCGCGCCCGCGTCCAGGAGGAGGCCCAGATCGAGATCGCCGAGTCGCTGGAGGCGTTCCCCTCCACCCTGCCGACCCGCCGCGAGTCCGCGTACGCCGCCTGGGTGTCGATCTCCGTCGGCTGCAACAACACCTGCACCTTCTGCATCGTCCCGGCGCTGCGCGGCAAGGAGGAGGACCGCCGTCCCGGCGACATCCTCGCCGAGGTCGAGGCCCTGGTCGCCGAGGGCGTCTCGGAGATCACCCTGCTCGGCCAGAACGTCAACGCCTACGGCAGCGACCTCGGCGACCGCGAGGCGTTCAGCAAGCTGCTGCGCGCCTGCGGGCAGATCGAGGGGCTGGAGCGGGTCCGCTTCACCTCCCCGCACCCGAAGGACTTCACCGACGACGTCATCGCCGCCATGGCCGAGACCCCGAACGTGATGCCGCAGCTGCACATGCCGCTCCAGTCCGGCTCGGACCCGATCCTGCGGGCCATGCGCCGGTCCTACCGGCAGGAGCGTTTCCTCGGGATCATCGAGAAGGTCCGCGCCGCCATCCCGCACGCCGCGATCTCCACCGACATCATCGTGGGCTTCCCCGGTGAGACGGAGGAGGACTTCCAGCAGACGATGCACGTGGTGCGCGAGGCCCGCTTCGCCAGCGCCTTCACCTTCCAGTACTCCAAGCGCCCCGGCACCCCGGCCGCCGAGATGGAGGGGCAGATCCCCAAGGAGGTCGTCCAGGACCGCTACATGCGCCTGGTCGCCCTCCAGGAGGAGATCTCCTGGGAGGAGAACAAGAAGCAGGTCGGCCGCACCCTGGAGGTCATGGTCGCCGAGGGCGAGGGCCGCAAGGACGGCGCCACCGCCCGCCTGTCCGGCCGCGCCCCCGACAACCGGCTGGTCCACTTCACCAAGCCGGACGAGGAGGTCCGCCCCGGTGACGTGGTGACCGTGGAGATCACCTACGCGGCCCCGCACCACCTGCTGGCCGAGGGCCGGACCCTCGCGGTCCGCCGTACCCGCGCCGGCGACGCCTGGGAGAAGCGCAACGCCGCCCCGGCCCAGCCGCAGGGCGTCATGCTCGGCATCCCGACGCTCGGGGTTCCGGCCCCGTTGCCGGTGGCGGCCTCGGGCTGCGCGATCGACTGACCGGCGACTGAGCGGGGGCGTGCGGCCGGGGTGTCCGACCCCGGCGGCGCCCGCCTGGCCCGATCGGTGCGGCACCCCCTAGGCTGCGGATCATGCTCGTAGCCGCCGCTGTCTGCCCCGCCCCGCCGCTCCTCGTGCCGGAGGTCGCCGCCGGCGCCGCCGCCGAACTGGACGAGGCCCGTACCGCCTGCTCCGACGCGCTGGCCGTGCTGGCCGCCTCCCGGCCCGATGTGCTGGTGGTGGTCGGCTCCGCCGCCCCCGGCCAGGAGGGCTCGTACCCGCAGGGCTCCCGGGGAGGCTTCCACGGCTTCGGGGTCGACGCCGAGGTGCGGCTCGGGGAGGGCGAGGAGGGCCCGCGCCCGCTGCCCGTCTCCCTCGCCGTGGGCGCCTGGCTGCTGGAACGCGCGCGGTGGGGCGGCGCCCCCGTCGAGGGGCTCGCCGTCGCCGCCCCGCTGGAGCCGGAGCACTGCCGGGGGACCGGCCGGGAGCTCGCCGCCGCCGACGAGCGCGTGGCCCTGCTGGTCATGGGCGACGGCAGCGCCTGCCGCACCCTGAAGGCCCCCGGCTACCTCGACGAGCGCGCCGCCGGCTTCGACGCCGCCGTCGCCCGCGCCCTCGGCGCCGCCGACCCCGGGGCGCTGGCCGCGCTGGACCCCGTACTCGCCACCGAACTCCACGCGCAGGGCCGGGCGCCCTGGCAGGTGCTCGCGGGCGCGGCCGAGGGCGCGAACCTGGGCGGCCGCCTGCTGTACGAGGCCGCCCCATACGGGGTCGGCTACTTCGTGGCCGTCTGGTCCTGAGCTCGCGCTACGCCGAGACGTGCGGGCGTACGGCGAAGGGGCGCGGAACCCCTGGTCCCGCGCCCCTTCGGTGCCGGCCGGTGCGCCCGGCGGCGCCGCGCCTCAGGCGGCCGGCGGCGGCGTCGGGCCGCCGGGGTCCTCCTTGTGCGCGACCTTGCCCAGGGCGTCCTTGGCCTTGACCGTGCCGGTCGTGATCCGGTCGCTGTACTTGCCATGGGTCTTGGAGTCCACGACCTTGGCGACCTTGTCCAGGCCCTCGCCGATCCTGCCCTCGTGCTTCTGTGCGAGGTCGCCGACCTTCTCCTTGGCCGGAGCCAGCTTGGCCTTCAGATTGTCGAGCAGGCCCATGGGTCACCTTCCTGGTGTCCCCCCGGGAGCCCCGGGGGAGCGGTGGCTACGAGGTACGGGCGCCTTCGCCGGTCTCGCTGTCCGCGGCGGCCTCCGCCGACTGCTGCTTCGGGATCTCCACGGCTGCCTCCGCCGCGGATGCCCCGGTCGCAGCCGTCTCGGCCTCCCCGGCGCCTTCGGCCGTCTCGGTCTCCGCGGCCGGCGTCTCCGCCGGGGCGGCCTCGGCGGAGACCTCCTCGGTCACTGCCTTGTCCTTACGGCGGAAAATCCGGTCAAAAACGCCCATGTCTACTCCCATAACGTTACTCGTGCGGGTGATAGTTCCGCTGGGGCCGGACCGGCCTCCACCAGATCCGCGCCAGGCGTACGCCGGGCCGGAACCTCTTCAGGGCAACGACCCCGGACACACCGCGTCACCTCACCCGATCGGGTACATGCCGGTGCCTTGACCGGGGGCTGCGAGACTGTGCCGGTGAGGAATGCAGCCCCCGCCCCGCGGGTCATCGCCGTCGTCGGTCCCACCGCGGCCGGAAAGTCCGACTTGGGCGTCGCCCTCGCCCGCCACTTCGGCGGCGAGGTCGTCAACGCCGACTCCATGCAGCTCTACCGGGGGATGGACATCGGCACCGCCAAGCTGACGATGGAGGAGCGCGGCGGCGTCCCGCACCACCTCCTCGACATCTGGGACGTCACCGAGACCGCCAGCGTCGCCGAGTACCAGCGCCTCGCCCGCGCCGAGATCGACCGGCTCCTCGCCCAGGGCCGCACCCCCGTCCTCGTCGGCGGATCCGGCCTCTACGTCCGGGGCGCCCTCGACGCCATGGAGTTCCCCGGCACCGACCCCGAGGTGCGTGCCCGGCTGGAGGCGGAGGCCACCCTGCGCGGCCCCGGCGCCCTGCACGCCCGCCTCGCCGCCGCCGACCCGGCCGCGGCCGCGGCGATCCTGCCCAGCAACTCCCGCCGCATCGTCCGGGCGCTCGAGGTGATCGAGATCACCGGCAAGCCCTTCACCGCCAACCTCCCCGGCCACGAGTCCGTCTACGACACCGTCCAGATCGGCGTCGACGTGGCCCGCCCGGAACTGGACGAGCGCATCGCGACGCGCGTCGACCGCATGTGGGAGGCCGGACTGGTCGACGAGGTCCGCGCCCTGGAGGCGCGGGGCCTGCGCGAAGGCGTCACCGCCTCCCGCGCCCTGGGCTACCAGCAGGTACTCGCCGCCCTCGCGGGCGAGTGCACCGAGGACGAGGCACGGGCCGAGACCGTACGGGCCACCAAGCGCTTCGCCCGCCGCCAGGACTCCTGGTTCCGCCGCGACCCCCGCGTCCACTGGCTCAGCGGAGCCGCCGCCGACCGCGGGGAACTCCCCGGGCTCGCGCAGTCGTTGGTCGAACGAGCGGTCACAGCCTGATCACGTGATGGCATCGGGAAGCACCGAGCGCCCGTCGGGGGCCCGGGACCGTGCCATCATCAAACTTCTGAACAGTGGCGTGCGAAGTCCGAGGTAGGGAGGGCGCGTGGCTATGGAGGCCGGCCCTCGACGAGTCACCGGGCGGGACGACAGCGGGCGGGAAGCGGATGTGACCCTGTCCGCCGTCCCCGCGGCGGCCGGCGAGCCCGAGGGCCCTGGCGTGCCGGCCGACCCCGACGGCCTCGGACTGCCCGCGGACCCCGCGCGGCTGACCCCCGACGGCCCCGAGGCGCCCGAGCCCGGCACGGAGACCGCCGGCCCCGCCGTCGAGGTCGAGCTGCGCCCGCAGCGCAGGCTGCGCCTGTGGCAGATCGCCCCCATCGTGATGCTGGCCGCCGCCGGCTCCCTGATGTTCGCCTTCCCCCTCGCCTTCGAGTTCGGCGACGGCGGCGCCGTCGTCGCCATGCTCGGCTTCCTCATCAGCTCCTGCGCGGCCGGCTGGGGCATGATGGCCGCCCGCCGCGTCGGCTACTCCTGGCCCGGGCTGCCGTCCCGGGGCAGCGGCCGCCGCCCCGACTGGCGGATCGCCGCGCTGTACGCGCTGGTCGTGCTGGTCCTCGTCGCACTGGCCGTCTACCGGGTGGCACGGCTGCGCTGACCAGCGCCGACACCACGGTGACCGCGGCCCGACCGCATGCTGGGCCCTCCGGCCGGGGCCGCGCCCCGCTCGGTACCATGGGCTCGTGACGCACACCACCCTCCCCTTCCTCAAGGGTCACGGGACCGAGAACGACTTCGTGATCGTCCCCGACCCGGACAACGCCGTCGAACTGCCGCCCACCGCCGTCGCCGCCCTGTGCGACCGCCGGGCCGGCATCGGGGCGGACGGTGTGCTGCACGTCGTGCGCTCCGCCGCCCACCCCGAGGCCGCGCACCTGGCCGACGAGGCCGAGTGGTTCATGGACTACCGCAACAGCGACGGCTCCGTCGCCGAGATGTGCGGCAACGGCGTGCGCGTCTTCGCCCGCTACCTCCACCACGCCGGGCACGTCGAGCCCGGCGACTTCGCGGTGGCCACCCGGGGCGGCGTCAAGCAGGTCCACCTCGCCAAGACGGGCGAGGTCACCGTCTCGATGGGCCGCGCCCTGCTCCCCGAGGGCGAGGTCACCGTCTCCGTCGGCGAGCGCTCCTGGCCCGCGCGGAACGTGAACATGGGGAACCCGCACGCGGTGGCGTTCGTTGAAAGCCTCGACGACGCCGGAGACCTGTACAGCCCGCCGCCCTTCAGCCCGGCGTCCGCCTACCCCACCGGGGTCAATGTCGAGTTCGTCGTCGACCGCGGCCCGCGACACGTCGCCATGCGCGTCCACGAGCGCGGCTCCGGCGAGACCCGCTCCTGCGGGACGGGCGCCTGCGCCGTCGCCGTGGCCGCCATCCGGCGCGACGGAGCCGACCCCGCCGTCACGGGTGAGCCCGTCTCGTACACCGTCGACCTGCCCGGCGGTACCCTCGTCATCACCGAACACCCCGACGGTCGCATCGACATGACCGGACCGGCCGTCATCGTGGCCTCCGGCGAGTTCGACGCGGACTGGCTCACCGAAACGGCTTTCGCCTGAAGATTCCCTCTCCTGGGTGATCCGTTTCACGCTGAGCGAGAGGTGGACTGCGCCACGTGGTGGGGTCGGTAACATCAGGCACCGGCCCTGAGGGCTCACCCCATGCCCGCCACCGCCGGTCGAAGCCGCCGGAGGTGCCCATGAGTGCAGAGGCCACGAACCCCGAAGCACATGCCGAAGTGCGCCCTGAGCTGCGCAGACGTGGCCGTAGCCGGCTCGATCTGCGCCGCCTGGGCCGAGCCGCCCTGCTCGGGCCCGCGTCCCGGGACCAGCTTCCGGCCGCCATCGGACACGTAGCAGAAGCGCACCGCGCCCACCACCCGGACGCGGACCTGTCCCTCCTGCGCCGCGCCTACCTCCTCGCGGAGTCCTCGCACCGGGGCCAGATGCGCAAGAGCGGTGAGCCGTACATCACACACCCGCTCGCCGTCACCCTCATCCTGGCCGAACTCGGCGCCGAGACCACGACCCTGACGGCGTCTCTGCTGCACGACACCGTCGAGGACACCGAGGTGACCCTCGATCAGGTCCGCGCGGAATTCGGCGACGAGGTGGCCTTCATCGTCGACGGCGTCACCAAGGTCGAGAAGATCGACTACGGCGCCGCCGCCGAACCCGAGACCTTCCGCAAGATGCTCGTCGCCACCGGCAACGACGTCCGCGTCATGTCCATCAAACTCGCCGACCGGCTGCACAACATGCGCACCCTCGGCGTGATGCGCCCAGAGAAACAGGCCCGCATCGCCAAGGTCACCCGCGACGTCCTCATCCCGCTCGCCGAACGCCTCGGCGTCCAGGCCCTCAAGACCGAGCTGGAAGACCTCGTCTTCGCGATCCTGCACCCGGAGGAGTACGAGCGCACCCGCGCGCTCATCGCCGCCCACACCGGCGAGGACGACCCCCTCCAGGCCATCGCCGAATCCGTACGCACCGTCCTGCGCGACGCCGGCATCGCCGCCGAGGTGGTCGTCCGCCCCCGGCACTTCGTCTCCGTCCACCGCATCTCCCGCACCCGCGGCGAACTGCGCGGCCCCGACTTCGGGCGCATCCTCGTCCTCGTCGGCGAGAACGCCGACTGCTACGCCGTCCTCGGCGAGCTCCACACCTGCTTCACCCCGGTCATCTCGGAGTTCAAGGACTTCATCGCCGTCCCGAAGTTCAACCTCTACCAGTCCCTGCACACCGCCGTCGCCGTCCCCGAGGGATACGTCGCCGAAGTCATCGTCCGCACCCGGCAGATGCACCGCGTCGCCGAAGCCGGCGTGGTCGCCCTCGGCAACCCGTACGCCACCGGCGAGGGCTCCGACTGCGAGGAGGAACGGGTCGACCCCACCCGCCCCGGCTGGCTCTCCCGCCTCCTCGACTGGCAGCAGTCCGCGCCCGACCCGGACACCTTCTGGACCGGACTGCGCGCCGAACTCGCCCAGGACCGCGAGATCACCGTCTACCGCGCCGACGGCGGCACCCTCGCCCTGCCCGCCGGCGCCAGCTGTATCGACGCCGCCTACGCCCAGCACGGCGAGGCGGCCCACGGCTGTATCGGCGCCCGCGTCAACGGGCGCCTGACCTCCCTGTCCGCCCCGCTCTCCGACGGGGACACCGTCCAGCTGCTGCTCGCCCAGGACGCCTCCTCCGGACCCGCCGCCGACTGGCTGGAGCACGCCAGGACCCCGGCCGCCCGGATCGCCATCAGCAGCTGGCTCCAGGCCCACCCCGACGGGCCCGTCCCCGCCACCACCGCCGCCCGCGCCCCGCTCTCGGTGCCCGGGCTGCGCGGCGGCGGGGGCAACGCCGTCGCCGACCTCCCCGACGCCCACGTACGCCTCGCCGGCTGCTGCACCCCCGTACCGCCCGACGCGGTCGCCGGGTTCGTCGTCCGGGGCGGAGCCGTCACCGTCCACCGGATCCACTGCCCCGCCGTCGCCCAGATGCGATCCCTGGGCCGCACCTCCGTCGCCGTGCACTGGCGGGCCACCGCCGACTGCCGGGTCACCCTGCTCGCCGAATCGTTCGGCCGCCCGCACCTGCTGGCCGACCTGACCGAGGCCATCGCCCGCCAGGGGGTCGAGGTGGTCTCCGCCACCGTCGAGCCGCCCGTCGAACAGCGCGTCCGGCACAGCTACACCCTGCACCTGCCCGACGCCTCCGTCCTGCCCGCGCTGATGCGGGCCATGCGGGACGTGCCGGGCGTGTACGACGTCAGCCGCGCCTGACGCGGGACCGGGCGGGGAGCCGCCCGGACCCTCTCGTTCGGGTGGATCCGTCGCGCGCCGCGCGCGGGCCCGCGGCGGGCGCTGGTAAGCGGTGGTGGATGCAGCTCTCCTCCCCGCGCCTGCGCGCCGCCCTGCTCGCCGCGGCCTCCCTCAGCCTCGTCGCCGCCGTGCTGCCCCCGCCGAAGCCGCTCGGCATCGGCGACCGGCTCTTCCCCGAGCTCGGCAACCCCGGCTACGACGTCCTCTCGTACGACCTCTCCCTCACGTACAAGGACAACCGCAGCCCGCTGGCCGCGGTGACCGCCATCGAAGCCCGGACCCTGGCCCCGCTGGAGCGGATCAACCTGGACTTCACCCACGGGACCGTGGCCTCCGCCGAGGTCAACGGCGAGCCCGCGCGGTTCGAGAGCGCGGGCGAGGACCTCGTCCTCACCCCCGCCCGCCCCGTCGCCGCGAACACCGCGCTGCGGATCACCGTCCGGCACACCAGCGACCCGCGCGGCTCGGCCGACGGCGGCTGGGTCACCACCGAGGACGGCCTGGCCATGGCCAACCAGGCCGACGCCGCCCACCGGGTCTTCCCCTGCAACGACCACCCCGCCGACAAGGCGTACTTCACCTTCCGGGTCACCGTCCCCGAGGGCTACACCGCCGTCGCCAACGGCCTGCCGGGCGCGGTCCCCGCCCCCCGCGCGGCCGGCGGCACCGAGTGGACGTACCGGACCCTGCACCCCATGGCCACCGAGCTCGCCCAGGTCTCCATCGGCCGCTCAGCCGTCCTGCACCGCACGGGCCCCCACGGCCTGCCGCTGCGCGACGTGGTCCCGGCCGCCGACCGGGAGCGGCTGGAACCCTGGCTGCGCAAGACCGCCGGACACATCGCGTGGATGGAGGAGCGGGTCGGCCGCTACCCCTTCGAGAACTACGGGGTGCTGATCGCGCGGGCCCGCACCGGCTTCGAGCTGGAGACGCAGACCCTCTCGCTCTTCGAGCACGGCCTGTTCGCGGGCGAGGCCGAGGGCTACCCCGAGTGGTACGTCGAGGCCGTCATGGTCCACGAGCTCGCCCACCAGTGGTTCGGCGACAGCGTCACCCCGCGCACCTGGTCCGACCTGTGGCTCAACGAGGGACACGCCACCTGGTACGAGGCCCTGTACGCGGACGGGCTCGGCAAGTACTCCCTGGAGCGGCGGATGCGCGAGGCGTACCAGCGCTCCGACCAGTGGCGGGCGGCCGGCGGTCCCCCCGCGGCGCCCAAGGCGGCGGCCCCCGGACAGAAGATCGGGCTGTTCCGGCCGGTGGTCTACGACGGCTCGGCGCTGATCCTCTACGCCCTGCGCGAGGAGATCGGCGCGGCCGCCTTCGACCGGGTGGAGCGGCGCTGGGTGGCCGAACACAAGGACGCCACCGCGGGCACGGAGGACTTCGTACGCCTCGCCTCCCAGGAGGCCGGACGGGACCTCTCGGCCTTCCTCCAGCCCTGGCTCTACGGCGAGAAGACCCCGCCGATGCCCGGCCACCCGGACTGGAGCGCCCCGGCGGCGCCCGGAAAAACGGTATGACGCGCCAGGAACGGGCATGTCACCATCGACGGGGCCGGCGACAAGGCGGCCGTCCGGGGAATCACCGGACGGCGTCCCACGTTGAACGGGACAGAGCCAGTCACGCAGGGCGGTACCTTTGGCCCTGGCCGGCGCGGCACACCATCGAATCGACGTAAGGATCCAATGACCTCCTCTTCATCCCCTTCCCAGGACCCGCGGGACGCGCAGAACGTGCGGGACCCGCAGCGCTTCACCGAGAGCCTTCGGGCCGATGCCCTGATGGAAGAGGACGTCGCCTGGAGCCACGAGATCGACGGAGACCGGGACGGCGACCAGTTCGACCGCTCCGAGCGCGCGGCCCTGCGCCGCGTCGCCGGTCTCTCCACCGAACTCGAAGACGTCACCGAGGTCGAGTACCGCCAGCTCCGTCTGGAGCGCGTGGTCCTCGTCGGTGTCTGGACCTCCGGCACGGTGAGCGACGCCGAGAACTCCCTCGCGGAGCTCGCGGCCCTCGCCGAGACGGCGGGCGCCCTCGTGCTCGACGGTGTGATGCAGCGCCGCGACAAGCCCGACCCGGCCACCTTCATCGGTTCCGGCAAGGCCCGCGAGCTGCGCGACATCGTGCTGGAGAGCGGCGCCGACACCGTCGTCTGCGACGGAGAGCTCAGCCCCGGCCAGCTCATCGCCCTCGAGGACGTGGTCAAGGTCAAGGTCGTCGACCGGACCGCCCTCATCCTGGACATCTTCGCCCAGCACGCCAAGTCCAGAGAGGGCAAGGCGCAGGTCGCCCTGGCACAGATGCAGTACATGCTGCCGCGTCTGCGCGGCTGGGGTCAGTCGCTGTCCCGGCAGATGGGTGGCGGCGGCGGTGGCGGCATGGCCACCCGAGGCCCCGGTGAGACCAAGATCGAGACCGACCGGCGCCGCATCCGCGAGAAGATGGCGAAGATGCGCCGGGAGATCGCCGAGATGAAGACCGGCCGCGACATCAAGCGGCAGGAACGGCGCCGCAACAAGGTGCCCTCGGTCGCCATCGCCGGCTACACCAACGCCGGGAAGTCCTCCCTGCTCAACCGGCTCACGGGCGCCGGCGTCCTGGTGGAGAACGCCCTGTTCGCCACCCTCGACCCGACCGTCCGCCGCGCCGAGACCCCCTCCGGGCGGGTCTACACCCTGGCCGACACCGTCGGATTCGTCCGGCACCTGCCCCACCACCTCGTCGAGGCGTTCCGCTCCACGATGGAGGAGGTCGGCGACTCCGACCTCATCCTGCACATCGTGGACGGCGCGCACCCGGCGCCGGAGGAGCAGCTGGCGGCCGTCCGCGAGGTCATCCGCGAGGTCGGCGCGGTCGACGTGCCCGAGATCGTGGTGATCAACAAGGCCGACGCCGCGGACCCGCTCGTCCTGCAGCGCCTGCTGCGCATCGAGCGGCACTCCATCGCCGTCTCGGCGCGCACCGGCCAGGGCATCGAGGAGCTCCTCGCGCTCATCGACGAGGAGCTCCCCCGGCCCGCGGTCGAGGTGGAGGCCCTGGTGCCGTACACCCGCGGCGGGCTGATCGCCCGGGCGCACGCCGAGGGGGAGGTGATCTCCGAGGAGCACACCCCGGAGGGCACCCTGCTCAAGGCGCGGGTCCACCAGGAACTGGCGGCGGAACTCACGCCGTACGTCCCCGCCAAGCGGTAACGCCGTTCAGGCACGGCCGAGGGCCCTCCGCTGACGCGGAGGGCCCTCGGGCTTTTCACGTACCGGCGCGGAACGAGGCCGCCCGCGCGCTCAGTGCTTGAACTTGGCGCTCACGGCGTCGTAGATCCCCTTGGCCTCGGGCCCCAACTTCGGGCCGGCCAGCCAGCCCGCCTTCGCCGGGCCGATCGAGGTGTTCGACACCAGCGCCGGCTTGCCGTCGGCACCCGGGGCGACCCAGCCGCCACCGGAGGAGCCGCCCGTCATGGTGCAGCCGATGCGGTACATCACCGGGTCCCCCTGGTGCAGTGCCAGGCGGCCCGGCTTGTCCGTGCACTGGAACGCCTTCTGGCCGTCGAAGGGAGCCGCCGCCGGGTAGCCCGTCGCCGTCATCCCCGTGATCTTCGGGACCGCCGGGGCGTTGAACTCCACCGGGAGCGCCGTACCGACCGTCTCCTCCAGCGACTTGCCGCTGCCGCCCTTCTCCGGGGTCACGTGCAGCACGGCGAAGTCGTACGGCGCGCCCGCGCCGCCCGTCGGACCGCCGGTCGCGATCCACTGGTCGGAGGTCTGCGCCCAGTCGCTCCACCACACGCCGTACGGGGCCACCTGCTCGCGGGGCGCGCCCTTGAGCTCGGCGGCCGGCCGGCCCGCGTTGTTGTACGAGGGGACGAAGGCGATGTTGCGGTACCAGCCGCCCGCCTTGCCCGCGTGCACGCAGTGGCCCGCCGTCCAGACCAGGTTGGACTTGCCGGGGTGGGCCGGGTCCTTGACCACGGTGGCCGAGCAGACCATCGAGCCCTCGGGGCCGTCGAAGAAGACCTTGCCGGACGCCGGCACGGTCGAGTGGTACGGCGCGACCACGCCCTTGGCCGTCACCGGGGCCGGGGTCGGGTCCGTGACGCCCTGGTCCTTGCCGGCGTCGGGATCGACGGACGGACGCTGCGGCTGCTCCGCGTCACGCATCCGCTCCGGGTCCCAGAGGCCGTCGATGATGGGGTTGACGTAGTCGCCCGCCTCGCGGAGCCAGTCCTGCTTGTTCCAGTTCTTCCACGCGCCCCCCTTCCACTTCTCCATGTCGAACCCGTGCTGCTTGAGCTTGTCCTTGAGCTCTTGCGGGATCTTGACGGGGCCGTCCGCGGCGCCGCCGGACGGGAGGGTCGCTGCCACGGTCGGCTTGGCATCGCCGCCGGCCTCCCCGTCGCCGGGTCCGCAGGCCGCGGCGGTCAGCGCGAGGGCGGCCGCGCAGAGGGCCGCGGTGACCGGTCGGTTCGGTCGCATGTCGTAAGTCCCCCAGGTGCTTCGAGGTGTTGGGACGGTGTCGTCCAGGGTGCTTGTGTTCGTTTGCGCAGCACCCCACTATGCCGCCGCCGTTGAAGACGGCGGCCCCCGGGTCGGCGGTTCCGGTCCCCGCCCCGGGTCTTCGGGCGCCGCCCATACGCGTACGGGCCGCGCTGAAGGGATTTCAGGGGGCGCCGGGACGCAAGGATCTTCGGCCGACCCGTGATCCGCCGCCGTCACCGTCGTTGGTACGTACGGGGGACGGCGCAGGAGCCTTCGTGTTCGAGGCGCAATCCGGAAGAGGAATCCGTGCGGGAGGTCCGACAGTCGTGTCCCTGACCGAGCAGGCCGCAGCCGCGGCACAGATCCCGCCCCAGGGCGGCCGGTGGCCCGTCGCGGCCGAAGGCATCCTGCGCAGGCAGGCACTGAGGGAGTCCGCGGCCCGGACGTACGCGCGCTCGCTGCCGATCGTCCCGGTACGGGCCCGGGGGCTGACCATCGAGGGCGCCGACGGGCGGCGCTACCTCGACTGCCTCTCCGGCGCGGGCACCCTCGCCCTCGGGCACAACCACCCCGTCGTCCTGGAGGCCATTCGCGGGGTCCTCGACTCGGGCGCCCCGCTGCATGTGCTCGACCTCGCCACCCCGGTCAAGGACGCGTTCACCACCGAACTCTTCGCGAACCTCCCGGCCCAGCTGGCCGCCGACGCCCGCGTCCAGTTCTGCGGGCCGGCCGGGACGGACGCCGTCGAGGCCGCGCTGAAGCTGGTCCGGGTCGCCACCGGACGCTCAGGGCTCCTGGCCTTCGCCGGGGCCTACCACGGCATGACGGCCGGGGCCCTGTCCGCTTCCGGAGGAGCCACCGACGTCCGGGTGACCCGGCTGCCCTACCCGCAGGACTACCGCTGCCCGTTCGGGGTCGGCGGCGCGGAGGGGGCCCGGCTCTCCGCTGCCTGGACGGAGAGCCTGCTCGACGACCCCAAGGGCGGGGTGCCGGCGCCCGCGGGCATGCTCGTGGAACCCGTCCAGGGCGAGGGCGGGGTGCACCCGGCCCCGGACGACTGGCTGCGCCGGATGCGGGAGATCACCGAGACCCGGGGCATCCCCCTGATCGCGGACGAGGTCCAGACCGGGGTGGGCCGCACCGGCGCCTTCTGGGGCGTCGACCATGCCGGGGTGGTCCCGGACGTGATGGTCCTGTCGAAGGCGATCGGTGGCAGCCTCCCGCTCGCGGTGATCGTCTACCGCTCGGAGCTGGACGTCTGGGAGCCCGGCGCCCATGCCGGAACGTTCCGGGGCAACCAGCTCGCCATGGCCGCCGGCACGGCCACCCTCGCCTACGTCCGCCGCAACGGCCTCGCCCGGCGGGCGGCCGAGCTGGGCGGCCGGATGCTCACGGCCCTGCGTGGTCTGGCGGCCGACCAGCCCTGTGTCGGGGACGTGCGGGGCCGGGGCCTGATGCTCGGCGTCGAGATCGTCGACCCCGACACCGGAGCCCCCGCCCCCGCCCGCGCCGCTGCCATCCGCCAGGCATGCCTGGACCGCGGCCTGATCGTGGAACTCGGCGGCCGCCACGGCGCCGTGGTCCGGCTGCTGCCCCCGCTCACCCTCACCGACGAGCAGGCCACAGCCGTCCTGGACCGCCTGGCCGACGCCGTCGCCGCCCGCCCCTGACCAAGGACCCCCATGCCCACCCCCTGCCCCCACCCCCCGCAGCCCCCGACCCCTCCACCCCCGGCCCACCCGACCCCGCCGACGCAGACCACCCCTGCGACGCACCCCCCGGCCCCCGCCCCAGCGCCCCCGACGGGCGGGCCCCCCGACCCCGGTCACCCGGGCCCACCCCCGGCCCGGTTGGACGGCCCCGACACCCTCCGCCCCCGCCCGGAGGACACCCCACAGCTTCCCGGCCCGCTCCCGCCCGCAGCCGGAGCGGGATCCGGTCAGGGCCGACACCTCCCTGGCCCGGTGCCACCCGCAGCCGGAGCGGAATCCGGGCACGGCCAACACCTCCCCGGCCCGGTGCCACCTGCAGCCGGAGCGGAATCCGGGCACGGCCAACACCTTCCTGGCCCGGTGCTGCCCTGGACGGGACCGGAATCCGTGCAGGGCTCGCAGCTCCCCGGCCCGGTGCCGCCCCAGGTCGGGGTGGGCTCCGGGCAGGGCTCACACGCCCGCGGACCGGTGCCGCCCGCAGCTGGGGCGGCATCCGGCCGGGGCCCACACCTCCCCGGGTCGGTGCCGCCCCGGGCCGCGGCGGAATCCGGGCAGGGCCCACAGACCCCCGGGCCGCTGCCGCCCTGGGGCGAACCGGACTCCGGCAAGGGCCAACACCTCCCCGGGCCCACGCTGCCCCCGCCCGGGGCGGCATCCCGGAAGGGCCCGCACGTCACCGGGCCGGTGCCGCCCGCAGCCGGAGCGGAATCCGGCCAGGTGCCCGTGGTCCCGGGGGCGGGCAGCGGGCGGGTTCCCGCGCCGGCTCCGGCCCCGCTCGGTACGGAACCCGGCCCCGCCCTCACCGTGCCCCGGCAGAAGGCCACCACCGCCCGGCCCCGGGTGGGCGGGGCCGGGCCCGTCGGCCCCGAGCCGGCGGTGCTGCCCGACCTGCTGGACCACCCCGACCCGGCCACCGCCGCCGAGGCCGCCACCGTGGAGAACCTCCTCCGCTGCTGGGTCCGCGAGAACGGCATCGGCCGCCCCGACGGGCCCTCCGGAACCCTCCTGCGCATCCCCCTCCCCGCATCAGCCACCGCTCTGCTCGTCCCCGTCCGGCACTGGTCCGAGGCCGGCTGGCACCGCTTCGCCCCGGCCCGTCTCGAAGGCGCACCCGCCGACGCTCCCGCCGTGGACGCCGTCACCCTCGCCTCCCTCATCGCCCGCGAGGGCAACAGCCGAGGCACCGACCTCGTCGGCCGGGTCGCCGACTCGGTGCGCCGCACCACCGAGTTCATCGCCGACCGGCGTCGCCGCCCCACCGCCCCCGCACCCATCGCGGGGGACCTCTTCCTCACCGCCGAACAGTCGCTCCTCCTCGGCCACCCCCTCCAGCCCGATCCCAAGAGCCGCGAAGGGCTCTCCGAAGCGGAAGCACTTCGCTACTCACCCGAACTCCACGGCTCCTTCCCCCTGCACTGGATCGCCGTCGCACCGGCCGTCCTGGCCACCGACTCCGCCTGGACCGAACGCGGCCGCCCCGTCTCCGCCGCCCGGCTCCTCGCCCGTCTCGCCCCAGGGCTGCCGCTGCCCCCCGGCACCACACCCCTTCCCCTGCACCCCTGGCAGGCCCGCGACCTCCTCCAGCGTCCCGCCGTCGCCGCCCTCCGCGACGCGGGACTCCTCACCGACCTGGGTCCGCACGGAACCCCCTGGTACCCCACCTCCTCCGTCCGCACGGTCCACCGCCCCGGTGCGCCCGCCATGCTCAAGCTCTCCCTGGGCCTGCGCATCACCAACTCCCGCCGCGAGAACCTCCGCAAGGAGCTCCGCCGCGGAGTCGAGGTGCACCGGCTGCTCCGCACCGGCCTCGCCGAGCGGTGGCAGACCGCCCACCCCGGCTTCGACATCGTCCGCGACCCCGCCTGGGTCGCCGTCGACGCCCCGGACGGCACCCCCGTACCGGGCCTCGACGCCCTGCTCCGCCACAACCCCTTCCGCTCCGACGACGACGCCGTCTGCGTCGCCGCACTCACCGCACCCCGCCCGTGGCCCGGCCGCACCACCATGCGCTCCCGGCTCGCCGACACCGTCTCCCGGCTCGCCGCGACCACCGGCCGCCCCACCTCCGCGGTCGCCACCGAGTGGTTCCTGCGCTACCTCGACCAGGTCGTCCTGCCCGTCCTCGCCTTCGACGCGCTCGCCGGCATCGCCCTCGAAGCCCACCAGCAGAACACCCTGGTGATCCTCGACCGGGCCGGCTGGCCCGCCGGCGGCCGCTTCCGCGACAACCAGGGCTACTACTTCCGCGCGTCCCGGCGCACCGAACTGGAACGCCGGCTCCCCGGAATCGGCCGGGCCAGCGACACCTTCGTCCCCGACGCCGTCACCGACGAACGCTTCGCCTACTACCTCGGCATCAACAACGTGCTCGGCCTCATCGGGGCATTCGGCTCCCAGCGGCTCGCGGACGAGCGCGTACTCCTCGCCGCGTTCCGCCGGTTCCTCGGAAAGGCCGCAGACCTCGGCCCGCTCCCGGCGCAGCTGCTGGACTCACCCACCCTGCGCTGCAAGGCGAACCTGCTCACCCGCCTGGGCGGCCTCGACGAACTCGTGGGCCCCGTCGAAACGCAGTCCGTCTACGTCACCATCACCAACCCCCTCCACGACTGACGCGCTCCCACCGACACGGAGAAGAGCCCGATGCCCCCCACCGAAACGACCACCAGCACCGCACCAGGCCGCGCCCACCGCGCGACCGCCACCCAGCAGCCCACCGAGCACCGCTTCACCGTCGGGCTGCTGCCCCTGCTCGCCGAGGCGGACCTCCTCGATTCACCCGCGGGCTGGGGCACCCAGCCCACACCGGCCGGGGCCTTCCGCCTGGAACCCGTACGGCCGGGCCGGGACCTCCCGCTCCTCACCCGCTGGATGAACGACCCCGACGTCGACGCCTACTGGGAACTCGCCGGCGCCTCCGCCGCCACCGCAGCCCACCTGCGGGCCCAGCTCGACGGCGACGGCCGCAGCATCCCCTGCCTCGGCCTGCTCGACGGCACCCCGATGAGCTACTGGGAGATCTACCGGGCCGACCTCGACCCGGTCTCCCGCCACTACCCGGCGCGCCCCCACGACACGGGTATCCACTTGCTGATCGGAGACGGCACGAACCGCGGCCGGGGCCTGGGGACCACGCTGCTGCGCGCCGTCACCGAGCTCGTCTTCGACCACCGCCCCCGCTGCACACGGGTCATCGCCGAACCGGACATCCGCAACACCCCCTCCGTATCTGCCTTCCTCGCCGCCGGATTCCGCTACGCCACCGAGATCGAACTCCCCGAGAAGCGTGCCGCCCTGATGATCCGGGACCGGTCGCTGCGCAATCTCCTCTGATCGCCGCCGGCGGCCCGTATCCCGTTCCCGGTCCGTTCCCTCACGCTTCTCCCTTGGAAAACTCTCCGCCGCCGCGTGGAGTTCCCGCGTTCGCGAACGAGGAGATCGTCATCGAACGACTGCTCGCTCCTCGTGCACCGCCCGTGAGGCCGGATCGGTACACCACTGTCAGCGGCGCCCCGTAGGGTTGGTACTGCTATGACGAAGCCCTCCCTCCCCGACCTGCTGCACGCCGCCGTCTCCGCCGTCGGCGGCACGGAGCGGCCCGGCCAGGTGGCCATGGCCGAAGCCGTCGCCGAAGCGATCGACGGCAACTCCCACCGGCTGATCCAGGCCGGTACCGGCACCGGCAAGTCCCTCGGCTACCTCGTGCCGGCCCTCGCGCACGGCGAGCGCGTCGTCGTGGCCACGGCGACGCTCGCGCTCCAGCGCCAGCTCGTCGAGCGCGACCTGCCGCGGACGGTGGAGGCGCTGCACCCGCAGCTGCGCCGGCGGCCGCAGTTCGCCATGCTCAAGGGCCGGTCGAACTATCTGTGCCTGCACCGGCTGCACGAGGGCGCCCCGCAGGACGAGGAGGAGAGCCTCTTCGACCAGTTCGAGGCGGCCGCCCCCACCAGCAAGCTCGGCAAGGACCTGCTCCGCCTGCGCGACTGGGCCGACGAGACCGAGACCGGCGACCGAGACGACCTCACCCCCGGCGTCTCCGACAAGGCATGGGGCCAGGTCTCGGTCTCCTCCCGGGAGTGCCTCGGCGCCTCGAAGTGCGCGTACGGAGCCGAGTGCTTCGCGGAGGCGGCCCGCGAGCGGGCCAAGCTCGCGGACGTGGTCGTCACTAACCACGCCCTGCTCGCCATCGACGCCATCGAGGGCGCCCCCGTCCTGCCGCAGCACGAGGTGCTGATCGTCGACGAGGCCCATGAGCTGGTCTCCCGTGTCACCGGCGTCGCCACGGGCGAGCTCACCCCGGGCCAGGTCAACCGTGCCGTGAAGCGGGCCGCGAAACTGGTCGACGAGAAGACCGCGGACTCCCTGCAGACGGCCTCGGAGACCTTCGAGCGGGTGATGGAGCTGGCGCTCCCCGGCCGCCTGGAGCAGATCCCCGAGGACCTCGGCTACGCACTGGCCGCCCTGCGGGACTCCGCGCGCGATGTGATCTCCGCGATCGGCGCCACCCGTGACAAGTCCGTCCACGACGAGGACGCCGTCCGCAAGCAGGCCCTGGCCGCCGTGGAGAACGTCCACACGGTGGCCGAGCGGATCATGCTCGGCTCGGAGTACGACGTCGTCTGGTACGAGCGCCACGACCGTTTCGGTGCCACCCTCCGGGTCGCACCGCTGTCGGTGTCCGGGCTGCTGCGCGAGAAGCTGTTCGAGGACCGGTCGGTGGTCCTCACCTCGGCCACCCTCAAGCTCGGCGGGGACTTCAACGGTGTCGCGGCCTCGCTCGGCCTCTCTCCGGAAGGGGTCGAGGGGGAGGACGTGCCGCTGTGGCGTGGGCTGGATGTGGGCTCCCCGTTCGACTACCCCAAGCAGGGCATCCTCTACGTCGCCAAGCACCTGGCCACCCCCGGCCGTGAGGGCACCCGCGGCGACATGATGGACGAGCTCGCGGAGCTGATCGAGGCGGCGGGCGGCCGGACCCTCGGCCTCTTCTCCTCCATGCGCGGCGCCAAGGCGGCCGCCGAGGAACTGCGCGGGCGGCTCGACAACCCGATCCTGCTCCAGGGCGAGGAGACGCTGGGCGAACTGATCAAGTCCTTCTCCGCCGACCCGCGCACCTGCCTGTTCGGGACCCTCTCCCTCTGGCAGGGCGTGGACGTACCCGGCCCCAGCTGCCAGCTCGTGATCATGGACCGGATCCCGTTCCCCCGGCCCGACGATCCGCTGATGAGCGCGCGGCAGAAGGCCGTCGAGGAGAACGGCGGCAACGGGTTCATGGCGGTCGCCGCCACCCACGCCGCCCTGCTGATGGCCCAGGGAGCCGGGCGGCTCGTACGGGCCTCCGGGGACCGGGGCGTCGTCGCCGTCCTCGACCCCCGTCTGGCGACGGCCCGCTACGGGAGCTTCCTGCGCGCCTCGCTCCCCGACTTCTGGTACACCACGGACCGCAACCAGGTCCGCCGCTCGCTGGCCGCGATCGACGCGAGCGCGCAGGCCGACGGCAGGTAGGCCCGGCGCGAACGGCTGTACGGCAGGCATACAACAGCTCCGGGACCGGCGCAGAGGTCCCGGAGCTGGCTGGGGGGCGAGGGTCAGACCCGGCGCAGCACGGCGACGACCTTGCCCAGGATGGTCGCCTCGTCGCCGGGGATCGGCTGGTACGCGGCGTTGTGCGGGAGCAGCCACACATGGCCGTCCTCCCGCTTGAACCGCTTGACCGTGGCCTCGCCGTCCAGCATCGCGGCGACGATGTCGCCGTTCTCCGCGACGGGCTGACGGCGGACGGTGACCCAGTCGCCGTCGCAGATGGCGGCCTCGATCATCGAGTCGCCGACGACCTTGAGCACGAAGAGCTCACCGTCACCCACGAGCTGGCGGGGGAGCGGGAAGACGTCCTCCACCGACTCCTCGGCGAGGATCGGGCCGCCGGCCGCGATCCGGCCGACCAGGGGGACGTAGGAGGCGGCGGGCTTGCCGGTGGTGTCGGTGGGCTGCGAGCTGGGCTGGTCCGAGCCGCGCACCTCGTAGGCGCGGGGGCGGTGCGGGTCGCGGCGCAGGAAGCCCTTGCGCTCCAGGGCCATCAGCTGGTGCGCGACGGAGGAAGTGCTGGAGAGGCCGACGGCCTGGCCGATCTCGCGCATCGACGGCGGGTAGCCGCGGCGCTGCACCGAGTCCCGGATGACCTCGATGACCCTCCGCTGCCGGTCCGTGAGTCCGGAGCTGTCGGCGCGGATGCCTGGAGGTCGCCCTGGCAGCGAGCGAGCGGGGCGTACGGTCGCCTCCGCCTCCGGGTTCTGACTCACGTCATTCATGGCATGCACCGGCTCGAGTCGGCTCTGGGAGCGGTTCTGGGCAGTGATGGTGGCACTGTCTGCGGTGGTGGTCACGTCGGCCCCTCTCGAAATGTTCTCCCTAGCTGGACAACGGTAGTTGCTTTCGAAAGGTTGCGCCAAACACACGTTCGAGTGAAAAATCGCGGATCGTCCACCTGGGTGAGAGCAGTGGGTGTATGGCCCGACCGGTGCGGATGGCCGGCCGGAACAACGGTCCGCGGGTGTGTCGCCGGCCCGTCGTCCGAACGCGGATTCGGAGCCGCGTCTGGTGCTTACGGTACCCTTCCGGGTCGAGCCGCCGTCGGTGGGGTCCGCGCCCAGTCTGGCATCCGAGGCCCTGGAAACCGGCCATCGCGGGCCGCGACACGCGTAGAGGCGTAAATCCTCCGCAACGCAAGATCTAGTGGTTGGATGTGCGTCGCAGCCCACAAGTTGTGGTCCACGGTCTGCTCGGACCTCCCGGATCGCATATGCTTGTGGCTGCTTCACGAGCCCGCGGCAGAGCCTCGCTCTGCGTCGCCGAGGGGCTCCGTGCGGTGATTCAGTCGTGCCAAGAGGAGGGTGAGGGAACCATGCACTGCCCCTTCTGCAGGCACCCCGACAGCCGCGTCGTCGACAGCCGTACCACCGACGACGGAACGTCGATCCGCCGGCGCCGTCAGTGCCCCGACTGCTCCCGTCGCTTCACGACGGTGGAGACGGCCTCGCTGATGGTGATCAAGCGAAGCGGGGTCACCGAACCCTTCAGCCGCACCAAGGTCATCTCTGGCGTCCGCAAGGCGTGCCAGGGGCGGCCGGTCACCGAGGACGCTCTCGCCAAGCTCGGCCAGCGGGTCGAGGAGGCGGTGCGCGCCACCGGGAGCGCCGAGCTGACCACCCACGACGTGGGTCTGGCCATACTCGGCCCGTTGCAGGAGCTCGACCTGGTCGCGTACCTGCGGTTCGCGTCCGTGTACAAAGCTTTCGACACCCTTGAAGACTTCGAGACCGCCATCGCGGAACTCCGCGAACCGCGGCCTCACCCCCATGAGTGCGAGCCCGGAGGGACCCCCCCGGTCGTCCCCGTGCCCGCCTCCGCCGCCGACTGACCGGACGGGCCCGCAGCGCAGAGCGGACCCGCCGGCCGGCAGGGCGAGATTCGTAGATACAAGACACAGCATTGTGCCGCGGAATATCGCTGGCACTTTAGGGCGTTTTTGCCCGCATATGGGAGGCAGGCGGCATGACAGAGACGGCGAGCAGCTCGGCACGTGGTTCCCGCACCAAGGGGACCAAGGCCGCCAAGGGCGGCCTGCGGATCGAGCGCATCCACACCACCCCCGGCGTGCACCCGTACGACGAGGTGAACTGGGAGCTCCGTGACGTCGTCATGACGAACTGGCGCGACGGCTCGGTCAACTTCGAGCAGCGCGGCGTCGAGTTCCCCGACTTCTGGTCGGTGAACGCGGTCAACATCGTCACCAGCAAGTACTTCCGCGGTGCCGTCGGCACGCCGCAGCGCGAGACCGGTCTGAAGCAGCTCATCGACCGCATCGTCAAGACGTACACGAAGGCCGGCGAGGACTACGACTACTTCGCGTCCCCCGCCGACGCGGAGATCTTCGAGCACGAGCTGACCTACGCCCTCCTGCACCAGATCTTCAGCTTCAACTCCCCGGTGTGGTTCAACGTCGGCACGCCCCAGCCGCAGCAGGTCTCCGCCTGCTTCATCCTGTCCGTCGACGACTCCATGGAGTCGATCCTCGACTGGTACAAGGAAGAGGGCATGATCTTCAAGGGCGGCTCCGGCGCCGGCCTGAACCTCTCCCGCATCCGCTCCTCCAAGGAGCTCCTCTCCTCCGGCGGCAACGCCTCCGGCCCCGTCTCCTTCATGCGCGGTGCCGACGCGTCCGCAGGAACGATCAAGTCCGGCGGTGCCACCCGCCGGGCGGCCAAGATGGTCGTCCTGGACGTGGACCACCCGGACGTCGAGGACTTCATCGCCACCAAGGTGAAGGAGGAGGAGAAGATCCGCGCCCTGCGCGACGCGGGCTTCGACATGGACCTGGGCGGCGACGACATCACGTCCGTCCAGTACCAGAACGCCAACAACTCCGTCCGCGTGAACGACGAGTTCATGACGGCCGTCGAGAACGGCACCGAGTTCGGCCTGCGCGCCCGTATGACCGGCGAGGTCATCGAGAAGGTCGACGCCAAGGCGCTCTTCCGCAAGCTTGCCGAGGCCGCCTGGGCCTGCGCCGACCCGGGCATCCAGTACGACGGTGTGATCAACCACTGGCACACCTGCCCCGAGTCCGGCCGCATCACCGCGTCCAACCCCTGCAGCGAGTACATGCACCTGGACAACACGTCCTGCAACCTCGCCTCGCTGAACCTGATGAAGTTCCTGAACGACGACGGCAAGGGCAACCAGTCCTTCGACGCCGAGCGCTTCGCCAAGGTCGTCGAGCTCGTCATCACCGCGATGGACATCTCCATCTGCTTCGCGGACTTCCCGACGCAGAAGATCGGCGAGAACACCCGTGCCTTCCGCCAGCTGGGCATCGGCTACGCCAACCTCGGCGCCCTGCTGATGGCCACCGGCCACGCGTACGACTCCGACGGCGGCCGCACCCTCGCCGCGTCGATCACCTCGCTGATGACCGGCACCGCCTACAAGCGCTCCGCCGAGCTGGCCGCCATCGTCGGCCCGTACGACGGCTACGCCCGCAACGCCGAGGCGCACCAGCGCGTCATGAAGCAGCACGCCGACGCCAACGCCGTCGCGCCGCGCACCGAGGACCTGGACAACGCGATCTGGGCAGCCGCCACCGAGGCATGGCAGGACGTCCTGCGCCTCGGCGAGAAGAACGGCTTCCGCAACTCCCAGGCATCCGTCCTCGCGCCGACCGGCACCATCGGTCTCGCGATGTCCTGCGACACGACCGGTGTCGAGCCGGACCTGGCCCTGGTCAAGTTCAAGAAGCTCGTCGGCGGCGGCTCCATGCAGATCGTCAACGGCACCGTCCCGCAGGCCCTGCGCCGCATGGGCTACCAGGAAGAGCAGATCGAGGCGATCGTCACCCACATCGCCGAGCACGGCAACGTGGTCGACGCCCCGGGCCTGAAGACGGAGCACTACGAGGTCTTCGACTGCGCGATGGGTGAGCGCTCCATCTCCCCGATGGGCCACGTCCGCATGATGGCCGCGATCCAGCCCTGGATCTCCGGCGCGATCTCGAAGACGGTCAACATGCCGGAGACGGCGACCGTCGAGGAGATCGAGGAGATCTACTTCGAGGCGTGGAAGATGGGCGTCAAGGCGCTCGCGATCTACCGCGACAACTGCAAGGTCGGCCAGCCCCTCTCCGCCAAGAAGAAGGAGGCGGAGAAGGCCGAGGTCACCGAGAAGGCCGAGGAGACCATCCGCACGGCGGTCGAGAAGGTCATCGAGTACCGCCCGGTCCGCAAGCGCCTGCCCAAGGGCCGCCCGGGCATCACCACCTCCTTCACCGTCGGTGGCGCCGAGGGCTACATGACGGCCAACTCCTACCCGGACGACGGCCTGGGCGAGGTCTTCCTGAAGATGTCCAAGCAGGGCTCGACCCTCGCGGGCATGATGGACGCCTTCTCGATCGCCGTCTCGGTCGGTCTGCAGTACGGCGTCCCGCTGGAGACGTACGTCGCGAAGTTCACCAACATGCGCTTCGAGCCGGCCGGTATGACGGACGACCCGGACGTGCGGATGGCGCAGTCGATCGTCGACTACATCTTCCGTCGTGTGGCGCTGGACTTCCTGCCCTTCGAGACCCGCTCGGCCCTCGGCATCCACTCCGCAGAGGAGCGCCAGCGCCACCTCGACACCGGCTCCTACGAGCCGCTGGACGAGGAGGAGCTCGACACCGAGTCCCTGGCCCAGTCGGCGCCCGTGACCCAGGCCGCCAAGCCGGTGGCGGTCGTCCCGGTCCCGGCCCCGAAGACGGCGCACAGCAACGCCGAACTGGTCGAGATGCAGATGGGCGTCTCCGCCGACGCCCCGCTCTGCTTCTCCTGCGGTACGAAGATGCAGCGCGCCGGCTCCTGCTACATCTGCGAGGGCTGCGGATCCACCAGCGGCTGCAGCTGACGCCTAGGCTGAGATGAAGAGGGTGCCGGCCCGCGGGCCGGCACCCTCTTCGGCGTCTGCGGCGGCGCGGCGGATGGACAGCGGTGGTGTGCGGCGGGGGCGGCGGTGATCATTGGGCGGGGGCCCGCGGGCGGACGCGGGTCCTGGAACCTCACGGCGCGGGGGAGCGTACGGGTATGTGGAACGGTGACGAGCTGGATCTGGACGCGTACCTGGCCCGGATCGGGCTCGGGGGCAGGGGCGGGGAACTCAGGCCGGACCTCCGGACGTTGTACGCGGTGCACCGGGCCCACACCGCCGCCATCCCCTTCGAGAGCCTGGACGTCCTGCTCGGCCGCCCCGTCGCGCTGGAGGTCAAGGCTCTGGAGGACAAGCTCGTGCACGGCCGCCGCGGCGGCTACTGCTACGAGCAGAACTCGCTGCTGGCCGCTGCCCTGGAGCGGATCGGCTTCGAGGTCTCCGGGCGCGGCGCCCGCAACCGCACCCGGGGCGACGCACTGCTGGCGGTGACGCACGCGATGCTCGTCGTCACCGTCGAGGGTGAGCCGTGGCTCTGCGACGCCGGATTCGGCTACCAGGGTCCGCGGGAGCCCGTTCCGCTCGGGCGGCCCGGGGCCGAGGTGCGCCAGGGGCCGTGGAGGTTCTGCGTCCATGAGGAGGAGGACGGCGTCCTCGCCCTCCGGATCCGCCGCGGGGACGTCTGGAGGGACCTGTACGCCTTCTCCCCGCAGCGATACCACCCCGTCGACTACGTCGTGCTGAACCACTACAGCTCCAGCCACCCCCGCTCCTCCTTCATCGGCAGGACCCTCGTGCAGCTCCCCGGCGACGCGGTGCGCAAGACGCTGGTCGGGAGCGAGCTGATGTGCCTGTACCCCGACGGGCGGACCGAGCGCGAGCCCGTCGTGCCGGACGGGCTGATGGGCCTGCTCGACCGGGAGTTCGGCCTTCGCCTGCCCGAGCGGGAAGCGGCCGAACTGGTACGGATCCACCGCTCCGGGGACTGACCCGGGCCGGGCCCGGCCCCGTACGATGGCGCGGTGCTGGTCAAGTGGATTCGCTGCACGGTGACGGACCGACGCGGGTTCGAGCGCGGGCAGCGCAAGTGGGCGGGGCTGCCCGGCGAACCCGGATTCCGGGGGCAGGGCGGCGGCTGGAGCAGAGGCCGGCAGGGGGTCGCGCATGTCTTCGCGTTCTGGGAGAGCCGTTCCTTCTACGACTCCTTCATGGCCCGCTCGCACGACAGGCTGGCGGCCGCGCAGACCGGCACCTACACCGACGCACGGGTCACGCTCTTCGAGTACCGCTTCGACGTGAAGACCGGCTTCGAACCGCGCTTCAGCGACGCCGACGTGGTCCGGGTCGCCCACACCCGCGTCCGGGAAGGCCGCGTGGAGCACTTCGCGCTGATGCAGGAGAAGGTCTGGAACCCTGCCATGGCCGGCTCCCCCGGGATGATCCGGGGCCTCTTCGGGGAGGCACCGGGCCGGGAGTTCCTGGTGCTGTCCATGTGGCGCGCGGCCGCCGAACACGGCAAGTACCGCCAGGAACGGGTCGAGCGGCTCTCGCTGCGTGCCCAGACCGAGGCGGACGTCGAGGCGCTCACCGGGGACGTCGTGGACCTCGAACCCAGCTGGACGGTATGACCGTACGACGAACCTGCCCGTGACCGGCGTGCCCGGGGCGTCCGCGTCCCGGCGGCCGCTTAGGGTCGGAACATGGTCCGACCACGGCGCATCGTCCTCGTCCGGCACGGGGAATCGGAGGGAAACATCGATGACACGGTGTACGAGCGCGAGCCCGACCACGCCCTGCGCCTGACCCGCGCCGGCCGCGAACAGGCCGCCGAGGCCGGGGTGCGGCTGCGCGCCCTCTTCGGTGACGAGCACATCAGCGCGTACGTCTCCCCGTACCGCCGGACCCTCCAGACCTTCCGCGAGCTGCGCCTGGACCCCTCACGGGTACGGATGCGGGAGGAGCCCCGACTGCGCGAGCAGGACTGGGGCAACTGGCAGGACCGTGACGACGTCAAGCTCCAGAAGGCTTACCGGGACGCCTACGGGCACTTCTTCTACCGCTTCGCGCAGGGCGAGTCGGGCGCCGACGTATACGACCGGGTCGGCTCCTTCCTGGAGAGCCTCTACCGCAGCTTCGAGGCACCCGACCACCCCGAGAACGTCCTGCTGGTCACGCACGGGCTGACGATGCGGCTGTTCTGCATGCGCTGGTTCCACTGGTCGGTGGCCGAGTTCGAGGCCCTCTCCAACCCCGGGAACGGCGAATTCCGGGTGCTGATGCTGGGTCCCGACGGCCGGTACCGGATGGACCGCCCGTTTGAGCGGTGGACCACACCCGAGCCTTACGACCTGGACGGCTAAAGTGGCGCGCGATGACCGCTGATTCCGCTTCCGCACGGCGCTACGCGCGCGCCCTGTCCAGCCTCCGCGGGCTGGCCCTCGGGGACGCCCTGGGCTCCCAGTACTTCGTCCCCGTGAACTACCCGCTGCTCAAGCGGCGCGAGCTGCCGGCCGGCCACGAGCCGTGGCAGTGGACCGACGACACCGAGATGGCCGGCTCGGTCGTGGCCGTGCTCGCCGCGCACGGGCGCATCGACCAGGACGCGCTCGCGGCCTCCTTCGCCGAGCACCACGACTTCGACCGGGGCTACGGCCCCGCCGTCAACCGGATGCTCCGTCTCATCCGGGAGGGCGAGGACTGGCGCACCCTGGCCGCCGAACTCTTCAACGGGCAGGGTTCCTGGGGCAACGGCGCCGCGATGCGGATCGCACCGCTCGGCGCCTGGTACGCGGATGACCCCGCGCAGGCCACCCACCAGGCGGAGATCTCCGCCTACACCACGCACCAGCACCGCGAGGCGGTGTGCGGGGCGATGGCCGTCGCCGCCGCGGCCGCCCTGGCGGCGTCCCCGGCCGGGCAGCCGACCGCAGAGGACCTGCTGGAAGGGGTGATCGCCCTGGTGCCACGCAGCGCCGTGGGCGCGGGCGTGCGCCGGGCGCGGGACATGCTGGACTACGGCGACGCCACCACCGTCGCGGCCGTGCTGGGCTGCGGCCGGCGCACCAGCGCCCATGACACGGTGCCGTTCGCCCTGTGGTCGGCGGCGCGGTCGCTGGGCGACTTCGAGCGGGCGTTCTGGACCACGGCGCAGGTCGGCGGGGACGTGGACACCACCTGCGCGATCGTCGGAGGGATCCTGGGCGGGCGCGGGGACGCGGCGCTGCCGCAGGCATGGCTGGCCCGGACCGAGGCCCTCCCCGCCTGGCTGCCGGAGGCTCCCGCCTAGCAGCGGCCCATCACGTACCGGCTTCACGAATGCGACCGCGCCAGTGGCGTCCCCCTCCGGAGCGCCGCCCCGGAGGGGTCGCGGGGGTGGGTTCGCGCGCTCGTGTACGGGCCGTGCCGTGGCGGAATTCCGCAGTGGCGCTCTCATCCGGACTCCGCCTTTCCGCTGGTCGTGGCCATGCTGACGGTCTCGCCGGGGCGCTGTGCCGGGGTGTGCGTGAGCGAAGGGGCAGTCCGGTGATCACCGGAGCCCCGACGGCGTCCGCCTTCCGTACGCACGCTTGCCATGGGCCGGGGTGTGCAGGCGGCCCGGGGCGGCGTAACCTTGCTGGCGCCATGCCGTACGAAGCACCCACCCACACCGTCGAGCGCTCCCTCCGTGCAACCACCGGCGCCAAGGTCATCGCCGGGGTCGACGAGGTCGGACGAGGGGCCTGGGCCGGTCCCGTCACCGTGTGTGCGGCGGTCACCGGTCTGCGCCGGCCGCCCGAGGGGCTCACCGACTCCAAGCTCCTCACCCCCAGGCGACGCGACGCACTCTTCGACATCCTGCGGACCTGGGTCACCGCCCACGCCCTCGGGCACGCCTCCCCGGAGGAGATCGACGAGCTCGGGATGACGGCCGCGCTGCGGCTGGCGGCGGAGCGCGCGCTGGAGGCCCTGCCGGTGCGACCCGACGCGGTGATCCTCGACGGCAAGCACGACTACCTCGGCAGGCCCTGGCAGGTCCGCACGGTGATCAAGGGCGACCAGTCCTGCATCGCCGTCGCCGCGGCCTCGGTGATCGCCAAGGTCCAGCGTGACCGGATGATGGCCGCCCTGGGCGAACCGGGCGACGGAACGGCGGACTTCGCCTTCGCCGCCAACGCCGGTTACCCCTCACCCGTACACCGAGCGGCGCTGGAGGAGCGCGGGCCGACCGTGCACCACAGGCTCTCGTGGTCGTACCTCGACGCGCTGCCCCAGTGGCGGCACTTGAAGAAGGTGCGCCGCAGCGAGGAAGCGATGGAACTGGAAAACGGAGGCCAACTCGGCTTCGATTTCTGATCGCACCCACGTGCCACCGACCGGTACGTTTCGTACCGGTGTTTGATAGACATCAACTCATGCCTCTCACCCCCGCCATCGAGGAGCCTCAGATTCACGAGAGTGCCCAGGGTCCCCGCGTGACCCCGGCCGCGAGCCGCACCGCGCAGACCCCCCGCCCCGTACCTGGTCCGCGTCCCGCCGCCGTACCCCGGCCCGGACGCCCCGGTCCCGCCCGCCCCGCCCCGCCCGCACAGCGTGCGGCGGCGCAGGCCACCCCCGGACCCGTTCCCGCATCCCCCGCCGCACCGTCCGTCTCGGCCGCGGTGCCGCAGGTGCAGCTGATCCCGGCCTCCGTCGAGGGCGCGCTGGACGCGGCCGAGGAGGCCGTGGACCTGCTGCTCGACAGCGGACGCGCGCCCGGCGACATCCTGGTGATCACCACCGGCGACCCGCACCCGTGGGCCGCGCACGAGCTGTCCTTCGGCGAGGCGTCCTACTGGGCCCAGCACGATGCCCGGGACGACGTCTTCTACGCGGACGCGGCCCATGTGCAGCGCGCCGCCGGACGTCCCGTCGTGGTCTTCGCGGCCAACGGCGGACCGGCCGGGACGACCGCGGAGGCACTTCCCGTCGCGCTCGCGCGGGCGGGTGCGCTGCTCGTCGTCTGCGGTGACGTCCAGCAGATCAACTCCGTGCTGGGCGCGGGCGTCTGACGACCCGTCCCGTACGGGCGAGGAGTGGGGCGGGCGGGACGCCGGCCCCCGCGGAGGTCCGAGGCCCGGCCAGCCGTACCCCCTCGGGAGTGCGGCCGTACGGGCCTGGGCCCCGTTCCGCCGGACGCCCCTAGCGGGCGGCCGCCCGGCGCAGGGGCTCGACGGTGCCGCCGGCGGTGCTCAGCGGCAGCGGCGCCATCTCGGTCATGGCGCCGAGGCGCTCGGGCCTGGAATCCGAGCTGGGGTGCCGTCCGCCCCGGCCTTCGCCGAGCACCTGCCAGCCCCCGCTGGTCAGCGTGATGTAGGCGCCGCAGCGCAGGCCGTGCAGGGTGCAGGCGTCGCGCAGGCCCCACATCCAGGCCCCGTCCTCCTCGGTCCACCGCTCGTCGCCGTCGCGGCAGTACATCAGCACCGCCGTCCGGACGGGGGTGCGCCGCCGCAGGTCGTGCGGGATGACCCGGCGCAGCCGGGACAGCAGGGCGTTGCGGTACTCCCAGCCGTCCGCCGAGGTCGAGCGCGGTGTGAACGAGGCGCTGGCGACGAGCCGTTCCTCGGGGCCGAGCACGGCTATGACGGCGGTCGACGGCACCGGGCTGTGCCGGGAGTGCAGACCGCTGACCACCTCACGCGGATTGCGCAGCAGGGGAACCCCCGCGGCGGTCCATTCGGAGGGTTCCAGCAGTCGGCCGTGCCGACTGGCGCCACCGGTGGCCGTTGTCAAGGACGCGGTCGCGGGCGGGGCGAATCCGAAGGTCACGGTCCTCCCTTCGGGTACACGCCCGCGAACGGGCACAGCTGAGGTGTGGGCGCGCCTCGGCGCGGCCCAGGGGAGTGCCGACGAGCCGAGCGGGAGCACTCCGATTCTCGCGTGGCCCGCGACGGTGGGGCAATGAGCATTTGAGGACGCGGACCGGAATTCGCCGGTATGCCGTTCATATCCTTGCCCCGCCCCACCGAAGATGACTCATTCCGTCAGGGCTGGAGCGCGAGCACCAGCGGAAACACCCCCTTGGCCCCCGCCCGCCGCAGCAGCCTCGCGGCCACCGCGAGAGTCCAGCCGCTCTCCGCGCGGTCGTCGACGAGGAACACCGGACCAGGGGCCTCGGACAGGCTCGCGGCCAGGGCTGGCGGCACGGTCAAGGCGTGATGGAGCCCCCGGACCCGCTGGGCACTGTTGGAGGACGGCAGCCCGAACTCCGTTGCCGACTCGGTGTACTCGAGAGCTCCCAGCAGCGGGATGCGCCCGGCCTCCGCGATCCGTGCGGCCAGCGAGCCGACGAGCTGCGGGCGGCTGCGCGAGGGCAGCGAGACCACTGCGACGGGGCGCGCGGGGGCGTCCTCGGCACCGGAAGCCCAGCCGCCCGGGCCCCGTGCCCAGTCCGCCAGAACGGCCACCACGGCCTGTGCCACGTCGTCCGGAACCGGCTGGTCCGCTGCCTGGGGGGCGAGCATCGGCCGCAGCCGGTTACCCCACCCGATGTCCGACAGCCGGCCCAACGCCCGGCCCGGCGCGGCCTGTTCGCCGGCCGGGATCCGCCCCTTGAGGTCGACACCCACCGCCGCCAGGCCGGTCGGCCACATCTTGCGCGGTTCCAGTTCCACCCCGGGACGCCCGAGTTCGCCCCGGGCGGTGTCCAGCGAGGCGGAGGAGACCGCCGCTGTGAAGCGGGCCCCCGCGCAGTTGTCGCAGCGGCCGCAGGGCGCGGCCTCCTCGTCGTCGAGCTGGCGGCGCAGGAACTCCATCCGGCACCCCGTGGACGCCGCGTAGTCGCGCATCGCCTGCTGCTCGGCGGCCCGCTGCCGGGCGACCCAGGCGTACCGCTCGGCGTCGTACACCCAGGGCTCGCCGGTGGCGGTCCAGCCGCCCTTGACGCGGTGGACGGCGCCGTCCACGTCGAGCACCTTGAGCATCGTCTCCAGCCGGGTGCGCCGCAGGTCGACCAGGGGCTCCAGCGCGGGCAGCGAGAGCGGGCGGCCGGCCTGCGCCAGGACCTCCAGGGTGCGGCGCACCTGCTCCTCCGGGGGGAAGGCCACCGAGGCGAAGTACTGCCAGATCGCCTCGTCCTCCCGGCCGGGCAGCAGCAGGACCTCGGCGTGCTCGACACCGCGGCCGGCGCGGCCGACCTGCTGGTAGTAGGCGATGGGGGAGGAGGGCGAGCCCAGGTGCACCACGAATCCCAGGTCGGGCTTGTCGAAGCCCATGCCCAGGGCGGAGGTGGCCACCAGGGCCTTGACCCGGTTCGCCTGGAGGTCGCTCTCCGCCTGTTCGCGGTCGGCGTTCTCGGTCTTGCCGGTGTACGAGGAGACCGTGTGCCCTCGGTGGCGCAGGTAGGCCGTGACCTCCTCGGCGGCGGCCACCGTCAGCGTGTAGATGATCCCGGAGCCGGGCAGGTCGGCGAGATGGTCGGCGAGCCAGGCCAGGCGGTGCGCGGCGTCCGGCAGGGTCAGGACGGACAGGCTCAGGCTCTCGCGGTCGAGGGGACCGCGCAGCACCAGCGCGTCCGTGCCGGCCCCCGTACCCAGCTGTTCGGCGACATCGGCCGTCACCCGGGCGTTGGCGGTGGCCGTCGTCGCCAGGACGGGGACGCCCGGGGGGAGGTCGGCCAGCATCGTGCGCAGCCGGCGGTAGTCGGGGCGGAAGTCGTGCCCCCAGTCGGAGATGCAGTGGGCCTCGTCCACCACGAGCAGCCCGGTCGCGGCGGACAGCTTGGGCAGTACCTGGTCACGGAAGTCGGGGTTGTTGAGGCGTTCAGGGCTGACGAGCAGCACATCGACCGTGCCCGCCGCGACCTCGGCCTGGATCTGCTCCCACTCCTCGGGGTTGGCGGAGTTGATGGTGCGCGCGTGGATGCCCGCGCGGGCGGCGGCCTCGACCTGGTTGCGCATCAGCGCGAGCAGCGGCGAGACGATCACCGTCGGCCCGGCTCCGCCGGCCCGCAGCAGGGAGGTGGCGACGAAGTAGACCGCGGACTTCCCCCATCCCGTGCGCTGGACGACCAGGGCCCGTCGCTTCTGTGCGACGAGGGCCTCGATCGCCCGCCACTGGTCCTCGCGCAGTCGTGCGGTACCCGTGGGGTCGCCCACGAGGCGGGCGAGTACGGAATCGGCGGAGGACCTCAGGTCTGCGTTCATGCCCCCATGCAACCCGATCCCTCTGACATCGCGCCAACGCGGACCCCGGCCTGTGGATATTGAAGACTGGACGAGTTATCCACAGGGGTTTCCGGATCGGACCGCACACGCGACCTTCGAGCCATGACGACGAACAAGGAACCCCGCAACCCGTCCGGCCGGCCGTCCATCAGCCCCGCCGGAGCCGCCACCACATCCCAGATCACCCTGCGCAGCCCGGCCGAACTGGCCGACGCGCTGCCCTACATGCTCGGCTTCCACCCCACCGACTCCCTCGTCCTGGTCGCCGTCCACGGCGCGTGCGGCCGCTTCGGCGGCCGGCTCCGCGTCGGCATCCCCACCGCCCCGGCGGAATGGGAGGACACCGCCCGCCAGGTCGCCGACTGCCTGATCAAGAGCAGCGAACGGCGCGGTGACAAGCCCGACGGAATCGTGGTCTACCTCTGCCAGGACCCCGCCGCCGGGGAGAGCGGACAGCGGGTCATGACCCGGCTGCGGCCGCTCGCCCAACGGCTCCGGACCGCCTGCGGCGCCCTGGACGTCCCGGTCCTGGAAGCCCTGTGCCTCTCCGCCGGCCGCTACTGGTCCTACGTCTGCCCCGAGGCCGCCTGCTGCCCGGCCGAGGGCACCCCGCTGGACCCGCCGGGCACCTCGGTGATGGCGGCCGCTGCCACCTTCGCCGGACTCCAGGTCCGGGGCTCCCTGAAGGAGATCGAGAAGAGGATGACACCACTCGTCGGCGCCTGGGCCGCCGAACAGGAGGAGGCCCTGGAGCGGGCCGCCGTAGCCCTCGTCCCGAGGATCCTCGACGGGGAGACCCGCGAGGAGGTCGGCGCGCAGACCCTCGGACTGGCCCGCACCCTCATGCGGCGCATGACCCTCGCCCCGCCCGCCGAGGGCGGTCCTCGCGCCGACGACTGGGACGACGCGCTGGTCGGCCACGACGAGGCCGCCGCCGTCATCCTCGGCCTCCAGGACCGGGAGATCCGCGATATCGCCGCCGAATGGATGGAGGGCGACGAGGCCGCGCCGGCCCTACGGCTGTGGCGGGCCCTGGCCCGGCGCTGCGTCGGCGCCTACGGGGAGCACGCGGCGGCCCCGCTCACCCTCGCCGGATGGGTCTCCTGGTCCAGCGGGGACGAGCCGACCGCTCGGATCGCCCTCGGCCTGGCCCTCCAGGCGGACGCCGAATACCGCTTCGCCCAGCTGCTCCACCACGCCTGCAACGAGGGCATCGACCCCGAGGGCCTGCGGCAGTGCCTGCGCGAGGAGCGCCTGCGCCGCGAGCCCCGCCGCAAGCGGACACCGGCCACCACCCGGCCGCCCGGCCGCCGCAGCGTCCAGCGCCGCCGCCCGTCCCGCCGCACTGAGGGGAGCGGACAGTGAGCACCCCTCAGACGCCGGTCGCGAGCTGTCTCTCGCGGCGGCCGTGGAGCAGGGCCGGGACGGCCGTCCGCCGCCCGCGCGCCACCCGCTGCGGGCCACCGTCGGCCTGGCCCGTGACCAGAGCGGGGGTGGGGGCGTTCAGCCGGTGGGCGGTGGGGGTCCGGCCGCGCCGCCGCCCCGCCGCACCGGCCGGAGTGCAGACAAGGCGACACATGGCTCCCCCCGCGCCCGAATCCGGCCCGCCCGGAACCACCTCCGCGCCCGCCCCGCGCCCACCGGTCCTCCCGCCCCGGACGGACGGCCCGGCCCGGGAGCGGCACGGCCCCGGGCCGGGCCCGGCGCCCGGCAACCCCGCACCCGGCCGCCCGGGGACGGCCACACCGCCCGGCAGGGCGGCCGCTGTGGCAGGGGGTCCGCCGCAGCGCCCCGGCGGGGGCGGGTCCGGGGGGCCGCCCCCGCCCGGGGCGGCGGGTGCCCGGCGGGCGGAGCTGCCGCCGGTGCACGAGGCCGTCATCTGCGTCGCCGCGCCCGGCCTCGTCATCTCCCCCGAGCACGGCCAGCTGACCGGGCGGGGCGTCGAAGGGATCTACCGCTCCGGCCGCCGGCTGCTGGCCCGCTGCGTGCTGCGCGTCGCGGGGCGGGACCTGGTCGCCCTCCAGGGGCGAAGCCTCGGGGCGGACCGGGCCGCCTTCACCGCCACCGTCCGCACCGGCGTGGAGCCGGGCCCCGACCCCGACATCGGCGTGGAGCGGGTCCGGCACGCGGACGGCACCGAGCGCATCACCGTACGCAGCTTCGCCACAAGGCCCCTGCGCCTGCCCGTGGAGGTGTCGCTCGGCACGGACCTGGCCGAACTGGGCGCGGTGGCGGCCGGCCGCGCCGGGCCCGAGCTCGCCGCCGGGGTGCACGCGGCGGGGCTGCGCTGGAGCAGCGGAGAGGCTCTGGCCGTCACCACCGCCGAACCGGCCCCCGACGACGCCCTCGCCACCGCGGGACTCCTGCGCTGGGAGCTGGAACTGGGCCCGGGGGAGTCCCGCACCATCGAACTGCGGACCACCGGCGACCGCGCCGCGCGGGCTCCCGCCGGGCAGGTGGCGAACCCGCTCGCCGGGGCCCGCGCCGAGGGCGACGACCCGAGGGCCGAGGCATGGCTGCGGACCAGCCTCGACGATCTGCGCGCCCTGCTCCTGCGGGACCCCGCCGAACCGGCCGACGCCTTCGCGGCGGCCGGGGTGCCCTGGCGGCTCGGGCTGGCGCCGGCGGAGTCGCTGTGGGCCGCCCGGATGGCACTGCCCCTCGGGACCGGGCTCGCCGCCGCCACCCTGCGGACCCTGGCCCGCAGCCAGGCCGGAGGGCGAGGCCCGGGCGCCGGCAAGATCCCGGGCCCGCTGCGCGCCGCCGGACCGCAGCTCCCGCCCGGCTGCACCGGCACCGAGGCCACCCTCGGCTTTCCAGCAGTGCTTGCCGAAGCCCGCAGGTGGGGGCTGCCCGAGGAGGAGGTGGCCCGGCTCCTGCCGGCCGCTGAACGCTGTCTCGTCTGGCTGCGCGGGGCGCTCGGGCCGGACGGATTCCTTCCCGACCCCGACCCGGGACCGCGGCGCTGCGAGACCCAGGCCCACGCCCACCGCGCCGCACTGCTCGGCGCCGACCTGCTCGACGGCTGCGGGCGGGCCGGAGCCTCGGAGTGGCGGGAGTGGGCGGCCGCCCTGCGCGAGAGGTTCCTCGACCGGTTCTGGATCGACGGCCCGGACGGGGGCCGCCCCGCAGCCGCCCTGCACCCCGACGGCCGGCCGCTGCCCCGGCTCACGGGGGCGGCGGCGCACCTCCTGGACACCGGCCTGCTGGGCGGCGGCCGTCTCGCGCCGGGCTTGCTGGACCGGGTCCGCACCGAACAGCTCGCCCGGCTGCTCGGCACCCCGGCGATGGATTGCGGGTGGGGGCTGCGCAGCATGGCGGCCCGGGAACCGGGACACAACCCCTTCGGCCACCACTCGGGGGCGGTCCGGGCCCACGAGAGCGCCGTCGCGGTGGCCGGACTGGCCCAGGCCGGCTACGACAAGGAAGCCGCCGGACTGCTGCGGGGCCTGCTGGACGCGGCGGAGACCTTCGGATACCGGCTGCCGGAGATGTACGCGGCCGAGCAGCGCACCTCCGGCAGCGCCCCGCTCCCGCACCCGGCGGCCTGCCGCCCGGCGGCGGTGGCCGCGGCCGCCGGGATCCACGTCCTGACCGCCCTCGCCGGCATCCGACCCGACGCCCCGGCGTCGACGGTCGCGGTCACCCCCCGCGCGGGCGCACCGCTCGGGGCCCTGCGCCTGGCGGGGCTCCGGGTGGCGGGAGAGCCGTTCACCGTCCGGATCAGCCGCCTCGGCGTCGGCATGGTGGAGGAGGCGGCCGATGGGCTCCAACTGGGAGGGTGAGGCAGGTCCCGGGCGGTGGGCGCGCCTCGTGGCGCAGGTACGGACTGGGTTCCAGATCACCGTCCTCGGGATCAGGAAAACGCTGTTTATCGTCAGGCAGACGACTATGATCGCGGCATGTCGCCCTACGACCCGTCGGCCTTCCCGCCCTTCGCCGTCACCGTCGACCTGGTCGTGCTCACCGTGCGGCGTCACGCGCTCTGCGCGCTGGTCGTACGTCGTGGAGAGCAGCCGTTCCAGGGGCGCTGGGCGCTACCCGGTGGCTTTGTACGCGGGGACGAGGACCTGGCGGCGGCCGCCGCCAGGGAACTCGCCGAGGAGACCGGGCTGTGCGCGCACGACCCGGCCACTCCCGGCGTGGACAACGGCGCCCACCTCGAACAGCTCGCCACGTACGGGGACCCGCAGCGCGACCCCCGGATGCGGGTGGTCAGCGTGGCGCACCTGGTGCTCGCCCCGGACCTGCCCGCACCCCGTGCGGGCGGCGACGCGAACAGCGCCCGCTGGGCCCCCGTGGACGAACTCCTGGAAGGCCCCGGCCAGAGCGCCACGGGGCTGGCCTTCGACCACGCGCGGATCCTCGCCGACGGAGTGGAGCGGGCCCGCTCGAAGATCGAGTACTCCTCCCTGGCCACGGCCTTCTGCCCGCCCGAGTTCACCGTCGGCGAGCTGCGGCGGGTGTACGAGGCCGTGTGGGGCGTGGCGCTCGACCCGCGCAACTTCCACCGGAAGGTCACCGGGACCCCCGGGTTCCTGGTGCCCGCCGGCGGTACGACGACCCGTCAGGGCGGCAGGCCGGCGCAGCTGTTCAGGGCCGGCGGGGCGACCCTGCTCAACCCGCCGATGCTGCGACCGGAAGTCTGACCCGCCCCGGACTCAGGCCCCGGCCCCCGTCGCGCCCGGGCTCTCGCCGCCGCGGGGCCGGTCCCGGCCCGGGCCGCCCCGGATGGCGGCAATACCGGCCGCGACCCGGACCGGTTGCACAGAAAATCTGACATATCGCGTTATCTTGCATGCGGTACTCACCCTGCCGCAGAGCGGTCTCACACCCTGCGAGAGAAGCGATGCTCCAGGCCATCGGACTCACCAGCACACCCCGCCGAGATCTGCCGCCCCTCGTGGACGACCTCACCTTCGAGGCCCGCCCCGGGTGCGTGACCGCCCTGCTCGGAGAGCCGGGGTCGGGCAAGACCACCGCCCTGCGGCTCATGCTCGAACTCGAACCGGGCCGCGGCATCACCTACTTCCGCGGCCGCCCGCTGCACCGGATCCCGCACCCCGGCCGCGAGGTCGGCGTGCTCCTCGGGGATGTTCCCGGGCATCCGTCGCGGACGGTCAGGGGCCAGCTGCGCATGCTCTGCGCGGCCGCCGGCGTCCCGGCCTCCCGGGCGGACACCCTGATGGAGGTCGTCGGCATCGCCGGCCTGCGCGACCAGCGGCTCGGCTCCCTCTCGGCGGGGATGGACCGCCGCCTCGGGCTGGCCGCGGCCCTGCTCGCCGACCCCTGCACCCTGCTCCTCGATGAGCCGGCCGCCGGGCTCCAGCCCCGGGAACGGGCCTGGCTGCACGCCCTGCTGCGCGGCCACGCCTCCCTCGGCGGGGCCGTGCTGTTCACCACTGCCGATGCCAAGGAGGCCGCGCGCAGCGCGGACCGGGTCGTCTCCATCGCCTCGGGCCGTCTGGTCGCCGACCAGGAGGCCGCCGACTTCGCCCGGACGAGGCTGCGCCCGCGCGTCGCCGTGCGCACCCCGCACGCCGCCCGGCTCGCTGACGTCCTGGGCCGAGAGGCCCGGGCCGCGCACCGCCCCGTGGAGATCGTGGAGGAGAGCGGCAGCCGGCTCTCGGTGTACGGCAGCAACTGCGCCGAGGTCGGCGAGGCGGCGTTCCGGCACGGGGTCCTGGTCCACCAGCTCGCGGACGAGACCGGAGACGCCGGAGCCCCCGTCCCGCCCGTTCCCCAGGCCCGCACCGGGGTCGGCGGGGCGGTCAGGAACGAGGCGCGGGTCGAGGTCACGGCCCCCGTCCGAGCGGGAGCGGGAACCGCGGCCGGCCCTGACGGATCCGCCGCCCCGCCGGACCCCCGCACCGACCCCCGTCCCACCCCCACCCCCACCTCCGGCCCGGCTCCCACCCCCGCCCCCGGCCCCGCCTCCGGCCCGGGACTCCGCGCGGAGTCCGCCTCCCCGGCCGGGTCCTGGCCCGCCCTCGCACCGGAGGCACAGCTCCGGTCCGCCGACGCCGTGCGCACCGCGCACGCCCGCTCCGAGCCCCCGCTCTCCGTGGTGCGCCGCGTGGGAGGGCCGCTGCGCCCCCTGCGCTACGAACTGCGCCGCGTCTTCGGCACCGCCACACCCTTCCTCACTGCCGCTTTCGTCGTCGCCGTCTCCGCCCTCACCGCCCTGGTGCTCGCCCGGGCCGGGCACACCCCCCGCGACCGGGTGCTCGCCGCCTGGCCGGACCTGGTCCCGCTGCCCCCCGCCGCGCTCGGGGCGGGGCTGCTGGGTGCCCTGGCCTACGGCGAGGAGTACCGCTACCCCGCCCTCGCCGCCGACCGGGGCACCGTCCCCCGCCGCCTCGGACTGCTCACCGCCAAGCTCGGCGTCTGCGCCGCCCTGGCCCTGGTGCTCGGCGCCCTCGCGGTCACCGCCGACGCGGCCGCCCTCGGGCTCGTCTTCGGCCGCGCCCCGCTCGGCAGCCCGGCCGAGTGGATCGCGCCCGCCGCGAGCTGGGCCGGGCTGCTGGTCGGCTGCGCCTGGGCCGGGGTGCTCGGCTCCGCGGTGTTCCGCTCCGCCTCGGCCGGCCTGGCCGCCGTGCTCGCCGTACCGGTGTTGGTGGTGCCGCTGCTGCGCAAGGTGCTGGAGGGCCCCTCCGCGTACCCCGCGGCAGGATTCGCCTCCCGGCTGCGCGGCCTGGCCTCGTCGCCGCTGCCGGCGCAGGCGGACCCGTACGTCCTGGGCGCCTTGCGGGTGGTGGCCCAACCTGTCGGAGCGGCACTGGCGTTGTGGTTGATGGTCCTGTTGTGCGCCTATGGGTTCACAGGACTGCGCGGCCGAGTCCGTTGGTGATCGATCCGGTGCGGTAGCCGTCCCCGCCGGGACCGGACAAGACCGCTTCGCGCCACATCAGACGAAGCGGACCGCAACTCCCCGCAAAAGGCCCGGTTCTTTACGATAAGTCGTCAATTGCGTAGGTGGCACCGATCACCCTTTCGTGTGCTTTTCACCAAAGACCTCAAGGGCGGTGGAGGCACGGCCGACAAAGGATTCGTGAGTACCCTTGCGCACACCATGATGACCGCCGCCCGCCATGCCGACACCGGCCTCGCCGGCCCGGGCGAACTCGACCGCTACTCCTACGCGGAGGCCGCCGGCACCGACCGGGTCGGACCGCCCCACTGGGACGGCGCCGACGTCGAGCTCAGCCGCGTGGGCCGCCGGGCGGCCGGCAGCCGTGGCCGCGGACTGCACGGCCAACTCGTCCAGCAGCTCGGCCAGATGATCGTCTCCGGCGACCTCGGCGCCGACCGGCCGCTGGTCCCCGAGGAGATCGGACAGCGCTTCGAGGTCTCCCGCACCGTCGTCCGCGAATCGCTGCGAGTCCTGGAGGCCAAGGGCCTCGTCAGCGCCCGCCCCAACGTGGGCACCCGGGTCCGTCCGGTCGCCGACTGGAACCTCCTCGACCCGGACATCATCGAGTGGCGCGCCTTCGGCCCCCAGCGCGACGACCAGCGCCGCGAGCTCAACGAGCTCCGCTGGACCATCGAACCCCTGGCGGCCCGCCTCGCCGCCGGCCACGGCCGCCCGGACGTCCAGCAGCGCCTCTCCGACATGGTCGAGATCATGGGCCACGCCCTCGGGCAGGGCGACGCGATCACCTTCGCCCGCGCCGACAACGAGTTCCACGCCCTGCTGATCCAGGTCGCCGGCAACCGCATGCTGGAGCACCTGTCGGGGATCGTCTCCGCCGCCCTCCAGGTCTCCGGCAGCCCCATCACCTCCTGCGACCGCCCGAGCGAGACCTGCGTGTCCCACCACGCCCGGATGGTCGAGGCCCTCGCCGCCGGTGACAGCGTGGGCGCCGAGAACGCCATGCGTCAGCTCCTGACGGTGCATCCGGAGGTCGAGCGCGTGGTGCCCGCCCCGCGCGAGCACTGACCCCCCGGCGCGCGGGGGCGTGGGGGTGCAGCACCGGTCGCCGGTCCCGTTTTCGGGCCCGGCGACACCGGTGTGCGGGGGGTGGCGAGAGCCCGGTGTGACCTGGGCCACGAAGATTGGGCGTAACGCTCTGCGACGTCACACGATGACCTAAGCGGTGATGGCCGACGGAGGGAAGACAGCAGCCCTTGGGGTGCTGTGCAGCTCCCCGGCCCCTGCCCGCGCCCCGGCCCATCCCCAGTCGGTGGTCGTCGGCTCCGGTCCACCACCAGGCCGGGGTCGGAACCCGTTCCCATCGTTCCGAGAGGTTGTTCGTGTCGGCCAGCACATCCCGTACGCTCCCGCCGGAGATCGCCGAATCCGAGTCTGTGATGGCGCTCATCGAGCGGGGCAAGGCCGAGGGGCAGATCGCCGGCGATGACGTGCGTCGGGCCTTCGAGGCTGACCAGATTCCTGCGACCCAGTGGAAGAATGTCCTGCGCAGCCTCAACCAGATCCTCGAGGAAGAGGGTGTGACGCTGATGGTCAGTGCCGCAGAGTCGCCCAAGCGCACCCCACGCAAGAGCGTCGCAGCGAAGACCCCCGCCAAGCGTACGACGACCAGGCCGGTCGCCGCCAAACCGGAGGCCGCACCGGCCGCCGCGGAGACCCCGGCGCAGGCCGGTACGGCCGAACCCGACACCACCGACACCACCGAGACGGCCGACGCCCTCGCCGAGCAGCCGGCTGCCGAGCCCGTCGCCAAGAAGACCGCGGCCCGCAAGACGGCGGCCAAGAAGGCCGCCCCCGCGAAGAAGACGGCCGCGAAGAAGACCGCGGCCAAGAAGACCGCCGCAAAGAAGGACCTGGACGCGGGCGACGAAGAAGCCGTCGACGAGGGTCCCGAAGCGGTGAAGGCCGAGGCCGAGGAAGAGGAGGAGGGCGGGGAGAACAAGGGCTTCGTCATCTCCGACGACGAGGACGACGCCCCCGCCCAGCAGGTCGTCGTGGCCGGCGCCACCGCCGACCCCGTCAAGGACTACCTCAAGCAGATCGGCAAGGTCCCCCTGCTCAACGCCGAGCAGGAGGTCGAGCTCGCCAAGCGCATCGAGGCCGGCCTGTTCGCCGAGGACAAGCTGGCCAACTCCGACAAGCTCGCGCCCAAGCTCAAGCGCGAGCTGGAGATCATCGCCGAGGACGGCCGCCGCGCCAAGAACCACCTGCTGGAGGCCAACCTCCGCCTCGTGGTCTCCCTGGCCAAGCGCTACACCGGCCGCGGCATGCTCTTCCTGGACCTGATCCAGGAGGGGAACCTGGGTCTGATCCGAGCCGTCGAGAAGTTCGACTACACAAAGGGCTACAAGTTCTCCACGTACGCGACGTGGTGGATCCGGCAGGCGATCACCCGCGCCATGGCGGACCAGGCCCGCACCATCCGCATCCCGGTGCACATGGTCGAAGTGATTAACAAGCTGGCCCGCGTCCAGCGCCAGATGCTCCAGGACCTGGGCCGCGAGCCCACCCCGGAGGAGCTGGCCAAGGAACTCGACATGACCCCCGAGAAGGTCATCGAGGTCCAGAAGTACGGGCGCGAGCCGATCTCCCTGCACACGCCGCTCGGCGAGGACGGCGACAGCGAGTTCGGTGACCTGATCGAGGACTCCGAGGCGGTCGTCCCGGCCGACGCCGTGAGCTTCACGCTGCTGCAGGAGCAGCTGCACTCGGTGCTCGACACCCTGAGCGAGCGCGAGGCGGGCGTGGTCTCGATGCGCTTCGGACTGACCGACGGGCAGCCCAAGACCCTCGACGAGATCGGCAAGGTCTACGGGGTGACCCGTGAGCGCATCCGCCAGATCGAGTCCAAGACCATGTCGAAGCTGCGTCACCCGTCGCGCTCCCAGGTCCTGCGCGACTACCTGGACTGACCGGGCCGGCCGGAACGGGCCGACCGGCCGGGCAAGGGCGTACGGAGGCGGCCGCGCGGGTGCGCGCGGCCCCCGGGCATCCCACTCTGGGTGGAGTCATGCACACTCGGAGTCAGGAGGCCCCATGCGTCGTCCCTTCGCCCGTGCCCTGGCGGGCGCACTGACCCTGGTGGCGGGAGCGGCCGTGGCGCCGCTGGCCCAGGCGCCCTCCGCGGCGGCGGACAGCGTCGTCATAGGCGGGCAGCCGGTGAAAGTGGCCGACAGCCCCTGGGTCGTGGCCCTGGCCAGCCGTGACCGGTTCGGGGGTATCCGCGACGGGCAGTTCTGCGGGGGTGTCCTCGTCGGCCCGACCACCGTGGTGACGGCGGCCCACTGCCTGGGCCGGCAGGTGCTCGGCGGGCCGGTCGACTCCGTCGCCGACTTCCGGGTGATCACCGGCCGCACGGAGCTGCGCGCCGACGACGGGCGGGAGATCGCGGTCCGGGCGGCCCGGGTGAACCCGGCGTACGACCCCGAAACCAACGCCGGCGACATCGCCGTGCTGGAGCTGGCCGAAGCGGTTCCGGCGGAGCATGTGCTGCCCATGGCCGGCGCGGGCCACCCCGGCTACGAGGCGGGCACGACGGCATCGGTGTACGGCTGGGGCGACACGAGCGGGTTCGGCGACTACGCGTACGGGCTGCGGGCGGCGCAGGTCACCGTCCTGGACGACGAGGTCTGCCGGCGGGCCTACCCGGGCAACTCCGACGGTCAGTACCGGGCCGACTCCATGGTGTGCGCGGGTGACAGGTCCGGCGGCAAGGACGCCTGCCAGGGCGACAGCGGCGGCCCGCTGGTGGCGCAGGGGCGGCTGATCGGCCTGGTGTCCTGGGGGCGCGGATGCGGGCGCGCCGACAGCCCGGGCGTCTACACCCGGATCGCCCCGTTGATCGACTTCGTCAGCGGGCCCCAGAGGGGCCTGCGGCCGGGCCAGGGCTGAGCCCCGGCCCGCGCCCGCGCGGAGAGCCCCTACGGAGCTCTCGGGTGCCGGGACGGCCCCACGCACGGGGGGCCCGGACATGAGGACGGGCGGTGCCTCTGGGTCTCAGAGGCACCGCCCGCCGACCGGCCTAGCCGGTCCTGGCTCGTCGGATGCGAGGTCAGGCCGTGTGTCAGCGGTCCTCGGGGTCGGCTGCGTGGGCGGCCGGAGCGGACGTAAGCCGCTCGGTCTCATCCTGTATTTCCGCGGCGATCTTCTTGAGTTCCGGCTCGAACTTACGCCCGTGGTGGGCGCAGAAGAGCAGTTCACCACCGCTCAGGAGGACGACGCGCAGATATGCCTGGGCGCCGCAACGGTCGCATCGGTCAGCGGCCGTCAGCGGGGTCGCGGGGGTCAGAACAGTAGTCACGTCGCCTCTTCTCTAGCTCGACGAGCTGTCGTACCAGGGTCAACATCCAACCAGGCCGAAAACGTTCCCGCTCGCGGCTTTTCCTCGAAACTTCCTTCCGAAGCTGGCCGGCTGCTGCCGGTTGGCGGCGAAGGAGCCGTATTGCGTTGCTTTACGGTTTCGCGTTGTCAGTCGTTCGCTGTAGCAGTTGTCGTCCTCCCGGCCTGAGTGCCGGATGTTGATGAGGACGTGCCCGAACCCTAAATGGTTCATGCGTGGAAGGGAACGTGATGTTTCCTTCACCCTCCCGGGGGATCGAACATCCGTACGGATCTGCACTACGCTGTGGAAGGCGCGAGGGTGGCGTTGTACCGGCTCTACCTGGCCTCGGTACCCTTCGACGGGCAACCGAGCCACCCCTGCGCCCCAGCGGGTCAGAAAAGAAATTCAGCGAGGAGCGAACTGCGTGACCGCCGACACGTCCGTGCCTTCCAGCGCGCTGCTGTCCGGAGCAGACCGGGACGGCTCCAACTACACCGCGCGGCACCTGCTCGTCCTCGAGGGTCTTGAGGCCGTCCGCAAGCGCCCCGGTATGTATATCGGCTCGACCGACAGCCGTGGCCTCATGCACTGCCTGTGGGAGATCATCGACAATTCCGTCGACGAGGCCCTGGGCGGCTACTGCGACCACATCGAGGTGATCCTCCACGAGGACGCCTCGGTCGAGGTCCGTGACAACGGCCGCGGCATCCCGGTCGACGTCGAACCCAAGACCGGCCTGTCCGGCGTCGAGGTCGTCATGACCAAGCTGCACGCCGGCGGCAAGTTCGGCGGCGGCTCCTACGCGGCCTCGGGCGGCCTCCACGGGGTCGGTGCCTCCGTGGTCAACGCCCTGTCGGCCCGCCTCGACGTCGAGGTCGACCGCGGCAGCTCCACCCACGCGATCAGCTTCCGGCGCGGCGTCCCCGGGCTCTTCGCCGAGCAGGGCCCGGACAGCGCCTTCGACCCCGCCAGCGGCCTGCGCAAGGTCAAGCGGATCACCAAGGGCAAGACCGGCACCCGGATCCGCTACTGGGCCGACCGCCAGATCTTCCTCAAGGACGCCCGCCTCTCCCTGGAGACGCTCTACCAGCGGGCCCGCCAGACCGCCTTCCTCGTGCCCGGCCTGACCATCGTCGTCCGCGACGAGCGGGCCATCGACGGCGCCGGCAAGACCGAGGAGACGTTCCGCTTCGACGGCGGCATCAGCGAGTTCTGCGACTACCTGGCCCAGGACAAGGCCGTATGCGACGTGCTGCGCCTGACCGGATCGGGCACCTTCAAGGAGACCGTCCCGGTCCTCGACGACCGCGGCCACATGACCCCCACCGAGGTCACCCGCGAGCTGGGCGTGGACATCGCCCTGCGCTGGGGCACGGGGTACGAGACCAACGTCAAGTCCTTCGTGAACATCATCGCCACCCCCAAGGGCGGCACCCACGTGGCCGGATTCGAGCGGTCGGTCACCAAGACGGTGAACGAGGTGCTGCGCTCCGCCAAGCTGCTGCGCGTCGCCGAGGACGACGTCGTCAAGGACGACGCCATGGAGGGCATGACGGCGGTCGTCACGGTCCGCCTCGCCGAGCCGCAGTTCGAGGGCCAGACCAAGGAGGTGCTCGGCACCTCGGCGGCCACCCGGATCGTCGCCGCCGTCGTGGCCAAGGAGCTCAAGGCGTTCCTGACCTCCACCAAGCGCGACGACAAGCAGCAGGCCCGCGCCGTGATGGAGAAGATCGTCGCGGCCGCCCGGACCCGGATCGCGGCCCGCCAGCACAAGGAGGCGCAGCGCCGCAAGACCGCGCTGGAGACCTCCTCGCTGCCGGCCAAGCTGGCCGACTGCCGCAGCGACGACGTGGACCGCAGCGAGCTCTTCATCGTCGAGGGCGACTCGGCCCTCGGTACGGCCAAGCTCGCCCGGAACTCCGAGTTCCAGGCGCTGCTGCCGATCCGGGGCAAGATCCTCAACGTCCAGAAGTCCTCGGTCTCGGACATGCTCAAGAACGCCGAGTGCGGCGCGATCATCCAGGTCATAGGAGCCGGCTCCGGCCGCACCTTCGACATCGACGCCGCCCGGTACGGGAAGGTCATCATGATGACCGACGCCGATGTCGACGGCTCCCACATCCGCACCCTGCTGCTGACCCTCTTCCAGCGGTACATGCGGCCGATGGTCGAGGCGGGCCGGGTCTTCGCTGCCGTTCCGCCGCTGCACCGGATCGAGCTGGTCCAGCCCAAGAAGGGCCAGGACAAGTACGTCTACACCTACTCGGACAACGAGCTGCGCCAGACGCTGCTGGAGTTCCAGCGCAAGAACATCCGCTTCAAGGACGCCATCCAGCGCTACAAGGGCCTCGGCGAGATGGACGCCGACCAGCTCGCGGAGACCACGATGGACCCCCGTCACCGCACCCTGCGGCGGATCAACATCGGTGACCTGGAGGCGGCGGAGCAGGTCTTCGACCTCCTCATGGGCAACGAGGTCGCGCCGCGCAAGGAGTTCATCACCAGCTCGGCCGCGACCCTGGACCGCTCGCGCATCGACGCCTGAGCCGTGCTCCCGGCGTCCCGGCGCTCTTCTCCCCCTCACCTGATGGGGTGAAGAGCGCCAGGACACCAGTCCGGATAGCGGCCTTTCGGCACATCCTTGGAAGCACGCCGCCAAGGCGGCAGCGGACAAGGAGAGTTCGGTGGACAAGCACGAAGGTCGCGAAGCCGGAACGATCCGGCTGGACGACCCCTGGTACGACGCCCTGGCCGCCGGCTGGGGCGAGGGCCCGGAACCCCTCCCGCCGCGCCGGCCCGCCGGGGAGGGCGAGGCGCCCGGCGCGTCCGACATCTACCTGGAAGTGCAGCGCAGCGCAGCCTTCCAGGAGGTTCGCGGCCGGTACCGCAGGTTCGTCGTCCCCGCGACCGCCGGGTTCCTCCTCTGGTACGTCGCCTACGTGGTCGCGGCCACCGCCGCGCCCGGGCTGATGGCCCGGCCCGTGGCGGGCGCGTTCAACGTGGCCCTGCTGGCCGGCCTCGGCCAGTTCCTCAGCACCTTCCTGCTGACCTGGGCCTACTCCCGGCACGCCCGGCTACGCCGGGACCGGGCCGCGCTCGACCTGCGCTGGACCGTCTTCGAACGTGAACGTGAGCGCGGGCGCGAAGACGACCGGGAGCGCGGCCGCACGGGCCGGGGGGAGGGCCAGTGACCTCGGAACACCAGATGCTCGCGCTGATCCTCTTCAGCCTGTTCATCGCGGTCACCCTCGCCATCACCACCTGGGTCAGCCGCAGGAGGCAGGGCTCAGCGGAGGAGTTCTACGCGGGCGGTCGTCTCTTCTCTCCGATGGAGAACGGTTTCGCCATCGCAGGCGACTACATGTCCGCCGCCTCCTTCCTCGGGGTCTCCGGGTTGATCTCCCTCTTCGGCTACGACGGCCTGATGTACCTGATCGGCTTCCTCGTCGCCTGGCTGCTGGTCCTGTTCCTCGTCGCCGAACTCGTCCGCAACTGCGGGCGCTTCACCCTCGCCGACGTCGTCGTCGCGCGGATGAGGGAGCGGCCGGTGCGGATCGCCGCCGGGACCTCCTCGGTGGTGGTCTCGGTGCTCTACCTGGTCGCGCAGATGGTGGGCGCGGGCAGTCTCGTGGGCCTGCTGCTGTCCGATACGGGGCCGGCCGCGCGGACCCTGACCGTCGTCGGTGTCGGCGCGCTCATGGTGGTCTACGTGACCTTCGGCGGGATGCGGGCCACCACCTGGATCCAGATCGTCAAGGCCGTCCTGCTGATCGGCGGGGCGATCACCCTCACCGTGCTGGTCCTGATCCGCTTCCACGGCAACCTCGACCAGCTCCTCGCCTCCGCCGCCGAGCGCAGCGGACATGGAGCCCGGTACCTGAGCCCCGGCCTCAAGTACGGCGGGGGCTGGACGGCGCACCTGGACTTCATGAGCCTGGGCCTGGCCCTGGTCCTGGGCACCGCGGGACTGCCGCACATCCTGTCGCGGTTCTACACGGTGCCGACCGCCCGGGCCGCCCGCCGGTCGGCGGTATGGGCGATCGGGCTCATCGGGGGGTTCTACCTGATGACGATCGTGCTCGGTCTCGGGGCGGCCGCACTGGTCGGCCCCGATGCGGTGCGGGCGTCCGGTGCCTCCGGGAACACGGCGGTGCCGCTGCTGGCGGCCTTCCTCGGCGGAGGCGCCGACTCCACCGGAGGCGCGGTGCTGTTCGCCCTCGTGGCGGCCATCGCCTTCGCGACGATCCTCGCCGTGGTCGCCGGGATCACCCTGGCCTCGTCTGCCTCGGTCGCCCATGACCTGTACGCCTCCCTCCGGCGGCGGCGGGCCCGGCAGCGCAGCGAGGTGGCCGTGGCCCGGGTGGCGGCCGTGGGGATCGGGGCGGTGGCCATCGCCCTCGGGCTGCTCGCCCAGGACATGAACGTGGCCTTCCTGGTGGGGCTGGCCTTCGCGGTGGCGGCCTCGGCCAACCTTCCGGTGCTGCTGTTTTCGCTGTTCTGGCGGGGATTCACCACCCGGGGGGCCGTGTGGTCGGTGTACGGGGGGCTGGTTCCCGCGCTGGTGCTGGTCGTCCTGTCGCCGGTGCTCTCCGGGAGCCCCGGGTCGCTCTTCCCGGGCATGGACTTCCAGTACTTCCCGCTGCAGAACCCGGGGATCGTCTCGATTCCGCTCGGCTTCCTGGCGGGCTGGCTGGGGACGGTCACCTCCGCCGAGGAGCCGGATCCGCGCAAGTACGCCCAGACGGAGGTCCGCTCGCTGACGGGAGCCGGCGCGGTGTGAGGTGGGCGGTGTGAGGCGGGGGCGGTGGTTCAGGCGCCGGCCGACGGGAGCCAGCTGTAGCGGTGCTCCGGGCGGCCGGTCTCGCCGTACCGCAGGGCGAGGGAGACGCGGCCGGCGCGGTCCAGGAGCTTCAGGTAGCGCTGGGCGGTCTGGCGGCTGATGCCGGCCCGGTCGGCGATCTCCTGGGTGGACAGGGGGCCTTCGGCCGTGCGCAGCACCCGGCGGACCAGCTCCGCCGTGGTGGGGGAGTGGCCCTTGGGGAGCTCGTTGGGGGCTCCGGCCGCGGCGAGGGCTCCGAAGATGCGGTCCACCTCGTCCTGTTCGGCTTCGCCGCCGCCGGACAGGGAGCGGCGCAGGGCCGCGTACGCCTCCAGCTTGGCGCGCAGGCCGGCGAAGGTGAACGGCTTGACCAGGTACTGGAGGGCGCCGAGCCGCATGGCCGCCTGGACGGTGGCCAGGTCCCGGGCGGCCGTGACCATGATCACGTCGGTGTGCCGGCCCAGTTCGCGCAGCCGGCGCACCAGGTCGAGGCCGGTCCCGTCGGGGAGGTAGTGGTCGAGCAGGACCAGGTCCACCGGGTATCCGGTGAGGAACTCCAGGGCCTCGGCAGCCGAATGGGCCCGGCCCGACACCTCGAACCCGGGAACCTTCGCCACGTACGCCGCGTTGATACGGGCAACACGCATGTCGTCGTCGACGACCAATACGTGGATCGGGGCCTCCTTCACCGCAGGGCCTCCGGAAGTACGACGGAGAACTCCGCCCCTCCGTCCTCTGCTTCACCGGCCCGGGCGCTGCCGCCCTGCCGCTCCGCGAGGCGGCGTACGAGGGCCAGGCCCAGCCCGCGCTCGCGGTGGGCCGAGGGCTGCTTGGTCGACCAGCCCTCCGTGAAGATCTCCTCGCGGCGCCCGGCGGGGATCCCGGGGCCGCTGTCGCGCACCCGCAGGACGGCGGTGCGTCCTTCCGTACGGATGTCGACCTCGACCAGGGGCGCGGCCGAGCCGGCCGCCGCGTCCAGGGCGTTGTCGACGAGGTTGCCGAGGATCGTGACGAGGCCGCCCGGGTCCACCAGGCGGTCGGGGAGGAGGGAGTCGGGGGCCAGGCGCAGCGGGACGCCGCGCTCCGCCGCGACGGTCGCCTTGCCCACCAGCAGCGCCGCCAGCAGGGGGTCGTGGACCTTCTCGGTGACCTGCTCGGCTGTGGTGCGGTGCACGCCCACGACCTCCGTCACGAAGGCGACGGCTTCCTCGTGCAGGCCCAGCTCGAGGAGGCCGAGCAGGGTGTGGAGGCGGTTGGCGTGCTCGTGGTCCTGGGCGCGCAGGGCGTCGATCAGGCCCTTGGTGGAGTCGAGTTCGCGGCTCAGGTGCTCCAGTTCGGTGCGGTCGCGCAGGGTGGCGACGGCGCCGCCGTCGGCGGTGGGCATGCGGTTGGCGACCAGGACGCGCGGGCCCTGGACGGTCAGCAGGTCGCGGCCGGTGACGCGGCCGGCCAGGACGTCGCTGGTACGGCCGGCGCCCAGGATCTCGTCCAGGGGGCGGCCGGCCAGGGTGTCCGCGCGGTCCTGGTCGAGGCCCAGGAGCCGGGCCGCCTCGTCGTTGACGAGGCGTACCCGGTCGTCGCGGTCGAGGGCGATCACGCCCTCGCGGATGGAGTGCAGCATCGCCTCGCGTTCGGCGAGGAGGCCGGCGATGTCGGAGAAGGCCAGGTCCCGGGTCTGCCGTTGGATCCGGCGGGAGAGGAGGTAGGCGGCGAGCGCTCCGGCGGCGAGGGCGCCGCCGGCGTAGGCCAGGAGGCCCGGGATGGCGCCGAGCAGTCGGTCGTGCACGCTGTCGTAGGCGATGCCGACGGAGACGGCTCCGACGATCTCCCCGTCGGCCGCGAGGAGCGGCACCTTTCCGCGGGCGGAGCGGCCGAGGGTGCCCTCGTCGATCTCCATCACCTCGTGGCCGGCGAGGGCGTCGCCCGGGTCGGTGGAGACGGGCAGCCCGATGCGGTCGGGGCTGGGGTGGGAGCGGCGGAACCCCTTCAGGTCGAGGACGACGACGTACTCGGCACCGGTCGCGCGGCGGATCCGTTCGGCGGCCGCCTGTACGGGGCTGTCGGCCGTGGGGGCCGAGCCGAGCAGGTCGGTGGCCAGGGAGGGGTCGGCGGCCGTGCTCTGGGCGATGGCCAGCGCACGCCGCATCGCCTGGTCGTCCAGCTGGTGGCCCAAGGGCGCCAGGAAGAGCCCCGTGGCCAGGACGAGGACCCCGGCTGCGATGGCCAGCTGGGTGAACAGGATCTGCGAGACGGCGCGCCGGGGCAGTCCGAGGCGCCGCGCCCGCAGGGGGAGGGGGTGCATGACGAGTAACCGTAGGTCGGCATGCACGGAAGCGGAACGCCTGTCGCCCAGTTCTGCCCGGGCGGTCGCGGAGAGTGAACAGGCCGGATCATGGCCCGAGGCCCGGCGGGTAGGGGCGTTCCGGGGGCGTCAGGGCGGGGCATGGGCCGACGCGCGCCGTCGGTGCGGTGGGGTGGCAGGGCGGGGGAGTGCGGAGGGCGGTCTCTGTCTTTCGGCAGAGGGGCGGATCGGCCGTGAGGCGCATGCCGCCGCGGGCTGGGGTATCGATACTGGTCAGCGTGGTGAGCTTTCCCGTGTCGCGTCCTCGTCCCCCAGTCCGCGGCCCCGTGCGCGCGGCGGCGGAGACGGCCTGGGTCCTGCTCGCCGGGCTGGGCGTGTGGGCGGTGGTCGGCTACGCCGGGGTGCTTCCGCACCCGTTGCTCCAGCTGCCCGCCCTGGCCGTCGGCGTGACCCTCTTTCCGCTGCGCCGCCGCTTCCCGTCGGCCGTCCTCCTCGTTCTCGCGGCGCTGACCGGTCTGGCCGGCTGCGTAGGCCCGGTCACCGCGGCGACCGCGTACACGGTCTCCCGGCGGACGGTCCGGGCACGGCGGAGGGCCGGGCTGCTGGCGGCGGCGGCCACCCTGCTGGTGGTGTGCGCGACGCTGGCCGCCCCCTGGCTCGGTCCCGGGCCGCTGCCGTACGGGCCGGCGCTCGGGCTGGTCCTGACGCCGACCGCCGTGCTGGTCCCCGGCCTGGTCGGCACCTCGTACGGGCAGCAGCGGCGGCTGGTGCGGGCGCTGCGCGAGCGCGGGGACGCGGCGGAGCGGGCCCGGCGGCTCGCCGACAGCGAGGCCCGCATCCATGAGCGCTCCCGGATCGCCGCCGAGATGCACGACCTGGTGGGACACCGGCTCAGCCTCATCTCCCTGCACGCCGGGGGACTGGAGCTGGCTCTGCAGCGGGCCGACCCCGAGCTGCGCGAGGAGGCCGTCCTGGTCCGCCGGACCACCCGGGACGCCCTGCGCGAGCTGCGTCAGGCCCTCGGGGTGCTCGGCCCGCTGGGCCGGGACACCGGCCCGGAGGCCCTCACCGACGCCACCGGCACCCGCGCCGACATCGAGGCCCTGGTGGCGGAGTCCCGCAGCGGCGGGATCGCCGTCCGCCTCGACTGGACGGGGCCGGACCTCACCGGCCGCCCGGCGGGGGTGCGCAGGGCGGTGCACCGGCTGGTGCGGGAGTCCCTGACCAATGTGCACCGGTACGCCGGTGCGGCACACGTCGCCGTGAGCGTGGCCCACGGTGAGGAGACGGTTCGGGTCACCGTCCGCAACGGCGCCCCGCCGGGCCCCCGCGCCCCCGCCGGGGGCCTGGGTTCCGGCAGGGGGCTCACCGGCCTGCGCGAGCGGGTCGAGCTTCTGGGCGGTTCCTTCACCGCCGCCCCGCTCGCCTCCGGCGGCTTCGCGGTCGAGGCGGCCCTGCCCGCCGAACCCGCCGACGCGCCCGCCGTCCGGCGGGAGCCCCCGCCCCCCGGTACCGGCGGCGGGGCTCCCGTCGTATCCGCTCCGCCCGGACGCTGCACCGCGCACGTGCTGACGCTCGCCCTCGGAATGGTCGCGCTGAGCACGCTGATGGCCCTCGGTACCCTCTTCGTCTACGCCACCGCCCCGCACCGGGACGCCGGACCGCGCCCGCTGCCCCGGGTCGGCATGAGTTACGACGAGGTGATGGGCGCCGGAGTCACCGACAACGCGGCGGTCCGGGCGGCGGCCGCCGGCCGGGAGCCCGCGCGCCCGCCGGGGACGGCCGGCTGCGTGTACCCGTTCAACGGGGCCACCCAGTCCCGCCCCGGCTCCCTGACCATCGCCCGCTACTGCTTCGACGCCGGGCAGCGCCTCATCGCCGTCGACCGTTTCACCGTCCCGTCGGTCCGGGACGCCACACCCTGGGAGATCCCGTGACCGAGCCCGCCCGCCCCATCCGCGTCCTGCTCGCCGACGACGAGGCGATGATCCGTGCCGGAGTACGCCTGATCCTCCGGCACGCCGAGGGGATCGAGGTCGTCGCCGAGGCGCCCGACGGCCGTCAGGCCGTCGAACTGGCCGCCGCGCACCACCCGGACGTCGTGCTGCTGGACATCCGGATGCCGGTCTGCGACGGGCTGGCGGCGATCGCCCCGCTGCTGGCCCTCGACCCGGCGCCCCGCGTGGTGATGCTGAGCACCTTCGGCGACGACGACAACGTGGTGCGGGCGCTGCGGGAGGGAGCTGCCGGTTTCCTGCTGAAGGACGAGGGGCCGCAGGAGCTGATCAGCGCGGTCCGGTCGGCCTCCGCCGGGGACGCGGTGCTCTCCCCGGGGGTGACCGGGGCCGTGATCTCCCGGATGCTGGCGGCCGGTGAGCCGCGCGGCGCCGGGGCAGCGGCGGCGGACGACCGGATCGCCCGGCTGACCGGCCGGGAGCGGGAGGTGCTGGCGATGCTCGGCGAGGGCCTGTCGAACCAGGACATCGGCGCCCGGCTCGGCATCGGGACCGGCACGGTGAAGACCCATGTGGGTGCCATCCTCGACAAGACCGGCTCCACGAGCCGGGTCCAGGCGGCCCTGCTCGCACACCGGGCCGGTCTGGCCCCCTGAGCCCCGGTCCCCCCGGCCCCTCGGCCGCCCGCGGCCTCTGCGCGCCCCCGCATCTCCCGTGCCCTCGGTGTCCCCGGTGTCTCCCGTAGGGCGGGGATCCGCCGGCCCGGTCTCTGCCCTTCGGCAGAGGGCGGCCGACCGGACCGGGTCTTCCGGCAGAGCCCGACTCCCGCCTGCAGGCCGATGTCCTCGCAGGTCAGGGCCGTGACGATGGATGCATGTCACACACCTTCCCCCCTTCGCCCTCCCCTGCCCCGCCCGCGGGTGCCGCCCGTCCGGAGCCGGCCGCCCGCGCCTCCGGCCTGACCAAGACGTACGGCAAGGGCGAGACCCGGGTCACCGCGCTGGACGCGGTGACCGTGGACTTCGTCCGGGGCCGGTTCACCGCTGTGATGGGTCCCTCGGGTTCCGGCAAGTCCACGCTCATGCACTGCATGGCCGGCCTGGACTGCGTCACCTCGGGGTCGGCGCGGATCGGCGGGGTCGAGCTGTCCTCCCTGAACGACCGCCAGCTGACGCGGCTGCGCCGGGAGAAGGTCGGTTTCGTCTTCCAGGGCTTCAACCTGATGCCCACCCTCACCGCGCTGGAGAACATCACCCTGCCGCTGCGGCTGGCCGGCCGCCGGCCCGAGACCGCCTGGCTGGACACCGTCGTCGCTACCGTGGGGCTCGCGGGCAGGCTCGCGCACCGTCCCGCCGAACTCTCCGGCGGCCAGCAGCAGCGCGTGGCCGTCGCCCGGGCCCTGGCCTCCCGGCCCGAGATCGTCTTCGCCGACGAGCCCACCGGCAACCTCGACTCCCGCTCCGGCGCGGAGATCCTCGGCTTCCTGCGCGACTCGGTGCGCGAACTCGGCCAGACCGTGGTGATGGTCACCCACGACCCGGTGGCCGCGGCCCACGCCGACCGGGTCGTGTTCCTCGCCGACGGGCGCCTGGTGGACGAACTGCACGCCCCGGACTCCGGCGCCGTGCTCGACCGGATGCTCGCGTTCGAGGCCCAGGGCCGCACCTCCTGACCGGCCGCGCCGCGCCCGCCGCCGGGCGCCCGCTCCCGTGGCGCCGGCCCCTCGCCTTCGCGCCCCTCCGGGCCTCGCGCCCTGCGCGCCCGCGACCGTCCGCCGCCTCCTCCTCCGCCCCCGAGACAGTCCGCCGGCCGCTCGCTCCTTCGCGCCGTCCGCGCGTGCTTCTGTCCGCCGCCCCCCGCCTCCTGAAAGCCCGCCATGCTGCGAACAGCCCTGCGCAACGTCCTCGCGCACAAGGCCCGTCTGACCATGACCGTCCTCGCGGTCTGCCTCGGGGTCGCGTTCATCTCCGGCTCCCTGGTGTTCGCCGACACCACCGCCGCCGCCTACCGTGCCTCCCTGGCACGCGACCGCTCCGGTGTCGCGGTCACGGTGGACCCGAAGTTCCCCGTCGGCGCCCCCGCCGCCGAACGCGGCTCCGTCCTCGACGACGCGCTCGTGGCCCGGCTCGCCGCCGTGCCCGGCGTCAGCGCGGCCCGCCCCTCCGCCGACGGATCGGCCACCCTCGCCGCCAAGGACGGCGCCCCGCTGCGGGCCGGCCGCCCGATGGGCCACCAGGCCGCCGCCTACGTCCCCGGCCCCGACGGCAAGGACGCCCGCTACCCCCTCACCGCCGGGCGCGCCCCGCGCACCTCGGGCGAGGTGGCCCTCGACGGGGGCACCGCCGACGCGGGCGGATACTCCCTCGGTGACGTCGTCCGCCTGGCCACCGACGGCCCCGTCCTGCGGCTGCGGCTGGTCGGGCTGGTCTCGACCACCGACACCCGGGTCACCGCCGGCGGCACCCTCGCCGTCTTCGACAAGGCCACCGCGCAGGAACTGTTCGCCGCCCCGGGCCGTTACACCGGCATCGACCTGTCCGCCGCGCCCGGCACCGACCCGGCCGACCTCGCCCGCCGTGTCGGCGCGCTGCTGCCGGCCGACCGGGCCGAGGCGACCACCGCGGCCGCGCTCGCCCAGCAGCAAGCGGTCTTCATCGACGCCAAGACCAGCGGCTACTCCCGGCTGCCGCTGGTCTTCGCCGTGGTCTCGCTGTGCATCGGCTCGTTCCTGATCGTCAACACCTTCACCATGCTCGTCACCCGGCGCTCCCGGGAGATCGCGCTGCTGCGCGCCATCGGCGCCACCCGCCGCCAGGTGGTGGGCTCCCTACTCGCCGAGGCCGCCCTCGTCGGGTCCGTGGCCTCGGTGCTCGGCTTCGGGCTCGGGCTCGTGGTGGCGAGCGTCCTGCCCGGCGTGCTCGCAAGCGCGGACGACCCGCTGCCGACGGGGCCGCTGGTGGTCGGTCCCGCCGCGGTGCTCGCCTCCCTGGCCGTCGGTGTCGGCGTCACCGTCCTCGCGGCGTGGCTGCCCTCCCGCCGGGCGGCCCGGATCGCGCCCGTCGAGGCGATGCGCACCGCCGAGCAGCCTCCCTCGGCGACGTTGTCGCGGGTCCGGGGCGCGGCCGGCGCCGTCGGAGTCCTCGTCGGAGGCGGACTGCTCCTGTCACTGGACGATGCCCGCGACGCCTCCGACGCGCACCTGCGGACCGCGATGTCCGGCTGCGGGATCCTCGTCACCGGGCTGGTCCTGCTGGCCCCGCTGCTGGCGGCCCCGGTGATCCGCCTTCTGGGCCGCCTCGCCGGCCGGCCCGGGGTGGCCGGCGGCCTGGCCAGGGACAACGCGCTGCGCGATCCCCGGCGCACGGCGGCCACCGCCGTCGCCCTGATGATCAGCACCGGGCTGGTCTGCGGACTGGCCGTCATCGAGGAGTCCTCGGCCCGTGCCCTGGACGCGCAGGCCGCGGCGGGTCTGAGCGCCGACTACGTCATCAGCACGGGAGGCAGCACCACCGCCATCGACCCGGCCGCCGTGCGACGGGTGGCCGAGGTGCCCGGAGTCACGGCGGCCTCGGCCGTCGCGGACTCCACCTTCGCGGCCGGGTCCTTCGCCCGGCAGGTCTCCGGAGTCGACCCCGGCACCGTGGGCGCCGTCATGAAGCTGCGGTTCGCCAGCGGCGGGGCCGATGCCATCGGGCCGGGCCGGATCGCCGTCTCCAGCAGCTTCGCCCGCGAGCACCGGCTCACCACCGGGGGACGGATCGAGGGGAGCATCGGCCCCGGGCAGGGCGAACGGGACAGGTCCTTCACCGTCGTCGGCGTCTACGAGGACAACCCCACCGCCCGGGACGTCCTCGCCTACCGGGGCGAGGTCCAGGAGCACGGCTTCCTGCGGGACTCCGTCCAGCGGGTGCTCGTCCGCACCGGCGGCGCGGCCCCGGCGGACGTGCAGAAGCGGCTGCGCGGCGCCCTCGACGACAACCCCCTGCTGAAGGTGCAGAGCCGCGCTCAGCTCGTGCGGGAACAGGGCGGTACGGCGGCCGACCTGATGACCATGGTCTTCGGACTGCTCGCCATCGGCGTGGCCGTCTCCGCGCTGGGCATGGTGAACACCCTCGCCATGTCCGTCGCCGAACGCACCCGGGAGATCGGCGTCCTGCGAGCGATCGGCATGGACCGCACCGGCGTCCGGCGGATGATCGGGACCGAAGCCCTCGTCGTCGCGGCGTACGGCACTCTGCTGGGCCTGGCCGCCGGCCTGTTCGGGGCGTGGAAGGTCAGCGGCCTCGCCAACGGGGCCATCCCGCAGTACGCGTTCAGCCTCCCCTGGGGAACCCTCGCCCTGGTCGTCGTCCTCTCGCTCGCGGCGGGCGCGGCGGCGGCCGTGGTCCCGGCCCGCCGGGCCGCGGCGCTCGGCCCGCTGCGTGCGGTGTCCGGCGGCTGACCGGTCCCCGCGCTCCGGCGGCCCCGGGCCGCCGGGGCGCGGGGATCAGGGGGTCGGGCGGGGCGGGCGGGGGCCCGTGTAGTGGCCGCTCGGGCGCATCCGCAGCGGCCGCTCCTGGTACTCCTCCAGCGCGTGCGCGATCCAGCCCGCCGTCCGGGCCACCGCGAACACCGTCTCCCCGGCCTCGGCGGTCATCCCGCAGGACAGCGTCAGCACCGCCAGCGCCAGGTCCACGTTCGGGTGCAGCCCGTGCCGGGCCATCACCGCCGCCACCTCCCGGGCCGCGCCCAGGGCGGCGGCCGCCCGGGGCAGTTCCTCCAGCCGCTCGTACAGCACCCGCGCGCGGGGGTCCTCGCCGTGGTAGAGGCGGTGGCCGAACCCCGGCACCCGGCGGCCCGCGCGCAGGTGTTCCGCCACCACCGGTGCGGCGCCGCCCCGTTCCAGCACCTCCGCCAGCATCCGGTGCGCGAGCCGGCCCGCCGCCCCGTGCAGGGGGCCCTCCAGTGTGCCCAGCCCGGCCGAGACCACCGCGTACGGGTGGGCCCGCGCGGAGGCGGCGACCCGTACGGCCAGGGTGGAGGCGGCCAGGTCGTGGTCGACCAGGAGGGCCAGGGCGAGGTCCAGCACGTCCAGGGCCACCGGATCGGGATCCTGCGCGGTCAGCCGGGACCACAGCCCCCAGGCCAGCCGCCCGTCGCCCGGCTGCGCCGGGGCCACCTCGGGCAGGGCCCCGACCAGCGTCGGGATCAGGCAGCGCGCGGAGCCCAGTACGGCCTCCTCCGACAGGTCGAAGCGCAGCGGGTCCGCGACCGCGGCGGCGGCGACCGCGACCCGGAGCAGGTCCAGCGGGCCGCCGTGCTCGGGCATGGCGGCCACCGCCCGCCGGGCGGCGGCGAGCGGCTCCGGGGGAGCGGTGAACCGGGCCCCCCGCACCAGGGTGCCCGTCCAGAGCCACTCGGCGACCTCCTCGAAGGCGTACCGGGAGGCGAGTTCCACCGCGTCCACCCCGCGGAACCAGTACCGGTCCGGCCCGCTCTCGATGAGGGTGAGCGCCGTGCTCACGGACAGCTCCCCGGCGGCCGGGCCCGCCGCCTCGCGCCGGCTGCGTCGGGCCAGCGCCTCCACCTCGGCGGCGTCGAAGGTGCTGCCCCGGCCGACCGGGTCGCGGCGGCTGCCGAGCTGGCCGCGGCTGACGTAGGCGTACACGGTCGCCGGCTTCACCCCGAGGAGCCGGGCGGCCTCCTGCGTACTGATCCGTCGGGAGGGGGCATCGGACGGGCGGTCGTCGCTCATGAGTCCCAGCCTACATAGATTGATTCAATCAATATTGACATCGATCTAGTCAAGATGGATGGTCGATCCATGAACACCACCGTCGAAGTGCCCCGCGGTCTCGCGGGAGTCGTTGTCACCGAGACCCAGCTCGGTGACGTCCGTGGCCGCGAAGGCTTCTACCACTACCGCCAGTACTCGGCCGTGGAACTGGCCGCCTCCCGCACCTTCGAGGACGTCTGGCACCTGATGTTCCGCGGCACCCTCCCGGCCGGACCCGCCGAGCGGGACGCCTTCGCCGCCGAGATCGCCCCGCTGCGCCACCTCCCCGCCGAGGTACGGGACGCCCTGCCCGCCCTCGCCCGGGCCACCGCCCTCTCCGGCCCCCTCGCCGGCCTGCGCACCGCGCTCTCCCTCCTCGGCGCCTCCGCCGGATTCCGCCCCGTCTACGACCTCGACCCCGGCCGCCGGGCCGCCGACGCGCTCGCCGCCTGCGCCGCCGTACCGACCCTGCTCACCGCCCTGCACCGGCTCGGAGCGGGCCTGGAGCCGGTCGCCCCGCGCGACGACCTCCCGTACGCCGCCAACTACCTGTGGATGCTGACCGGCGAGGAGCCCGACCCCGTCAAGGCCCGCGCCGTCGAGCGGTACCTGATCTCCACCGTCGACCACGGCTTCAACGCCTCCACCTTCACCGCCCGCGTCATCGCCTCCACCGGCGCCGACGTCGCGGCCTGCCTCACCGGGGCCGTCGGCGCCCTCTCCGGCCCGCTGCACGGCGGCGCGCCCAGCCGGGCCCTGGACACCCTCGACGCCATCGGCACCGCCGACCGCATCGGCCCCTGGATCCGCGAGCGGGTCCTCGCGGGCGACCGGATCATGGGCTTCGGGCACCCTGTCTACCGCACCGAGGACCCGCGTTCGCGGATGCTGCGGGACATCGCCCGGGAGTTCGGCGGGCCGCTCGTGGAATTCGCCGTGGAGGTCGAGCGGCAGGTGGAGGAGATCCTCGCCGAGCTCAAGCCGGGCCGGGAACTGCACACCAACGTGGAGTTCTACGCGGGCGTGGTCATGGAGCTGTGCGGGCTGCCGCGCGAGATGTTCACCCCCACCTTCTGCGCGGCCCGCGTGGTCGGCTGGAGCGCGAACGTCCTGGAACAGGCCGCCGACTCCAAGATCATCCGTCCGGCCGCCCGCTACACCGGCCCCACCCCGCCCCAGCCCGTACCGCCGCTGGGCTGACTACGATCGTCCGGGTGAACAGCGTCCAGCCCATCCCCGTCGTCGTCCTCTCCGGATTCCTCGGCTCCGGCAAGACGACGCTCCTCAACCACCTCCTGGCCCACCGCGGCGGCACCCGCATCGGGGTCGTGGTCAACGACTTCGGCTCGATCGAGATCGACGCGATGTCGGTGGCCGGCCAGGTCGGCGACTCGATGGTCTCGCTCGGCGGCGGCTGCCTGTGCTGCGCGGTCGACGGCAGCGAGCTGGACGCGTACCTGGAGAAGCTGGCCGCGCCCGCGCACCGCATCGACGTCATCGTCATCGAGGCCAGCGGGCTCGCCGAGCCCCAGGAGATGGTGCGGATGCTCGTGGCCAACGAGAACCCGGCCGTCCGCTATGGCGGCCTCGTACAGGTCGTCGACGCCGCCGAGTTCGACGCGACCCGGGCCGCGCACCCGGAGACCGACCGCCACCTGGCCGTCGCCGACCTGGTGGTGCTCAACAAGACCGACCGGGTGGACGCCGCCGAACGGGCCCGGATCGAGGCGGAGGTCGCCGCGCTCGCCGCCCCCGGCACCCCGCTCGTCGGCGCCGACCACGGACGGATCGACCCGGAGCTGCTCTTCGACCGCCGCCCCTGGACCGAGACCCGGGGCCAGCTCTCCTTCGAGGACCTGCTCGCGGAGGCCGGGGACCACGGGCACGAGGACGGCGACCACGGCGGGCACGCGCACACCGCCTACGACAGCGTCTCCTTCACCACCGACCAGGCCCTCTCCCCGCGCCGGTTCATCGACTTCCTCGACGGCCGCCCCGCCGGCCTCTACCGCATCAAGGGCTTCGTCTGGTTCGGGGTCCCCGGCCACCAGGAGCGCTACGAGGTCCACGCGGTCGGCCGCTTCCTGCGGTTCGATCCCGGACCCTGGGGGCGGGGCGAGCCGCGCCGCACCCAGCTGGTCCTCATCGGCCGGGGCATCGACGGCCCCGCCCTGCTGGCCGCACTGGAAGCCTGCCGGGAGCCGGACCCCGGCCGGGCCCGCCCCGAGAGCATGTGGGGAGTGCTGCGCTACGCCCCCCGCCCGGCGGAGGAGGACCCCGCCGGGGACACCACCGACGGACCGGCCTAGGCGACCTCGACCCCGAAGTCGGCCAGCAGGGCCCCCAGGCCCTCGCGGTAGCCCTTGCCGCCGATCACGAAGTCCCAGTCCCCGTTGGCCCGGCGCCGGAACGAGCCCAGCACCAGGGCCGTCTCACCGGCGCGGCCGTCGGAGACCTCCAGGCGGCCCAGCTCCCCGCCCGCCGGGTCCAGCAGCCGGATATGGGCGTCGGTGAAGCCCGCCAGGTCCGCGTCCGGATCGGCCTCGGGGTCCACCGCGGCCACCAGCACCAGCCGGTCGGCCTGCGCCGGCAGCGCGTCGAAGGCCACCTCCAGCGCGGCCCGGTCCGGGGCGGAGTGCGGGCGGGAGCGGACCGAGCCGTCCGGGGTACAGGGGTTGTTGTAGAACACGAAGTGCTCCTCGCTCAGCACCCGGCCGCCCGTGCAGACCAGCGCGCACACGTCCAGCGCCACCGTCCCCGACCAGTGCATACCGAGGACGTTGTGCTCGGCGGGCGGGGCCAGCGGTGTGTCGACCAGGGTCGGCGCCGGGGAGGCCGTCACGGGCGGCCCGGAGGCCGGGCGGCCGGCGGAGGCGGCCGGGCCCAGCCGTCCGCGCAGCCCGTACTGGTGCAGCAGCTCCACCAGATCCGCCCCGGGAACCAACTCCAGCGGCTTGCCGTTGGCAAAGGTGTACGACCCGGGCCCGAAGGACGCGGTGGTGACGAGCACCCCCTTGTTCGCCCCCTTGTCCTGGACCGTGCCGTACAGGTCCCGTACCGCCGTCGGCGGCACGGTGTTGCGGTAGCGCTTGACCTGCACCACGATCCGCCCGCCCCGGATCGGGGCCGGGTCCAGCGCCTCGACGTCCACCCCGCCGTCGCCGGAGCGCTGCGTGGTCACCGCCTCCATGCCCATGGCCCGGAACAGTTCGGCGACCAGGTTCTCGAAGGCGATCGGGTCCATGGTGAAGAGGTCCGGCTCGTCCTCGTCACCTCCGGCGTGCCCGCCGTGGCTGACGACGCCTCCGCCGACCTCGTCGGGCCGTCGCCCCGGACGCACCTCCGTCAGCTGGTCGGGGCGCGCCGACAGCTGCCCGCCCAGCCCCGACACCAGGCAGTCCACCGGGCTGACCTGCTCCAGCCGGAGCCCGGCGAAGGCGCCGCGCCCGGCCGGAAGGGTGGACAGCACGAACCTCGCCTCCTGCCCGGTCGCCGGATCGTGGCAGTCCACGAACCCGTTGACGACGACCGAATCCAGCACCCCGAACTCGTCGGCCGCGTACAGCTCCCGCACCACCAGCAACATGCACTGCGCCAGCAGCTCCCGGTACAGGCCGCGGCGTTCGGTCACGGGCCGGGGCCTGATCCTGTCCTGGTCCATGCTCGGCAGGTACTGGACCGCCCTGGCCTCCGGCACCACCGCGAACCCCGGCAGCTCCCAGTCCAGCACCAGCTGGCGCGCGGCCGGGTCGTAGGCGGCCGTCACCTGGCGCGGCAGCGCCTCGGGCCAGGCGGCGCAGGCGTACAGCGCGGCAGAGAAGTACTCCACCACCGCGTCGGCGCGACCCGCGCGCAGGGCCTCGGCCAGAGCGGCGAGGCCGCTGTTGTGGGCGCGCACCCCGGCGAGTTGTTCCGCCGCCCACCGGTCGTACTGCTCGCGGTACGACGCCAGCTGCTGCCGGCGCTGCGCCTCCGCGGCGTTCGCCGCCTGCCAGGCGGCGGTGTACCGGTCGTGCGCCTCCCGCTCCGCCTGCGCCCGCTGCTGCGAGCCCGCCGGCCAGCTGCCGACCTGCTGCCGGAACTCCTCGATGCGGGGCATCGGCACCGGCTGCCCCAGTGCTCCGGGGTCGAAGGGCTGCAACCACTCGGGCCGCACCAGGGAGGCCACCCGGAACGGGGGAGCCGCGCATCCCGCGACGAGCAGCCCCTTGAGCGTCTCCACCTCGGCCTCGATCTCAGCGGTGCGGCGGGCCGCCTCGGCCTCGCGGTACTGCCGGTGGCTGCGGTTCGCGTCGCGCTCGTAGGCGCGCTGCCGGCGCTCGGCCTCACGCTGTTGGATCACCTGCGTCTGCTGCTGCCGGCGCTGGGACTCGGCCCAGTCCCCGATCACCCCGCCCGCCTGACGAGTCATCAGCTGTGTCTCCCCCCACCGACTCCCGGAAGGAAAACACTAGTCGGCATTCGGGTGGTACGTCCCCCCGGTCGCACCACCCGAATGCCGCCGTACGGTCCTACAGTGCCGCCCCCGCCAGAACCGCGACCCCCGACGGGAGCGCGGTGCCCGAGCCGTCGCGGCGCGGGTCCGGGGCCGGGAGGGCCGCCGGGGTGCCGCCGGCGGTGGCCGCGCGGGCCGGGGCGTTGCCCGCCCAGGCCAAAACCAGCGTGTCCTCACCCTTCAGGAACCGCTGGCAGCGCACGCCGCCCGTGGCCCGCCCCTTGCGCGGGTACTGGTCGAACGGGGTCAGCTTGCCCGAGGCGGGCGAGCCGTCGAGCGTCCCCTGCGAGCCCGCCACGGTGAACACCACGGCGTCACGGGCCGGGTCCACCGCCGAGAAGTGGATCACCTTGGCGTTCCCGGCGAGCTTGATGCCCGCCATACCGCCCGCCGGGCGGCCCTGGGGGCGCACCTGTGCGGCCGGGTAGCGCAGCAGCTGGGCGTCATCGGTGATGAAGACCAGATCCTCCTCGCCGGTGCGCAGCTCGACCGCGCCGACGATCCGGTCCCCCTCCTTGAGGGTGATGACCTCCAGCTCGTCCTTGTTCGCCGGGTAGTCCGGCACGACCCGCTTGACCACACCCTGCTCGGTGCCCAGGGCCAGGCCCTGCGAGGACTCGTCCAGCGAGGTCAGGCAGATGACCGTCTCGTCGGCCAGCAGCCCGGAGAGGAACTCCGCGATCGGCGCCCCGCCCGCCAGGTTCGGCGCGGCGTGCGTGTCCGGCAGCTGGGGCAGGTCGATCACCGAGAGCCGCAGCAGCCGTCCCAAGGAGGTCACCACGCCCACATCGGCCCGGGCCGTCGCCGCCACCTGGGAGACGACCAGGTCGTGCTTGGCGCGGGCCGCGCCCTCGTCCACCGGCAGCAGGTCGGCGTTCGCCGTACGGGCCAGCAGGCCCGTGGACGACAGCAGCACCCGGCAGGGGTCGTCCGCGACCTCCAGCGGGACGGCGGCCACCTGCGTACCGGCCGACTCCAGCAGCACGGTCCGGCGCGGGGTGGCGAACTTCTTGGCGACCGACGCCAGTTCCGAGGAGACCAGCTTGCGCAGCTCCGCGTCCGAATCGAGGATCCGGGTCAGTTCCTCGATCTCCGCGGTCAGCCGGTCGCGCTCCGACTCCAGCTCGATCCGGTCGAAGCGGGTGAGCCGGCGCAGCGGGGTGTCCAGGATGTACTGGGTCTGGATCTCGCTCAGCGAGAAGCGCTCCATCAGGCGCTCCTTGGCCTGCGCGGAGTTGTCGCTGTCGCGGATGAGGCGGATGACCTCGTCGATGTCGAGCAGGGCCACCAGCAGGCCCTCGACCAGGTGCAGCCGGTCGCGGCGCTTGCCGCGGCGGAACTCGCTGCGCCGGCGCACGACCTCGAACCGGTGGTCGAGGTAGACCTCCAGCAGCTCCTTGAGGCCCATCGTCAGCGGCTGGCCGTCGACCAGCGCCACGTTGTTGATGCCGAAGGACTCCTCCATCGGCGTCAGCTTGTACAGCTGCTCCAGTACGGCCTCGGGGTGGAAGCCGTTCTTGATCTCGATGACCAGGCGCAGGCCGTGCGCGCGGTCGGTGAGGTCCTTGACGTCGGCGATGCCCTGGAGCTTCTTGGAGCCGACCAGGTCCTTGATCTTCGCGATGACCTTCTCGGGGCCGACCGCGAAGGGCAGTTCGGTGACGACCAGGCCCTTGCGGCGGGGCGTCACGTCCTCGACGGACACCGTGGCGCGGATCTTGAAGGTGCCGCGGCCGGTCTCGTAGGCGTCCTTGATCCCGGACAGGCCCACGATCCGGCCGCCGGTGGGCAGGTCGGGGCCGGGCACGAAGCGCATCAGCGCTTCCAGGTCCGCGTCCGGGTACCGGATCAGATGGCGGGCGGCCGCGATGACCTCGCCCAGGTTGTGCGGGGCCATGTTCGTCGCCATGCCGACCGCGATCCCGGAGGAGCCGTTGACCAGCAGGTTCGGATAGGCGGCGGGCAGGGTGACGGGCTCGCGCTCCTGGCCGTCGTAGTTGGCGGTGAAGTCGACGGTGTCCTCGTCGATCGACTCCGTCATCAGCGACGTCGCGTCGGCCATCCGGCACTCGGTGTACCGCATGGCGGCCGGCGGGTCGTCGTTGCCGAGGGAACCGAAGTTGCCGTGCCCGTCGACCAGCGGCAGCCGCATGGAGAAGGGCTGGGCCATGCGCACCAGGGCGTCGTAGATCGACTGGTCGCCGTGCGGGTGGAGCTTGCCCATGACCTCGCCGACGACACGGGCGCACTTCACGTAGCCGCGGTCGGGGCGCAGGCCCATCTCGCTCATCTGGTAGACGATGCGCCGGTGCACCGGCTTCATGCCGTCCCGGGCGTCCGGCAGGGCCCGGGAGTAGATCACCGAGTACGCGTACTCGAGGAAGGAGCCCTGCATTTCGTCGACGACGTCGATGTCGAGGATCCGCTCCTCGAAATCCTCCGGCGGCGGGGTCTTCGTGCTGCGGCGGGCCATCGCTGCGGCGCTCCTAACCAAGATATCGGGGGGTGTACGTGCGGGGTGTGCGACGGGGTCGACGCGGACCATTGTGGCCCCAGCCACCGACAACGCCGACCCCGACCCTGGGCGACCCCCTGGATGGGGGCCCCTCCCGGCGGTAGCCGGGTCCCCGGCCGGACGGGGCCGGGGACGGGAACTTCTCCGCGCACCTGCGCGCTTGCATACAGTGGCAGGTCGATAAGAAATCTCTGCATCGCGATCGAAGGGACCACATGCCCATGGGTCACACGGCCACAGCTCAGGCCGGCTCCGGCGGCCTGACAGCGACGGAGCACCGGCTGGCCAACGGCCTGCGCGTGGTGCTCTCCGAAGACCACCTCACCCCGGTCGCCGCCGTCTGCCTCTGGTACGACGTCGGCTCACGCCACGAAGTCAAGGGGCGGACCGGTCTGGCTCACCTCTTCGAGCACCTGATGTTCCAGGGCTCGGCGAGCGTACCGGGCAACGGGCACTTCGAGCTCGTCCAGGGCGCCGGCGGTTCGCTGAACGGCACCACCAGCTTCGAGCGCACCAACTACTTCGAGACGATGCCGGCCCACCAGCTGGAGCTCGCCCTGTGGCTGGAGGCGGACCGCATGGGCTCGCTGCTGGCCGCCCTGGACGAGGAGTCCATGGAGAACCAGCGCGACGTCGTCAAGAACGAGCGCCGCCAGCGCTACGACAACGTCCCGTACGGCACGGCCTTCGAACGGCTGACCGCCCTGGCCTACCCCGAGGGCCACCCGTACCACCACACCCCGATCGGCTCCATGGCCGACCTGGACGCCGCCTCCCTGGAGGACGCGCGGAACTTCTTCCGCACCTACTACGCGCCCAACAACGCCGTCCTGTCGGTCGTGGGCGACATCGACCCCGAGCGCACCCTCGCCTGGATCGAGAAGTACTTCGGCAGCATCCCGGCGCACGACGGCAAGCAGCCGCCCCGTGACGGCAGCCTGCCCGAGATCATGGGCGCCCAGCTCCGCGAGGAGATCGTCGAGGAGGTCCCGGCCCGCGCGCTGATGGCGGCCTACCGGCTCCCGCACGACGGCACCCGTGAGTGCGATGCCGCCGACGTGGCGCTGACGATCCTCGGCGGCGGCGAGTCCTCCCGCCTGCACAACCGCCTGGTCCGCCGCGACCAGAGCGCCGTCGCGGCCGGCTTCGGCCTGCTGCGCCTGGCCGGCGCGCCCTCCCTGGGCTGGCTGGACGTCAAGACCTCCAGCGGCGTCGAGGTGCCCGCCATCGAGGCGGCCGTCGACGAGGAGCTCGCCCGGTTCGCCGCCGAGGGCCCCACGGCCGACGAGATGGAGCGCGCGCAGGCGCAGCTGGAGCGCGAGTGGCTGGACCGGCTGGGCACCGTCGCCGGCCGCGCCGACGAACTGTGCCGCTTCGCGGTGCTGTTCGGTGACCCGCAGCTGGCCCTGACGGCCGTCCAGCGCGTCCTGGACGTCACCGCCGAGGAGGTGCAGGCCGTGGCCGCGGCCCGGCTGCGCCCGGACAACCGCGCGGTGCTGGTCTACGAGCCGCTGCCCGGCGCCGCGGACACCGACGAGAGCGACGAGAGCCACGAGAGCGAGGGGGCGGAGCAGTGAGCGACACCGCAGCCGTCACGATGACCTTCCACCCGCGTCCGCAGGCCGGTGAGGCCACGCCGTGGGCCTTCCCCGCCCCCGAGCGCTCCACCCTCGGCAACGGCCTGACCCTGCTGCGCTGCCACCGCCCCGGCCAGCAGGTCGTCGCGGTCGAGGTCAACCTCAAGGCGCCGCTGGACGCCGAACCCGAGGGACTCGACGGCGTGGCCACCATCATGGCCCGCGCCCTGTCGGAGGGCACCGACAAGCACTCCGCCGAGGAGTTCGCCGCCGAGCTGGAGCGCTGCGGCGCCACCCTCGACGCCCACGCCGACCACCCCGGCCTGCGCGTCTCCCTGGAGGTTCCCGCCTCCCGCCTGGCCAAGGCGCTCGGGCTGCTCGCCGAGGCGCTGCGCGCCCCCGCCTTCGACGAGGGCGAGGTCGGCCGCCTGGTGCGCAACCGGCTCGACGAGATCCCGCACGAGCAGGCCAACCCCCAGCGCCGCGCCGCCAAGGAGCTCTCCAAGGAGCTCTTCCCGGCCTCGCTGCGCATGTCCCGCCCCCGCCAGGGCACCGAGGAGACGGTCGCCCGGATCGACGCCGCCGCCGTACGCGCCTTCTACGAGGCCCACGTACGCCCCTCCACCACCACGGCGGTGGTCGTCGGCGACCTGACCGGCATCGACCTGGACGCCGTCCTCGCCGACACCCTGGGCGCCTGGACGGGCGACACCGCGGCCCCCCGGCCGGTGCCGCCCGTCACGGCCGACGACACGGGCCGCGTGATCATCGTTGACCGGCCCGGCGCGGTCCAGACGCAGCTGCTGATCGGCCGGATCGGGCCCGACCGGCACGACATCGTCTGGGCCCCGCAGGTCCTCGGCACCTACTGCCTGGGCGGCACCCTGACCTCCCGTCTGGACAAGGTCCTGCGCGAGGAGAAGGGCTACACCTACGGCGTGCGCGCCTTCGGCCAGGTGCTGCGCTCCACGGCGGACGGCAAGGGCGCCTCGATGCTCGCCATCAGCGGCTCGGTGGACACCCCGAACACCGGTCCGGCGCTGGAGGACCTGTGGCAGGTGCTGCGCACCCTCGCCGCCGAGGGCCTGACGGACGCCGAGCGCGATGTGGCGGTGCAGAACCTGGTGGGGGTCGCCCCGCTGAAGTTCGAGACGGCCGCCTCGGTCGCCGGGACGCTGGCCGACCAGGTGGAGCAGGAGCTGCCGGACGACTACCAGGCGCGGCTGTACGCGCGGCTGGCCGAAACCGGTACGGCGGAGGCCACTTCGGCGGTCGTGAGCGCCTTCCCGGTGGACCGGCTGGTCACGGTCCTCGTGGGCGACGCGGCGCAGATCGAGGAGCCGGTGCGGGCCCTCGGCATCGGTGAGGTCACCGTCGTCGGCAACTGACCGGCCGATGGCCGTCAACTGACCAACGGCCGGAGCGTTTTCGGAGGGGCCCGGTGGAGCGTCCACCGGGTCCCTCTTTGTCCGTTTGGTGGTGTGGTTTCAGGTATGCGGTGTGGCGTACGCAACAAATTAGCTCGTCTGTTTGGCGATTGACTGATGATCCGCCTAGCGTCATGCGTGCTGTCCGTCAGTTGTGCCAGCCGCACCCGCGGCACCGGGCAGCGATCGCCGAGTCCCCGTCAGGCGCGAGCCTGGGGAGCCGGGGACCCACAGTCCCTGGGGTGAATCGGACCGCCTCGCCAGAGGGGGGCCGTAGGAGACCTTCCTGCTCCGAACCCGTCAGCTAACCCGGTAGGCGAGAAGGAAGGAAAGGATCACCCCCTCCATGGCGTTTGGCAGTCGTGCAGCCGGCTCCGGTTCCGGTAAGCACCGTGGTTCGAGCCGTCTGAGCCGCAAGACCGCCGGGTACGCCGGCATCGCGGCCCTCGCCACCACGGGCGTGGCGGCCACCCTCGCGGCCCCCGCCTTCGCCGCCGACACCCACGGCGGCCCCTCCTTCGAGGACACCGGCGCCCTGAACGCCGTCGTCGTCGCCGACGGCCTCCAGGACGACATCGAGGTCCAGGCCGCGACCCAGCAGAGCGCCGCCGAGGCCGTCGCCGCCCAGGCGCAGGCCGAGGCCGACGCGAAGACGCGCGCCCAGGAGGCGAAGCGCATCGCCGAGGTCAAGGAGAAGGCCGAGCGCGAGGCCGCCGAGAAGGCCGCCCAGGAAGAGGCCCGCAAGCGCCTCAACACCTTCGTGGCCCCGGTCGACAACTCGTACGTCAGCACCCAGTACGGCGCGGGCGGCGGCATGTGGTCCTCCGGCAGCCACACGGGCATCGACTTCCACGCCGACGAGGGCACCTCGGTCCACGCCGTCGGCGCGGGCACCGTCGTCGAGGCCGGCTGGGGCGGCGCCTACGGCAACAACATCGTGATCCGCCACAACGACGGCAGCTACACCCAGTACGGGCACCTGATGTCGCTGAACGTCTCCGTCGGCGAGACCGTCACCGCGGGCCAGCAGATCGGCCTGTCGGGCTCCACCGGCAACTCCAGTGGCCCGCACCTGCACTTCGAGGCCCGCACCGGTGCCACGTACGGCACGGACATCAACCCGCTGGCCTACCTGCGCCAGCACGGTGTCGGCATCTGACCCCACTTTTGCGCGAGAAGGCCCCGGCTCCCCGAGCCGGGGCCTTCTCCGTTTCTCCGCCTTTGTTTACGGCCGTTCTCGGAAATCCCCGCGCATTGTCATAGAGTCGCAGGGGCGGTGTGCCCGATTCGGAACGAAACCCAGCGGAGGTCCGGCCTTGCGTATTCCGGCGCACGCGGTGTGCACAGCCATTCGCGACGATATCGTCTCCGGTTTCTTCGGGCCGGGCGGCCGGCTGACCGAGGAGGTGCTCGCGCGCCGGTACGGGGTCTCGCGGGTGCCGGTGCGGGAGGCGCTGCGCACGCTGGAGTCCGAGGGGTTCGTCACCACGCGGCGGCACGCGGGGGCGTGTGTGGCCGAGCCGAGCGAGCAGGAGGCGGCCGATCTGCTGGAGCTGCGCGTGCTGCTGGAGCCCCTCGCCGCCTCGCGGGCGGCCCGGCGGCGGACCGAGGCGCACCTGAAGGTGCTGCGGGGGCTGGTGCGGCTGGGCCAGGAGCGGGCCAGGCGGGGCCAGGGGGAGGACCTGCGGGCGCTGGGGGGCTGGTTCCACGAGACCCTGGCCCAGGCGTCCGGCAGCCCGGGGCTGATCGCCCTGCTGACGCAGACCCGGCGCAAGATCGCGTGGCTGTACGAGGTGGGCTCGCCCGCCCGGCCGGTGGACTCCTGGGCGGAGCACGGGGCGCTCGTGGACGCGGTGGCGCGGGGGGACGCGGAGCGGGCCAGGGCGGTGGCCGCGCTGCATGTGGAGCGGGCGGCGGCGGTGTTCCGGCCGCGGGTGAGGGAATGGCAACATGCCGTAAACACCGGGAGTGGCCGGAATTAACGCGGGACGCGTATAAAAGGGGGCGCGCCATAATTCCCCCAGGCCGGGGTGCCGCGTTTTTCGGCCAATTCCGCCGAGGCGGATTTCCTGCCGGATTCCGGCGGGCCGCGCGGCCGGCCGTAACGACGAAACCGCGGCCCCCGTGTCATGGGGCCGCGGCTTCGGTGAAGGGGTCAGACCGTTTCGGGGAGTTCTTCCAGGCCCTCCGCGACCAGCTTCGCCAGGCGGTCCAGCGCCACGTCGGCGCCCTCCGCCTCCGACGCCAGGACGACCTCCTCGCCGCCCTGGGCGCCCAGGCCCAGGACCGCCAGCATGGACGCGGCGTTGACGGGCTCGCCGCCCGCCTTCGCGATGGTCACGGGGACGCCGGAAGCGGTCGTCGCGCGGACGAAGATCGACGCGGGACGAGCGTGCAGGCCCTCGGCCCAGCCGACGTTGACACGGCGCTCTGCCATGGTGATGCCCTTCAGGTTCTCGCGGTTGTCTAGACCAGTCTCTCACGCCACCCGGAATGCTCGGGCCGCCCCTCGGCCCTCCTCAGCTTTGCACCGATGTGCCCCAGCGTGCCGGATTCCCGGCCTCCGCGCCGCCCGGCCTGTCGGAGGCGTCCGGCCACCGGCCGGATCCTGCGCTTAGGCTGACCCCATGACCACCGCGTCGGACCCCTCGTACCCGGCCCACTGGGAAGCGGACGTCGTGCTGCGCGACGGCGGAACCGCCCGGATCCGGCCCATCACGACCGAGGACGCCGGGCGGCTGGTCAGCTTCTACGAGCAGGTCTCGGACGAGTCGAAGTACTACCGCTTCTTCGCCCCCTACCCCCGCCTCTCCGACCGCGACGTGCACCGCTTCACGCACCACGACTACGTCGACCGCGTCGGCCTCGCCGCCACCATCGGCGGGGAGTTCATCGGCACCGTCCGCTTCGACCGCATCGGCCCCGACGGACGGCCCGCCTCCGCCCCCGCCGACGAGGCCGAGGTGGCCTTCCTCGTCCAGGACGCCCACCAGGGCCGCGGGGTCGCCTCCGCCCTCCTCGAACACATCGGAGCCGTCGCCCGGGAGCGGGGCATCCGCCGTTTCGCGGCCGAGGTGCTGCCCGCCAACACCAAGATGATCAAGGTGTTCACGGACGTCGGCTACCAGCAGAAGCGCAGCTTCGAGGACGGTTCCGTCCACCTCACCCTCGACCTCGAACCCACCGCCGAGTCCCTCGCCGTCCAGCGCGCCCGCGAACAGCGCGCCGAGGCCCGGTCCGTCCAGCGGCTCCTGGCCCCCGGCTCGGTCGCGGTGATCGGCGTCAGCCGCTCCGGATCCGGCGTGGGTGCCGCCACGCTGCGCAACCTGCGCGACGGGGGCTTCCACGGACACCTCTACGCCGTCAACGAGGCCCGCGCCCCCGGCATGGAGGGGGACCTGCTGGACGGGGTGCGCGCCTACCGCACCGTGGCGGACATCGGGGCCCCCGTGGACCTCGCCGTGATCGCCGTCCCCGCCGGACGGGTGCCGGACGCCGTCGCCGCCTGCGGGGAGCACGGGGTGCAGGGGCTGGTGGTGCTGTCGGCCGGGTACGGGGAGAGCGGCCCAGCGGGGCTGGCCCGGCAGCGCGAGCTGGTGCGGCAGGTGCGCTCGTACGGGATGCGGCTCATCGGGCCCAACGCCTTCGGGGTGATCAACACCGCGGCCGACGTCGAGCTGAACGCCTCCCTCGCCCCCGCACCCGCGACCGCCCGGGGGCGGATCGGGCTGTTCACGCAGTCGGGGGCCATCGGGATCGCCCTGCTGTCCGGACTGCTGCGGCGCGGCGAGGGTCTGTCCTCCTTCGTGTCCGCCGGCAACCGGGCGGACGTCTCCGGCAACGACATCCTCCAGTACTGGTACGAGGACGAGGCCACCGACGTCGCCCTGATGTACCTGGAGACCCTCGGCAACCCCCGCAAGTTCACCCGCCTCGCCCGCCGCACCGCCGCCCTCAAGCCCCTGGTCGTCGCCCTCGGCGGCCGCCACACCCCCGCCGGGCACGTCGTCACCGGGACCCGGCTGCCCGAGGCCACCGTCTCCGAGCTGATGCGGCAGGCCGGTGTCATCCAGGTCGACACCGTCACCGAGCTCGTCGACGTCGGGCGCCTGCTGGCCGGGCAGCCGCTGCCGGCCGGACCCCGCGTGGCCATCCTCGGCAACTCCGAGTCCCTCGGGGTGCTCACGTACGACGCCTGCCTGACCGAGGGGCTGCGGCCGGCGCCCCCGCTGGACCTCACCACCGCCGCCACCCCCGAGGACTTCCGCGCCGCCCTCACCGCCGCCCTGGCCTCCGATGACTGCGACGCCGTCGTGGTCACCGCCATCCCCTGGGTCGGCGAGCGGGCCCTGGCCGACGACCTCGCGGAGGCGCTGCGCCAGGCCGTCGCCGAGGTGCCCGGCAAGCCCGTCGCCGTCGTCCACGTCGAGCTCGGCGAGCTGGTGGAGGCCCTCTCCGCCGCCCGGGCCACCGCCCCCGCCGCCACCCAGCCGCCGCCGGCACCCGCGCCCGCCGGCGCCCCCCGCGACCGCGCCCCGGCACCCTCGGGCACCCCCGCCCCCGGGGGTCGGATCCCCGCCTACCCGGCGGCCGAGCGGGCCGTGAAGGCCCTCGCCGAAGCCGTCCGCCACGCCCAGTGGCGCCGGGCCAACGCCGACGCCGGTCACGTCCCCGAGTACGAGGACATCGACGAGAGCGGCGCCGCCGCCCAGCTCACCGCCCTCCTCGCCGGCGTCCCCGAAGGAGCCGCGCTGACCCTGGACGAGCCCGAGGCCCGCGAGCTGCTCGCCCGCTACGGCATCCGCGTCCTGCCCACCCTCCCCGCCCCCAGCGCCGACGCCGCCGTCCGCGCGGCCCGGATCCTGGGCTACCCCGTCGCCCTCAAGACCACCGCCCCCCACCTGCGCCACCGCGCCGACCTGGGCGGCGTACGCCTCGATCTGACCACCGAGGCCGAGCTGAGGCGCTCGTACGAGGAGCTCACCGAGGCCCTCGGCAAGCCCGCCGAACTGCTGCCCGTCGTCCAGACCATGGCCCCGCGCGGGGTGGACACCGTCGTCCGCTCCGTCGTCGACACCGCCGCCGGCGCCGTGCTCTCCTTCGGGCTCGCCGGGGTCCCCTCCGAACTGCTCGGCGACACCGCGCACCGCCTGGTCCCCGTCACCGACCGCGACGCCGCCGGCCTGATCCGCTCCCTGCGCGCCGCACCCCTGCTCTTCGGCTGGCGCGGCAGCGACCCCGTCGACACCCCCGCCCTGGAGGAGCTGCTCCTGCGGCTGTCGAGACTGGTGGACGACCATCCCGAGGTGACCGGGATCTCCCTGGAGCCGGTCGTCGTCGCCACGGAGGGCCTGTCCGTGCTCAGCGCCACCGTGCGCGTCGCCCACCCGCCCGCCCGCACCGACCTCGGGCCGCGGACCCTGCCCAGCTACTGACCGACGGGCAGGTAGGCGGACCCCGTACGGGCCTTAGGATGGACCTCATGGCGAAATCCGGTACGACGACCCAGGGGCTGCGCGCGGCGATCGAGCGCAGCGGCTACTACCCGGCCCTCGTGGCCGAGGCCGTGGAGGCCGCGGTGGGCGGCGAGCCGGTCTCGTCGTACGTGGTCCACCAGGAGACCACCTTCGACTCCAACGAGGTCCGCCGGCACGTGACCGTGCTGGTCCTCACCGACAGCCGGTTCATCGTCAGCCACACCGACGAGCAGGCCGCCGACGCCGGGTCCCCGTCCCCGTACGCGACCACCTCCACCGAGTCGGTCAAGCTCAGCTCGATCTCCTCCGTGGTGCTCAGCCGCGTCGTGGCCAACCCGGAGTTCTACACCCCCGGCCGGCTGCCCCGCGAGGTCGTCCTGACCATCGGCTGGGGCGCGGTCTCGCGCATCGACCTGGAGCCCGCCGCCTGCGGCGACCCCAACTGCGACTCCGACCACGGCTACACCGGCAACTCCACCGCCGACGACCTCAGCCTGCGCGTCAGCGAGGCCGGCGACGGCCCCGAGACGGTCCGCCAGACGCTGCTCTTCGCCCAGGCGCTCTCCGAGGCCACCGCGGCCACCACCCGCTGATGCCGTACTCCGCGCCGCCGAGCTGGCCGGGCGATCCGGAACCGCTCGACCTCGCCGGGGCCCCGGTCCCCGAGTACGGCACCGGCTCGCTCGCCGACCTGCTGCCGACCCTGGCGGCGGGCCAGGGCGTCCCCGGCCTCACCGCCGGGATCGCGGAGCTGACCCCGGCCGACCGCAACTGCGTCTTCCTGGTCGACGGCATGGGCTGGGAGCAGATCAAGGCCCACCAGGAGTACGCCCCCTTCCTGGCCTCCCTGCTCGCGAGCTCGCGCGGCGGCACCGGCCGGCCGCTCACCGCCGGCTTCCCCGCCACCACGGCCACCTCCCTGGCCTCCGTCGGCACCGGCCTGCCGCCCTCCCGGCACGGCCTGCCCGGCTACGCCGTCCGCGACCCGGCCTCCGGCCGGCTGATGAACCAGCTCCGCTGGCAGCCGTGGACCCCGCCCAAGCCCTGGCAGCCGTACCCGACGGTGTTCCAGCTCGCCGACGCGGCCGGAGTGCACACCGCCCAGGTGTCCGCGCCGAACTTCCAGACCACCCCGCTCACCCAGGTGGCCCTCAGCGGCGGCACCTTCCACGGCCGGATGACCGGCGAGGACCGGATGGACCTCGCCGCGATCCAGCTCGCGGCCGGTGAGCGCTCCCTCGTCTACACGTACTACAGCGAGCTCGACGGGGCCGGACACCGCCACGGCGTGGACTCCGACGCCTGGCGCGGCCAGCTCATGTACGTCGACCGGCTCGTGCAGCGGCTCGCCGAGCAGCTGCCGCCGCGCACCGCGCTGTACGTCACCGCCGACCACGGCATGGTGGACGTCCCCTTCGACGAGGACTCCCGCATCGACTTCGACGAGGACTGGGAGCTGGGCGCGGGCGTCGCCCTGCTCGGCGGCGAGGGCCGCGCCCGGCACGTCTACGCCGTCCCCGGCGCCGAGGCCGACGTACTGACCGTATGGCGCGAGGTGCTCGGCGACCGCTTCTGGATCGCCGGCCGCGAAGAGGCCCTGGACCGGGGCTGGTTCGGAGCACCGGGGGAGTGCGACGAGCGGGTCCTCGGCCGGATCGGCGACGTGATAGCCGCGGCCCAGGCCGATGTCGCGATCACCGCCTCCCGCAACGAGCCCAACGAGTCGGCCCTCACCGGTATGCACGGCTCCATGACGGCGGCGGAACAGCTGGTCCCCCTCCTGGAAATCCGCACCTGACCGTCCCACCGCCCCCCTGTCCCCTCACGGCCCACGACCTGAAAGGCCCCGTACTTCCCATGCCCGAGCTGGTGTTCTTCTCCGGAACGATGGACTGCGGAAAGAGCACACTGGCTCTCCAGATCGGCCACAACCGCTCCGCCCGCGGCCTCCAGGGCGTCATCTTCACCCGGGACGACCGGGCGGGCGAGGGCAAGCTCTCCTCCCGGCTCGGCCTGGTGACCGAGGCGGTCGAGGCCGCCGAGGGCATGGACCTGTACGCGTACCTGGTGGAGCTGCTGTCCAAGGGCGGCAAGGCCGACTACGTGATCGTGGACGAGGCGCAGTTCCTCGCGCCGCAGCAGATCGACCAGCTGGCCCGCATCGTCGACGACCTCGACATGGACGTCTTCGCCTTCGGCATCACCACCGACTTCCGCACCAAGCTCTTCCCCGGCTCCCAGCGGCTGATCGAGCTCGCCGACCGGATCGAACAGCTCCAGGTCGAGGCCCTGTGCTGGTGCGGCGCCCGCGCCACCCACAACGCCCGCACGGTGGACGGGGTGATGGTCGTCGAGGGCGCCCAGGTGGTGGTCGGCGACGTCAACCGCCCGGCCGGGGAGGTCGGCTACGAGGTCCTGTGCCGGCGCCACCACCGCCGCCGCCTGACCTCCGCCTCGGCCCACGCCGCGAGCCTCTCCCCGGACGTCCTGCCCGTCAACTCCGCCTGACGCCATCCGGCGCGGACTTCCGCAACTCACGGTGACCTGGTGCTCGGGGGAGCTGAGCGGGAGGTGCCCGTCCTACCTTCGTGGGGTGACGACCGCCGCCCCCGTCCCCGCCCTCGGCCACCACGCCCTGCTGGTGCTCCTCCTCCAGCTGGCCCTCCTCCTGCTCCTCGCCGTCTGCCTGGGCCAGCTGGCCGCACGCTTTCGGATGCCCGCGATCGCCGGCGAGCTCCTCGCGGGCGTGCTCGTCGGCCCCTCGGTCCTGGGCCACCTGCTGCCCGGCCTCGCCGGCCGACTGCTGCCGGAGACGCCCGCACAGATGCACCTCCTCGACGCGATCGGCCAGCTGGGCGTCCTGCTTCTCGTGGGAATCACCGGCACCGAGCTGAAGTACGACCTCGTCAGGCGCCGCAGGGCCACCGCCCTGCGGGTAAGCCTCGCCGGCCTGGTCCTGCCGCTGGGGCTCGGCGTCGCCGCGGGCTACCTGCTGACCACCCCCCTGCTGCCGGACGGCACCGACCCGACGGTGTTCGCCCTGTTCCTCGGTGTGGCCCTGTGCGTCAGCGCGATCCCCGTGATCGCCAAGACGCTGATGGACATGGACCTCCTGCACCGCGAGATCGGCCAGCTCACCCTCGCGTCCGGGGTGATCGACGACGTCGTCGGCTGGTTCCTGCTGTCCGTCGTCTCGGCGATGGCCACGGCCGGCCTGACCGTCGGCAGGCTCGCCGCCTCCCTGCTGTTTCCCGCGGGCGCCGTCGTACTCGCCCTGCTGGTGGGCCGGCCCCTCGTCCGGCTCGCCCTGTGCGCGGCCGACCGGTCGCCGGATCCGGGGCCGACCGTCGCCGTGGCGGCACTGGCCGTGCTGCTCGGCGCGGCGGGTACGCACGCACTGGGCCTGGAGGCCGTCTTCGGGGCCTTCGTCGCCGGCGTCCTGCTCGCGACCAGCGGCAGGCTGGACCCGGAGCGGCTGGCCCCGCTGCGCACCACGGTGCTGGCCTTCCTCGCGCCGGTCTACTTCGCCACGGCCGGGCTCCGGATGGACCTGACCGCGCTGGCCCGGCCCGAGGTCCTGGGGGCGGCGTGCGCCGTGCTGGCCGTGGCCGTGCTCGGCAAGTTCGCGGGTGCCTACGCCGGAGCGAGGCTGAGCCGGCTGAGCGGCTGGGAGGCCCTCGCGCTCGGCGCCGGAATGAACTCCCGCGGGGTGATCGAGGTGATCGTGGCGATGGTGGGCCTGCGGCTGGGCATCCTGGGCCCGGAGGCGTACACCGTCGTCGTCCTCGTCGCGATCGTGACCTCCCTCATGGCACCGCCCCTCCTGCGTGCCGCCATGGCCCGGGTGGAGAGGCCGGAGCCGGACCCGGGCGCCGGTGCGCGGGGCCTGGCGCCGCCTCCGGCTGCCACGGTCTGAGGACGCGCTCAGGCGGGCCCGGGGGCGAGCCCGTCCTCGACCAGCCCGGCCAGGACGGCCCGGCCCAGGGCGTGCACGGCGGACTGGGGCCGGACCATCACCGTGAACTCCCTGATCCGGCCGTCCTCGTCGAACTGGAGCAGGTCGATCCCGTGGATCTCCCGTCCCGCCACGCTGCCCCGGAAGGGCAGGATGACCGACGGGGCGGCCTCCCCGTCGGCGCTGGTCTCGGCCTCACCCTCCAGCCGCCCCAGGTAGCGCAGCTCCTCGAAGGTGCGCAGCAGGACCCCGAACAGGCCCATGACCATCGCCTTGCCTTCGAACGGGACGAACTTCACGGGGCTGTAGAGGCGGACGTCGTCCGTGAACAGCTCGTCCAGCGCGGCGAGATCGCGCTTCTCCACGGCGGTGCGGAAGCGTTCGGCAGTCTCCATGACCCCTCCAGGAATGCGGCGTCGACTACTCAATAATCTGACTAGTCACTTTCTTGAGTATGATGCCGAGGCGCCCGGGCAAACGGAAGGGGGCCGGACATGGCACTGCGGCACGCGGTCCTGGCCGCGCTGCTCGACGACGAGTACAGCGGCTACCAGCTGGCGAAGGCGTTCGACATCGGCGTCGCCAACTTCTGGCACGCCCTGCCCCAGCAGCTGTATGCCGAACTGGCCAGGCTGGAGACGGACGGGCTGGTCACGGGCCGGGAGGTGGTCCAGGAATCGCGGCCCAACAAGCGCCTCTTCCGGGTCACCGACGCCGGCCGCGCCGAGCTGGAGCGGTTCGCCGGGACCGAGTCGAAGCCGTCCTTCATCCGCGACGACCTCCTGGTCAAGGTCCAGACCGCCGACCGCGTCGGCACCGGCCCCGTCATCGAGCAGCTGGAGCGGCGGGCCGCCGCCGCCGACGCCAAGCTCGAACTCCTCGGCACGCTCCTGCAGACCCTGCGCGGCGACCTGGACGAGGCGGAGTTCCTCCTGCGGGGCGAGCGGATCGGGGGCTACCTGACCTGCCTGCGCGGCCTCGCCTTCGAACGGGAGCACCGGGACTGGTGCCTGCGGACCGCGGCCGTCCTGAGAGAAAGGCAGCACATCCGTGAGCACCGGTGAGCCCCTGCGCTACGTCGCCCTGGGCGACAGTCAGACCGAAGGAGTCGGCGACGGCGACGACGCGACGGGCCTGCGCGGCTTCGCCGACCGGCTCGCCGAGCACCTCGCGGCCGCCCACCCGGGGCTGCTCTACGCCAACCTGGCCGTCCGGGGCCGGCTCGCCGGCCAGGTGCGCGCCGAGCAGCTGGCCCCGGCCCTGGAGCTGGAGCCCGGTGTGGCCACCGTCGTGGCCGGTGTCAACGACCTGCTCCGCCCGCGGTTCGACGCGGCCGAGGTGGCCGGGGAGCTCGAGGAGATGTTCGCCGCGCTGACCGCCGCCGGGGCCCGCGTGGCGACGGTGACCTTCCCCGACGTGACCCGGATCGTGCCCGTGGCCCGGCCGTTGCGCCCCCGCGTGGAGGAGCTCAACGCCCGGGTGCGCGCCGCCGCCGCACGCCACGGGGTCGTGGTCGCGGAGACGGGCCGGGCGGCCGCCGCGGCCGACCCGCGCCTGTGGAGCACCGACCGGCTCCACGCCAACCCCCTCGGTCATGCCCGGATCGCCGCCGCCCTGGCCGAGGCCCTCGCCCTGCCCGGCTGCGACGACACCTGGCGGCGTCCCCTGCCGCCCCGGCCACCCCGCGGCGCCCTCCGGACGGCGGCGTCCGAGGTGGGCTGGGCGGCGGGATTCCTCGGCCCCTGGCTCGGACGGCGGCTGCGCGGCACCTCCTCCGGCGACGGCCGCACCGCCAAGCGCCCCCGCCCGCTCCCGGTGGCCTAGGCCGAGCGCACCACCGCGAAGAGCGCCCCCTCCGGGTCGGCCACCAGGGCCAGCCGCCCCCGGATCCGGTCCCGGGGCGGGCTCAGCACCCGCCCGCCCAGCTCGGCCACCCGGGCCGCCGCCGCGTCGGGGTCGCCGACCTCGAAGTAGGTCATCCAGTGCGGCCCCCGGTCGTGCGGCAGGGACCGGCCGACCCCGTGCACCGCGGCCACGGGCCGGCCGCCCAGCCGCAGGGTCAGGTAGTCGAAGTCGTCGGAGCCGGCCGCGTGCCGCTCGGCCTCGTGACCGAAGACGTGCTGGTAGAACTTGCCGACCGTCGAGGTGTCCTGGGTGACCAGCTCGTTCCACACCGGGGTCCCCGGCACCCCGTAGCGCTGCCCGTGCCCCGAGTCCTGCCAGATCCCGAAGATGGCCCCGACCGGATCGGAGCAGATCGCCACCCGCCCCTCCGCCCCGGCGTCCATCGGGCCCACGGCCACCGTGCCGCCGCAGGAGCGGATCGCCTCGGCCGCGCAGTCGGCGTCGTCGGTGGCGAAGTACGTGGTCCAGGCGACCGGAAGATGCCGGTCCGGCGGCATCTCGCCGATGCCGGCCACCTCCTCGCCGTCGAGGACGGCCCGCACACCCGGCCCGAGCTGCGCGGGTCCCGGCTCGTACTCCCAGCCGAACAGGTCGGCGTAGAAGTCCTCGGTCCGCCCGAGTCCGTGCACCATCAGACTCACCCAGCACGGTGTGCCGGACGGCCGCCGCGAAGCCCCCGCTGCCTCGGTCATGTCAGCAGTCTCCTCCGTCGTGTCCCGATTGACGCCGCTGATGCTTCCACTCCGCGACGCGCGGCGCGCCCCGACCGGGCCGGACGGTACGGGCGCTGACGCAGATGTCCGGATCACTGCGCCCGCCGGTGCCCGGCGCGTCACCGGGCCGCGGGGGCGGGGAGGAAGATGGCCCCATGACTGCGATTCTCTCGGCCTCCGCACTGATGGACGAACTGGCCGGCCCCCGCCCGCCGGCGCTCCTGGACGTCCGCTGGCAGCTGGGCGGCCCCGACCAGCGCCCCGCCTACGAGGCAGGACACCTGCCCGGCGCCGTGTACATCGACCTCGACCGCGAACTGGCAGGTCCGCCCGGTGCCGGCGGCCGCCACCCGCTGCCCGACCCCGAGGCGTTCGGCGCCGTGATGCGCCGCGCCGGGGTGCGCGCGGACGAGCCGGTGGTCGTGTACGACGGCGGGCAGGGCTGGGCGGCCGCCCGCGCCTGGTGGCTGCTGCGCTGGACGGGTCACCCGAACGTGCGAGTCCTCGACGGGGGTCTGGCCGCCTGGACGGCGGCGGGCGGCCCGGTCACCGCCGACGCGGCCACCCCGGCCGAGGGTGATTTCAAGCCAAACCCGGGGCGTTCGGGTCTCCTGGAGGCCGAGGACGCGGCCGCCCTGGCCCGCACGGGGCTGCTCCTGGACGCCCGGGCGGGCGAGCGCTACCGGGGCGAGGCCGAGCCCATCGACCCGGTCGGCGGCCACATCCCGGGCGCGGTGTCGGCCCCGACCACCGAGAACGTGGGCCCCGACGGGTTGTTCCTCGCGCCGCAGACCCTGCGGGCCCGCTTCACGGAACTCGGCGCCACGCCGGGCACCGAGGTGGGCGTGTACTGCGGTTCCGGGGTCTCCGGCGCGCACGAGGTCCTCGCGCTGGAGGTGGCGGGCATCCCGGCCGCCCTCTACGCGGGCAGCTGGTCGCACTGGACCTCCGACCCGCGGCGCCCCGTGGCCACCGGCCCCAACCCCTGACCGGTCCGCGTCCGGCGGCGCCCCCGAGGGGGCCCGCCGGGCGGGCTACTCCTGCTTCTTGCGCCGGGTCCCGAAGACGATCTCGTCCCAGCTGGGCACCGCCGCGCGGCGCCCGGGCCGGACCCCGTCGGCCTCGGCCTGCCGGTCGGTCGTCCCCGTCAGCCGCTCGCGGTGTCCGGCGACCGTCCGGGGCATCAGCACGTCGGCGTACGCCGATCCGGCGCCCGCCGAGGCCGCCGCGGCCGGGGGTTCCTCCGTCTCGGCCTCCTCGTCCGCGACATCCGTACGCTCCGGGACCACGAGGTCGCCCCGGAAGCTGGGGACGGCCTCCAGGAGGCTGGTCAGCGTGTCCCTCTCCTCCTCGGGCTCCGGCGCGGGCGGGGGAGGGGCGGGCCGCTCGATCTGCCGGTCGAGGGCGCGGTCCAGCGGCCGGTCGCGCGGCAGCCGGGCGATCCTCGGCACGAACGGGAAGCTCGGCTCCGGGGTGGAGGGCAGGTCGTCGGACTCGCCGATCAGGGAGCGGGCCTCGTCGTCCACGGCGACGACCAGCCGGCGCGGAGGGTCGTAGGTCCAGCTCGCCGCGTGCGGCTCGCCCGCCACCCGGTAGACCAGCAGGACCTCCCAGGTGCCGTCGTCCCGGCGCCAGGAGTCCCACTGCACCGAGTCCTTGTCGGCCCCGCGCAGCGTGAGCCGCTCCTGCACGGCCTCGCCGAGCTGGGGACCGGTGTTCTCGCCGGGGCGGCGTACGGGCGTCTTGCGGGCCCGTTCGGCCATGAAGGCGCGCTCGGCCAGGACGGGGCCCTCGAAGCGGCGGACCCGGTCGACCGGGATGCCGGCGAGCTGTGCGACCTCCTCAGCGGAGGCGCCGGCCCGTATGCGGGCCTGGATGTCACGGGGGCGGAGGTGGCTCTCCACCTCGATCTCGATCTGGTTCAGGCGCGCGCGGTCATTGCGCACGGCAGCCCGCAGCCGCTCATCGATCGGAAGCGTGTACTCCGTGCTGTCCGCAGCCTTGAGCACCAGTCGTGTTCCGTCATTCGAGACGGCCACGACACGCAGTTCGGGCATGGGGACCTCCCGGGTGGTGCCTGCCGACGTCACGTGCGTCGCTGCTTCCGCTAGTCGAGTGTGGCCTGCCCGGGTGCAGCCTGCCACAACCTTGCCGAGTTAAACCGGCGTGTCGGGCATGCGCCCTTGATCGACGTTATGGCACGGTTACCTGTTGGGCACGCACAGTGACCGAGTGGTTACTGTGCGCAGCAGGAGCCCGTGCGATACCGCGGCATCACCGGTCGTGAGCGCCGCTTCTCCGTCAGCCGGCCCCCTCTCCCGGGTCCGGACATCCGAAAGGAAGCACGGCCCCAGGGCTCGCCACAGTACTCCATTCGGGCCACCCGGGTGGACCGCCGCGCCGCGGAACTTGTCCCGGGCGCCAGGAGTTGGCCTGCCCGGAATCGGGTCCGCACGGCGGTCCGCCCGCGTACGCGGCCGTTTCGGGGCGCCCGGCCCCGAAACGGATGCGGCGTCAGTCCCCCAGGACGCGCCGCAGGTAGTCGTTGCCGAACACCCGGTCCGGGTCCAGCCGGTCGCGTAGCGCCGTGAACTCGCCGAAGCGGGGGTAGGCGGCGGCCAGGTACTCCGCGTCCCGCGTGTGCACCTTGCCCCAGTGGGGGCGCCCGCCGTGGGCGGTGAAGAGGCGCTCGGCCGCCGTGAAGTAGCTCTGGTACGGGGTGCCCCGGTACATGTGCACCGCGATGTAGGCCGTGTCCCGTCCCGAGGCCGTGGACAGGGGGATGTCGTCCGCCGGGGCCGTCCGCACCTCCACCGGGAAGCTGATCCGCAGACCGGAGCGGTCCACCAGCGCCTTGAGCTCCCGCAGCGCCTCGACCGCCCGCTCGCGCGGAAGGGCGTACTCCATCTCCACGAACCGCACCCGGCGCGGGCTGGTGAACACCTTGTACGGGATGTCCGTGTAGGTGCGCGCCGACAGGGCGCGGCTGGCGATCCGGGCGATGGAGGGGATGGCCGCGGGGACCGCGCGGCCCAGGGAGTTGACGGCCTGGAAGACGCCGTTGGACAGCAGCTCGTCCTCGATCCAGCCGCTGACCGCCCCCAGCGGGGCGGCGGGGCCCTGGCTGCGGTTGTTGCGCTTGGTGTTGCAGTTGCCGGTGTGCGGGAACCAGTAGAACTCGAAGTGCTCGTTCTCCGCGACGTGCTGGTCGAACTCGGCGGTCACCCGGTCGAAGCCCATCGGCTCCTCGCGGGCGGTCAGGAGGAACAGCGGCTCCACGGCGAAGGTGAGCGAGGTGATGACGCCCAGCGCCCCGATGCCCAGCCGGGCGGCCGCGAAGACCGCGCGTTCCTCGTCGGTCCCCTGCTCCGAACAGGTCATCAGGCGCCCGTCCGCGGTGACCAGTTCCAGGGCGCGGATCTGCGCGGCGAGGGAGGCCGAGTCGCGGCCGGTGCCGTGCGTGCCGGTGCTGGTGGCGCCGGAGACCGTCTGCTCCATGATGTCGCCCATGTTGGTGAGCGACAGGCCCCGCGCGGCCAGGGCGCGGTTGAGGTCCTTCAGGGGCGTGCCCGCCGCCACCGTGACGGTGCCCGCGGCCCGGTCGGCCGACAGGATCCCGGAGAGCCCCTGCGGCCGTATCAGCACCCCGTCGGTGGCGGCGGCCGCGGTGAAGGAGTGGCCCGTGCCGACCGCCTTCACCCGCAGCCCCTGCGCGGCGGCCCGGCGGACCTCCTCCTGGAGTTCGCCGACCGAAGCCGGCGCCACCACCCGGGCGGGGGTGGCGCGGACGTTGCCCGCCCAGTTACGCCAGGCGGTCCGCCCGCTCTGCGCTGCTATCCCCGATGTCGCCGTCACGCGAGGGCTCCTCCCCTTGCGCCGGCCTCGTCAGCCGGCGGTAACCCGCGAACGCCACCGCCGCCGCGGCGGCCCCCGCCGAGACCGAGACGACGTATCCGCGCTGGGCCCCGGCCGCGTCGATGACCAGACCGGTCACGGAGGAACCGACCGCGACACCGACCGCCAGGCCGGTGCTGATCCACGTCATGCCCTCGGTGAGCTTCGCGCGTGGTACGTGCGCTTCGATCAGGGCCATCGTGGTGATCATCGTGGGAGCGATGGCGAGGCCCGAGACGAAGAGCGCCACGGCCAGAAACGGAAGGTTCCCGGCCAGTAGGAGGGGGATCATACTCACGGCCATCGCACAGATGCCCAGTACCCAACGGCGTTCCATCCGCCCCTTGAGATGGAGCAGGCCGAAGACGATGCCCGCCAGACAGGATCCGGCCGCCCAGATGGCCAGGATGAAGCTGGCCGCGGCCTTGTGGCCCTGCTCCTCGGCGAAGGCGAGGGTGGAGACGTCGATGGACCCGAAGATCGCGCCGGTCGCCACGAAGGTGGCCGTCAGCACCTGCAGGCCCGGGGAGCGCAGGGCGGAGGAGTGCTTCCCGTCGCGGTCGCGCGGATGCGGCGGCGGCTCGGTGGCGCGCTGTGCGGTGAGCAGCCAGACACCGACCAGCAGGCAGCCCGCGGCGATCACCGGACCGGCCTCCGGGAACCAGGTGGTGGACAGCCCGATGGCCAGGATCGGGCCGAAGATGAAGCAGACCTCGTCGATCACGGACTCGAAGGAGTACGCCGTGTGCAGCTCGCGCGGCGCCTCGCGGTAGAGCTCGGTCCAGCGGGCGCGGACCATCGAGCCGACGCTCGGTACGCAGCCCGCGACCGCCGCGAAGACGAACAGCGTCCAGTCGGGCAGTTCGTAGGCCGCGGCCAGCACCAGAGCGGTCACGGAGGCGACGGAGACCAGCGTCGCGGGCCGCAGCACCCGCCGCTGCCCGTACTGGTCGACCAGCCGGGAGACCTGGGGGCCCATCACCGCGGCCGCCAGGGCCAGGGTGCCGGTGAGGGCGCTGGCCATCGCGTAGCGGCCGGTGAGCTCCGAGATCATGGTCAGGATGCCGACGCCGACCATGGAGATGGGCAGCCGGCCTATGAGTCCGGCGGCGCTGAACGCCTTGGTGCCGGGTGCCGCGAAGATCGCGCGGTAGGGACTGGGCAAGGGCTCTCCGTAAGGGACGACTTCGGCCCCTCCAGGCTACGGCCGCCCCTGAGGCACCCGCTCGGGGACAAGGGCGGCACCGACAGGGCGGCCGGTGGAACTTAGGGTCACCTTACCTGGGAACCGTTCCGGTATGCGGACCGGCCGGTTCTCCCGCACGCGCCCCGGGTGGCAGGATGCGGAACATGCCAGACCAGCTCCGTGCCCCTGACGCGCCCGCGGCCGACGGCCTCGCGGCTCCCTACGACGCCCTCCTGCTGCTGTCCTTCGGCGGCCCCGAGGGACCCGACGACGTCGTGCCGTTCCTGGAGAACGTCACCCGCGGGCGGGGGATCCCGCGCGAGCGCCTCAAGGAGGTGGGCCGGCACTACTTCGGCTTCGGCGGGGTCAGCCCGATCAACGGGCAGAACCGCGAGCTGCTGGCGGCGCTGCGCAAGGACTTCGCCGACGCCGGCCTGGACCTGCCCGTCTACTGGGGCAATCGCAACTGGGCCCCGTTCCTGACCGACGTGCTGCGCGAGATGGTCCGCGACGGCCGCCGCCGCATCGCGGTCCTCGCCACCAGCGCCTACGCCTCCTACTCGGGCTGCCGCCAGTACCGCGAGAACCTCGCCGACGCGCTGGCGGCCCTGGCGCAGGAGGGCCTGGAGCTGCCCCGGGTGGACAAGCTGCGGCACTACTTCAACCACCCCGGCTTCGTACGGCCCATGACCGACGGGGTGCTGGCCTCGCTCGCCGCCCTGCCCGAGGAGGTCCGGGGCGGCGCCCACCTGGCCTTCACCACCCACTCCATCCCGACCGCCGCCGCCGACACCTCCGGTCCGGCCGAGGACCACACGAGCGCGGGCGAGGGCGGGGCCTACGTCAGGCAGCACCTCGACGTGGCCCGGGTGATCGCCGACGCCGTCGCCGCCGAGACGGGCACCGCCCACCCGTGGAAGCTCGTCTACCAGTCCCGCAGCGGCGCCCCCCACATCCCCTGGCTGGAGCCCGACATCTGCGACCACCTTGAGGCCCTGCGCGAGGAGAACGCGCCGGCGGTCGTCATGGTGCCCATCGGCTTCGTCTCCGACCACATGGAGGTCCTCTACGACCTCGACACCGAGGCCGCCGCCAAGGCCGCCGAACTGGGCCTGCCCGCCGAGCGCTCCGCCACCGTCGGCGCCGACCCGCGCTTCGCCGCGGCCGTACGGGAGCTGGTGCTGGAGCGCGCCGCCCGTGAGCGCGGCGAGCGGCCCGCGGAGTGCTGGGTGGGCAGCCTGGGCCAGAGCCACGACGTGTGCGCGGTGGGCTGCTGCCCGGCGCGTTCGCCCCGCCCGGCGGCCGCCGGCGCGGACAGCCCGTACGCGTAGGGGGAGCACATGATCTCCGAAGAGCTCAAGGCCGAACTGCTGGACGTGGGCCTGGAGGCGGCCCGCCGGGCCGGGGAGCTGCTGCGCGACGGCCGTCCCGCCGATCTGGCGGTGGCCGCGACCAAGTCCAGCCCCATCGACGTCGTGACGGAGATGGACCTCGCGGCGGAGAAGCTCATCACCGGGATCCTCGCGGAGCGCAGGCCCGGCGACGGGATGCTCGGCGAGGAGGGCGCGGACGTCCCCGGCAGCAGCGGGGTGCGCTGGGTCGTCGACCCGCTGGACGGCACCGTCAACTACCTCTACGGGCTTCCCGGATGGGGCGTGTCCATCGCCGCCGAGTACCGGGGCGAGACCGTGGTGGGCGTGGTGGAGGCCCCGGTGCGCGGGGAGACGTACCACGCCGTGCTCGGCGGCGGGGCCTGGTCGGGCGGCGCCCGGCTGGCCTGCCGGGCGGCGGCCCCGCTGGACCAGGCGCTGGTCGCCACCGGGTTCGGCTATCTCCAGGCGCGGCGGGAGCACCAGGCCGAAGTGGCCCGGCGGATCATCCCCCTCGTCCGGGACATCCGGCGCGCCGGCTCGGCGGCGCTCGACCTGTGCGACGTCGCGGCCGGCCGGCTCGACGGGTACTACGAGCGCGGGCTGAACCCCTGGGACCTGGCGGCGGGGGAGCTGATCGCCCGTGAGGCGGGCGCGCTGACCGGGGGCCGGCCCGGGCTGCCGGCCTCGGGGGAGCTGACGGTGGCGGCCACCCCGGCGGTCTTCGCCTCACTCCAGCCGCTCCTGGAGGAAGCCGGGGCCTGGCACGACTGAGCCGGGCCCGGTCCGGCCCGGGTCCGGGCCCGGTCCGGACGCGAAAGGACCCCCTGCCGCGGGTGCGGCAGGGGGTCCGTCGCCGTTCTGTGCGGCCGCCGCGGAGCCGGGGCTCGGGAGCGGGCCGTATCGCTCGGCCGGGGCAGGCGGAGGCAGACCGGGGCGGGGGCCCCGGTCAGGCCGCCGTGACCGGCACGCCGTGTTCCGCGGCGAGCCGCTGGAGGTCATCCAGAGCGGCCTGTTCCACATCCGCGAGGTAGTCGTCGCCCGTCTCACGGGCCTTGCTGAGGTCCGACTGCGTGGCCTTGATGCGCTGCAGGAGACCCGCGGTGAATGCGTCCATGGTGGGTGCGCCCCCTCTTCGTGGGTCGCGGCGGACGAGCGCGGGGCAGTCCGCCGACAGGAGTGGATGGGGTGTGCAGTCGTCCTCCCCGGCACCCAGGGCCCAGAAACCTCGTGAGGCGAGGGAATCCTCACTTCTGCGCCCGTCGGACGCCCGAAGGGGCCCTCAGGGGCGCCTTACAGCCGGTTTACGGCCGAAACCGGCAGGATGGGGGCGCAATACAGGTGCCCTCAGGAGTGCCCTCGAGGCTCGAAGGAAGGAAACGACGTGCGCGTACTCGTCGTCGAGGACGAGCAGCTGCTCGCCGATGCGGTGGCCACCGGCCTGCGCCGGGAGGCCATGGCCGTGGACGTCGTGTACGACGGCGCCGCGGCCCTGGAGCGCGTCGGGGTGAACGACTACGACGTGGTCGTGCTCGACCGGGACCTTCCGCTGGTGCACGGCGACGACGTCTGCCGGAGGATCATCGAACTCGGCATGGCCACCCGCGTCCTGATGCTCACCGCCTCCGGCGACGTCAGCGACCGCGTGGAGGGCCTGGAGCTGGGTGCCGACGACTACCTGCCCAAGCCCTTCGCCTTCAGCGAGCTGACCGCCCGCGTCCGCGCCCTGGGCCGGCGCACCACCGTGGCCCTGCCGCCGGTGCTGGAGCGGGCCGGGATCAAGCTGGACCCCAACCGGCGTGAGGTGTTCCGCGAGGGCCGTGAGGTGCAGCTGGCACCCAAGGAGTTCGCGGTGCTGGAGGTCCTCATGCGCAGCGAGGGGACGGTGGTCTCGGCCGAGCAGCTGCTGGAGAAGGCGTGGGACGAGAACACCGACCCCTTCACCAACGTCGTCCGGGTGACGGTCATGACCCTGCGCCGCAAGCTGGGCGAGCCGCCCGTCATCGTGACCGTGCCCGGCTCCGGGTACCGGATCTGACCTGATGGCCGCGACCCCGTCACCGCCACCGGCGCCACCGAAACCCACCTGGGACCCCGGCCAGCCCGAGGGTCCTTTCCCTTGGCTGCGGCCGACCATCCGGATACGCCTCACCCTGCTCTACGGCGGCATGTTCCTCATCGCCGGGATCCTGCTGCTGTCGATCATCTACCTGCTGGCCGCGCAGGCCCTGCGGGAGGGCAACGCGCTCCCGTTCAAGATCGTGGGCGGGCAGAAGGTCGAGGTCTCCAGCAGCACCTGCCCCGGCGTCGGCATCGACCAGTCGATCGAGCAGTTCAACGCCGCGATCGGCCAGTGCATCCTCGACCAGCGCAAGCACGCGCTGGACGACCTGCTCAGCCGCTCCCTGATGGCCCTCCTGGGCCTGAGCGTGATCGCCTTCGCCTTCGGCTACGCGATGGCCGGCCGGGTGCTCTCGCCGCTCGGGAAGATCACCCGGACCGCCCGCCGGGTGGTCGGCTCCGACCTGACCCGGCGGATCGAGCTGGACGGGCCGGACGACGAGCTCAAGGAGCTCGCCGACACCTTCGACGAGATGCTCGACCGCCTGGAGCGGGCCTTCACCGCCCAGCAGCGGTTCGTGGCCAACGCCTCGCACGAGCTGCGGACCCCGCTGGCCATCAACCGGACCCTGCTGGAGGTCCACCTGTCGGATCCCGGTGCGCCGGTGGAGCTTCAGCAGCTCGGCAGGACCCTGCTCGCGACCAACGAACGCAGCGAGCAGCTGGTCGAGGGCCTGCTGCTGCTGGCGCGCAGCGAGAACCAGATCGTGGAGCGCAAGCCCGTGGACCTGGCGGAGGTCGCCTCGCGCGCCATCGACCAGGCGCGCGGGGAGGCGGTGGCCAAGGGGGTGGAGATCCGCGGCGAGCGCGCCCTGGCCGTGGTCCAGGGCAACGGCGTGCTGCTGGAGCGGATCGCCCTGAACCTGGTGCAGAACGCCGTCCGGTACAACGTGCCGGAGGGCGGCTGGGTGGAGGTCACGACCGAGGTCCAGCACGGCCAGGCGGTGCTGGAGGTGTCGAACACGGGTCCCGTGGTTCCCGCGTACGAGGTGGACAACCTCTTCGAGCCCTTCAGACGGCTGCGTACGGAGCGAACGGGCAGCGACAAGGGTGTGGGCCTCGGACTGTCCATCGCGCGCTCTGTGGCGCGCGCACACGGCGGCCGCATCCTGGCGACCCCGCGTGAGGGAGGAGGGCTGGTGATGCGTGTCACGCTGCCCCTTTGATCCGCCTCCGGGGTGTTCGCCGTCAGCGGAACTCCCCGAGTGGGCGGAGCGGCTCGGCTGTGTGATCGATCACATGGCCGAGTGTCCGGGTGTGCGCGTTCCGTGACCCCGAGACGGCCGGAAAGCCCGGGAAGTCCGGGTTTCCGGCCCCCTGAATGGCGGGAAATACACGGGGTGGCGTTTGTGCAAGACGGCCCCCCGACCGTGTACGGTCCCGGTCGTCATCCCAGCTACGGACCCCTGCGGGCGCGGGGCTGGGTGTCGATTGAGTAACAGACCTTGATGTGAGGCAAAATCTCCGCCTCAGGTCGGGCACAAGTCCGGCCTCTCGCGCGTTACGTGCGCTGAGACACCGCTAAATCCCAGAGGGGGAGAGCGAAAAAATGGCAACGGACTACGACACCCCACGCAAGACCGACGATGACGTCGACAACGACAGCATCGAAGAGCTGAAGGCGCGGCGCAGCGACAAGGTCACTTCCAGCGTCGACATCGAGGACTTCGACGGCGCCGAGAGCCTGGAGCTCCCGGGCGCGGACCTCTCCAACGAGGAACTGGCCGTCCGGGTGCTGCCCAAGCAGGCGGACGAGTTCACCTGCATGAGCTGCTTCCTGGTGCACCACCGCAGCCAGCTGGCTCGTGAGAAGGACGGCCAGCCGATCTGCCGTGACTGCGACTAGGTCTCGGCCATGACCGGCTCGACGCCGTTCCGGAAGCTCCGCTTTCGGAAGACCGGCGATCCGGCGGCAGGAGCGCAGGCGGAAGCCACGGGCCCGGAAACGGGCCCCGGGACCGCCGGCGACCCCGCCTCCGGTACGACTGTCGTGCCGTCCGACACCGCTGCGGCGGTGCCGCCGGCCACAGAGGCGGACGAGGAGTCCCGGGGCAGACCCGGGACGCGTCGGATGCAAGCCGTCAAGAACGGTGTGCGCAAGGGCGGCGCGAGCGTGCGGAACGCCGCCCTGTACATCGCCGACCGCATCATCGAGAACGCCCCGCGCGTTCCCGTCCGGGAGCTCGCGACACTCCGCGCGCAGTTCCCCGGCCTCGGCCCCGACCAACTGGCCGACAAGCTGATCGCCGGCGCCGCGAACGCCACCTCGACCGTGGGCGCGAGCGTCGGCGCGGCCGCCATGCTGCCGGTCCCGCCCGCCATACCCGCGGAGCTGGCCGCCGAGATCACCGCCGTCGCCGCCATCGAGCTCAAGCTCATCGCCGAACTGCACGAGGTCTACGGCCAGCGCCCGCCCGGCACCCTGAAGGACCGCAGCCTCGCCTACCTCACGGCATGGACCGAGGAGCGCGGCGTCGACCTGACCAAGCCGACCACGCTGAACGCGGCGCTCGGCGGCCAGGTGAAGCGCGAACTGCGCCAGCAGATCACGAAGCGGACGGTCCGCAACCTGCCGATGCTGATGCCGTTCATGGTGGGCGCCGCCGTCGGCGCGGTCATGAACCGCCGGGACACCAGGAAACTCGCCGAGAAGGTACGCGCCGACCTGCGGCGCCGGGCCGTCCCCTGGCACCAGCTCCCCGCCTCCGCGCACCCTGCGCGCCCCCTGCCCGGGGGCGTCCCCGCCGCACTGGAGCCGTCGGACCCGTCCGGGCCCGGCCGCTGACCGCGCCGGGGCCCCGCGGGGGCCCGGCCCGGGGCCTCACGCCTGGGCGGCGGAAGCCTCCTGGGCCGCCCGTACCGCCGCCGCCAGGGCCTGCGGGGCGCGCGTGGAGACGTACACGTACGGGGTGGGGTCCGCCGGGTCCGTGACCTCGATCCGGACCGCGGTCGGGATGTAGCTGCGCATCAGCATGAAGGCCCGGACATCGGCCTTGTACGTGCGCCACGCCCGCGCCTCCTCGCCCTCCAGCACCTCGGGCTCACCCAGCGCCGACACCGGGATCCGCGCGTCCCCCGCCGCCAGCGTCCCGCCCACCACGCGGACCCGCGCGGAGCCGATCGAGCTGACCATCATCCCCGCCAGCGCGCCGCCGCCGACGAACCCCGCCAGCAGCGGCAGGGTCCCCAGGGGAAGGGTGATCAGGGCGCCGGCCACAGCGGTCAGCGCGGCGATGCCCCACCAGGTGCGGGGGGCGGACAGGCGTTCGTCGTGGTGCGCGGGGGAGAGCTGCATGCCTTCAAGCCTCCCACGAGGCGACCGGTGGGTAGCCGCGCGGGTAAGGTCTGCGCCTGTGAGTGGACGAAACACAGCGTTGACGCCGCCGGCCGATGCCGTCGCTCCGGTCCGGCATCCCGATGCACCGGCACCCGGAGAGCTCCTCGGTGCGCACTACGAACACTGTTTCGGGTGCGGCGGGGGCCAGCCCCATGGGCTCCACCTGGAGGCCCGCGCGGGCGAGGGCGTACGCGTCACCGCCGAGTTCACCGTCCGCCCCGCCCACCAGGGCGCGCCCGGTCTGGCCCACGGCGGGGTGCTGGCCACCGCGCTCGACGAGACGCTCGGCTCCCTGAACTGGCTGCTGCGCGTCATCGCGGTGACCGGCCGGCTGGAGACCGACTACGTGCGGCCCGTCCCCGTGGGCACCGTGCTGCACCTGGAGGCCGAGGTCACGGCCGTCGCGGGCCGGAAGATCTACTCCACGGCGGTGGGCCGGATCGGCGGCCCCGACGGGCCCGTCGCCGTCCGCGCCGACGCGCTCTTCATCGAGGTGAAGGTCGACCACTTCATCGACAACGGTCGGCCCGAGGAGATCCGGGCGGCGATGGCCGACCCGGACCAGGTCAGGCGCACCCGCGCCTTCGAGGTGAACCCCTGATGTCCCAGAAGAACCACGGCCCCCGCCATGACGTCGACGTACTGATCCGCCGCGTCGACCCCGAGGTGCCGCTCCCCGCCTACGGCCATCCCGGTGACGCCGGCTGCGACCTGGTGACCACGGTGGCCGCCGAACTGGCCCCCGGCGAGCGGGCCGTCCTGCCCACCGGCATCTCCATCGCGCTGCCCGACGGCTACGCCGCCTTCGTGCACCCGCGCTCGGGGCTGGCCGCCCGCTGCGGGCTCGCGCTCGTGAATGCCCCGGGGACGGTGGATGCCGGGTACCGTGGAGAGATCAAGGTGATCGTGGTCAATCTCGACCCGCGCGAGAGCGTCCGGTTCGAGCGCTTCGACCGCATTGCCCAGCTGGTTGTCCAGAGGGTCGAGAAGGTGCGCTTCCATGAGGTGGCGGAACTTCCCGGCTCGGCCCGGGCCGACGGGGGGTTCGGCTCCACCGGCGGTCATGCGGCCGTGGCCGGATCCGGCGCTGGTCAGCAGGGTGGGAATGGCTACGCTTCGGTCGTAACCGACCGGGAAGGACAGTGACGTGTTCGGACGTCGCAAGAAGAACGACTCCGCTGACGACGGCGGCGCGGCCGAGCAGGTCGACGGCGTGCGCGCCGACGCGGCGGCCGAAAACGAGGAGCGCCGGCGGGTGAACCTGCCGCCGGCCCCGCGGCCCGACGGCCCCTGGGACGTCTCCGAGGTGCCCGGCAACCCGGCTGACGGCCGGGTCGACCTGGGCGGCATCCTCGTACCCGGTGTCGAGGGCATGGAACTGCGCGTCGAGGTCGCCGGTGACGCGATCGTCGCCGCCACCGTGGTCCTGCGGGACAGCGCCGTCCAGCTCCAGGCGTTCGCCGCTCCCAAGAAGGAGGGCATCTGGGGCGAGGTCCGCGAGGAGATCGCCTCCGGGATCACCCAGCAGGGCGGTCTGATCGAAGAGGTCGACGGCCCGCTGGGCTGGGAGCTGCGCGCGCAGGTCCCCGTACCGCTGCCCGACGGCCAGACCGGCGCCCAGCTGGTGCGCTTCGTCGGCGTCGACGGCCCGCGCTGGTTCCTGCGCGGGGTCATCTCCGGCCAGGGCGCGGTGCGCCCGGAGTCGGCCGGGGTGCTGGAGCAGATCTTCCGGGAGACCGTCGTCGTCCGCGGCGAGGGCCCGATGGCCCCGCGTGACCCCATCGTCCTGAAGCTGCCGAACGACGCCCAGATGGTGCCGGACGGCGTGCAGACGGCCGAGGAGCAGGAGAGCTCCCGCTTCTCCGGCGGCATGGGCCAGCTGGACCGCGGCCCGGAGACCACCGAGGTCCGCTGACCCCGGTCCGCCCCCGTCCGCGGCCGCGCACCGGCCGGCGGGCTCCTCCAGGAGGCCGCCCGCCGGTTCGGGCCTGCCCTGCGCCGGTCGCGTCAGGAATGCGTCAGGGATCGGGCTTCCGGCAGCCGATCGGCGCGTGAGCAGCGGGAACGTGCCTGAGAATGAACGCATGGCACGCGGCAGGCTGAGGATCTATCTGGGCGCGGCGCCCGGTGTGGGCAAGACGTACGCCATGCTCTCCGAGGGCCACCGACGGGTGGAGCGGGGCGGTGACGTGGCCGTCGGCTTCGTCGAGCACCACGGGCGCCCGCGCACCGAGGTGATGCTGCACGGGCTGGAACAGGTGCCCCGCCGGGAGCTGTCCCACCGGGGTGCCTCCTTCACGGAGATGGACGTGGACGCGGTGCTCGCGCGCCGCCCCGCCGTGGCCCTCGTCGACGAGCTGGCGCACACCAACGTGCCCGGCTCGCGCAACGCCAAGCGCTGGCAGGACGTCGAGGAACTGCTGCGGGCCGGGATCGACGTGGTCACCACCGTCAACATCCAGCACCTGGAGTCCCTCGGCGACGTGGTCGAGACGATCACCGGGGTCCGCCAGCGCGAGACCGTGCCGGACGAGGTGGTCCGCCGGGCCGACCAGGTGGAACTGGTCGACATGTCCCCCCAGGCGCTGCGCCGGCGGATGGCCCACGGGAACGTCTACCAGCCCGACAAGGTCGACGCGGCGCTGTCCAACTACTTCCGGCCCGGCAACCTCACCGCCCTGCGCGAGCTGGCGCTGCTGTGGGTGGCCGACCGGGCCGACGAGTACCTCCAGCAGTACCGGGGCGAGCACGGCATCCGCTCCACCTGGCAGGCCCGCGAGCGCATCGTCGTCGGACTCACCGGCGGCCCCGAGGGGCGCACGCTGATCCGCCGGGCCTCCCGGATGGCCGCCAAGGGCTCCGGCAGCGAGATCCTCGCCGTCTACATCGCCCGCAGCGACGGGCTGACCTCGGCCTCGCCCAAGGAGCTCGCGGTCCAGCGGACCCTCGTCGAGGACCTGGGCGGAACGTTTCACCATGTGATCGGCGACCACGTCCCCGAAGCGCTCCTCGCCTTCGCCCGCGGGGTCAACGCCACCCAGATCGTGCTGGGCTCCAGCCGCCGCAAGAGCTGGCAGTACGTGCTGGGCCCCGGGGTGGGCGCGACCGTGGCCCGCGACAGCGGCCCCGACCTCGACGTGCACATCGTCACCCACGAGGAGGTGGCCAGGGGGCGCGGACTGCCCGTGGCCCGCTCCGCCGCCCGGCTGGGGCGGGCCCGGATCGCGGCCGGCTGGGTGGTGGGCGTGGTCTTTCCGGCGCTGCTGTGCCTGCTGCTGACCCACATCAGCACCGACCCCGGCCTCGCCAACGACATGCTGCTCTTCCTGGCGCTGACGGTGGCGGCCGCGCTGCTGGGCGGGCTCTGGCCGGCCCTGGCGTCCGCCGCCTTCGGGTCCCTGCTGCTGAACTACTTCTTCGTCGAGCCGCTGCACCGGTTCACCATCTCCGACACCCGCAACATCATGGCCATCTCGGTCTTCATCGGGGTCGCCGTCTCGGTGGCCTCGGTGGTGGACCTGGCCGCCCGGCGCACCCACCAGGCCGCCCGGCTGCGCGCCGAGTCGGAGGTCCTGTCCACGCTGGCCGGGAGCGTCCTGCGGGGCGAGACCGCCCTGGACGCGCTGCTGGAGCGGGTGCGCGAGACCTTCGCGATGGAGTCGGTGGCCCTGCTGGAGCGGACCGGCGAGCGGGAGCCGTGGACCCGGGCCGGCAGCGTGGGACCCGCCCCGGCGGCCCGGCCTGAGGAGGCGGACGTGGACATGCCGGTCGGCGACCACATGGCGCTGGCCCTGTCCGGGCGGGTGCTGCCCGCCGAGGACCGGCGGGTGCTCGGTGCCTTCGCCGCCCAGGCCGCGGTGGTGCTGGACCGCCAGCGGCTGGTGGGGGAGGCCGAGGAGGCCCGCCGGCTGGCCGAGGGCAACCGGATCCGCACCGCCCTGCTGGCCGCCGTCAGCCATGACCTGCGCACGCCCCTGGCCTCCATCAAGGCGTCCGTCAGCTCCCTGCGCTCCGCCGACGTGGAGTGGTCCGAGGAGGACCGGGCCGAGCTGCTGGAGGGGATCGAGGACGGCGCCGACCGGCTCGACCACCTGGTGGGTAACCTGCTCGACATGTCCCGGCTCCAGACCGGCACCGTGACCCCGCTGATCCGGGAGATCGACCTGGACGAGGTGGTTCCGATGGCGCTGGGCGGCGTACCGGAGGACAGCGTGCGGCTGGACGTGCCGGAGACCCTGCCGATGGTGCGGGTGGACCCCGGGCTGCTGGAGCGGACGGTGGCCAACGTGGTGGAGAACGCCGTCAAGTACAGCCCGGCCGGCCGGCGGGTGCTGGTCGCGGCCAGCTTCCTCGGCGACCGGGTCGAGCTCCGGGTCGTCGACCGCGGCCCCGGCGTCCCCGACGAGGCCAAGGACCGCATCTTCGCCCCGTTCCAGCGCTACGGCGACGCCCCGCGCGGGGCCGGGGTGGGCCTCGGCCTCGCGGTGGCGCGCGGCTTCGCCGAGGCCATGGACGGCACCCTCACCGCCGAGGACACCCCCGGCGGCGGGCTCACCATGGTGCTCACCCTCCGCGCGGCCCGCCCCGCCGGCCACCCGCGGCCCCAGGGCCCCGGGCGGCCCGGGGACATACCCGAACACCTTCCCGAACGACAGAAAGCAGGACCCCGATGACCCGGGTGCTCGTGGTGGACGACGAACCGCAGATCGTCCGGGCCCTCGTGATCAACCTCAAGGCGCGCAAGTACGAGGTCGACGCCGCCGCCGACGGGGCGGGCGCCCTGGAACTCGCGGCCGCCCGCCACCCCGACGTGGTCGTCCTGGACCTCGGGCTGCCCGACATGGACGGGGTGGAGGTGATCAGGGGCCTGCGCGGCTGGACCCGTGTCCCGATCCTGGTGCTCTCCGCCCGCCACAGCTCCGACGAGAAGGTCGAGGCCCTCGACGCGGGCGCCGACGACTACGTCACCAAGCCCTTCGGCATGGACGAGCTGCTGGCCCGGCTGCGCGCGGCCGTCCGCCGGGCCGAGCCGGCCGCGGGGGCGGGCGGCGAGGAGGTGGTCGTCGAGACCGAGGGGTTCACGGTGGACCTCGCGGCCAAGAAGGCCGCCCGCGACGGACGCGACGTCCGGCTGACCCCCACCGAGTGGCACCTGCTGGAGGTGCTCGTCCGCAACGGCGGGAAGCTGGTCAGCCAGAAGCAGCTCCTCCAGGAGGTCTGGGGCCCCTCCTACGGCACCGAGACCAACTACCTGAGGGTCTACATGGCCCAGCTGCGCCGCAAGCTGGAGGCGGACCCCTCGCACCCGCGGCACTTCATCACCGAACCGGGCATGGGCTACCGCTTCGAGAAGTAGCGGCAGGGCTTCGAGCGGGGGCGCGGGCGCCGGTACGCTTCCTGTATGAGTGCTGAACCGCGTCCCGAGAAGCCCGCGAAACCGGCCAGGCCGGCGGGCCGGTTCCGCCGGATGATAGAGCGGCTGTCCACCTCCCAGGAGGAGCTGCATTCGGCGGAACTGCAGGAGGACGCAGAAGCCGCGGGGTGCACGCGGATCTGCGACTGCCACGACCGCCAGATAGTCAAGGTGACCGGCACCCTGCGTACGGTCACCCTGCGGCCGCGAGCGGGCGTACCCGCCCTGGAGGCGGAGCTCTTCGACGGCTCGGCCGCGCTGGACGTCGTCTGGCTCGGGCGTCGCTCGATCGTGGGAATCGAGCCCGGCCGGCGCATGATCGCCTCCGGGCGGATCGCGATGAGCCACGGGCGCCGGGTCCTCTTCAACCCGAAGTACGAACTCCGACCGCTCGGACAGGAGCACTGACCGGTGACGTCACTCGACCGACCGACCACACCAGGGTCCGCGCCCTCCCCGCCCCCCTCCCCCTCCGGGGACCCCTCCCCGGACCAGCGGGAGGTCACGCAGGCGGCGCTGTTCGACGCCTTCGGCGGCATCCGGGGCACCGTCGAGACGATGCTGCCCGGCCTGCTGTTCGTGATGATCTACACGATCAACAAGGACGTGACGATGTCCGCCATCGCGGCGGGCGTGGTCGCGGTGCTGCTGGTGATCGTCCGGCTGCTGCGCAAGGACACCGTCAAGCACGCCTTCAGCGGGGTCTTCGGCGTGGGCGTGGGCGTGGCCTTCGCCCTGTTCACGGGCAGCGCGAAGGGCTTCTACCTGCCCGGCATGATCTACGGGGTCGGCCTGGGCGTGGCCTTCACCCTCTCGGCGCTGGTCGGCTTCCCGCTGCTCGGCGTCATCCTGGGGCCGGTGTTCAAGGAGAACCTGTCCTGGCGCACCCGCAACCCCGGGCGCAAGAAGGCGTACACCAAGGCCAGCCTGGCATGGGGCCTGGTCTTCCTGGCGAAGTACGCGATCCTCTTCCCGCTGTACTGGTGGGGTGACGAGACCCAGCTGGGCTGGGTGCTGATCGCGCTGAAGCTCCCGCCGATGGTGCTGGCCGTCTACTTCACCTGGGTCTTCCTGGCGAAGGCGCCGCCGCCGATCGACGTGATCGCCGAGTACGAGGCCGAGGAGGCCGCCCGCGAGAAGCGGGGCTGAACCGCGAGACGCCGAAGGGGCGGGGCGACCAAGGTCGCCCCGCCCCTTCGGCGTCCGCTCAGTGCTTGGCCTGGAGGAGGTCCTCCAGCTGCTCCTCGCGTGCCTGGGCGGCCACGAACAGCAGCTCGTCGCCCGGCTCCAGCGTCTCCTCGCCGTGCGGGGTGAGCACCCGGTTGCCGCGGATGATCGTCACCAGCGAGGTGTCCTCGGGCCAGGCGATGTCGCTGATCTGCGTCCCCGCGACCGAGGAGTCGGCCGGCAGGGTCAGCTCGACGAGGTTGGCGTCGCCGTGGCTGAAGCGCAGCAGGCGCACCAGGTCGCCGACGCTGACGGCCTCCTCGACCAGGGCCGACATCAGGCGCGGCGTGGAGACCGCGACGTCGACGCCCCAGGACTCGTTGAAGAGCCACTCGTTCTTCGGGTTGTTCACCCGCGCCACGACCCGGGGGACCCCGTACTCGGTCTTGGCCAGGAGGGAGACGACCAGGTTCACCTTGTCGTCACCGGTGGCGGCGATGACCACGTTGCAGCGCTGCAGCGCCGCCTCGTCCAGCGAGGTGATCTCGCAGGCGTCGGCCAGCAGCCACTCCGCCTGCGGCACCCGCTCCACCGAGATGGCGGTCGGCGCCTTGTCCACGAGGAGCACCTCGTGGCCGTTCTCCAGCAGCTCCCCCGCGATGGAGCGGCCCACGGCCCCGGCTCCGGCGATCGCGACCCTCATGCGTGTGCCTCCTCGGGACCCTCGGCGAGGGCTGCTTCCACCTTGTCGATCTCGTCCGTGCGCATCATCACGTGGACGAGGTCGCCCTCCTGGAGGACGGTCTGCGAAGTCGGCAGCATCGCCTCGCCCAGGCGGGTGAGGAACGCGACACGCACCCCCGTCTCCTCCTGGAGCTTGCTGACCTTGTGGCCGATCCACGCGGCGGAGGTGTGTACCTCCGCGAGCTGGACACCGCCGCTCGGGTCGCGCCACAGGGGCTCCGCACCCGACGGCAGCAGCCGGCGCAGCATCTGGTCGGCCGTCCACCGTACGGTCGCCACGGTGGGGATGCCCAGGCGCTGGTAGACCTCGGCGCGCTTGGGGTCGTAGATACGGGCGGCGACGTTCTCGACGCCGAACATCTCGCGGGCCACGCGGGCGGCGATGATGTTGGAATTGTCACCACTGCTGACCGCGGCGAAGGCTCCCGCCTCCTCGATCCCGGCCTCGCGCAGGGTGTCCTGGTCGAAGCCGACCCCGGTGACGCGGCGGCCGCCGAACGAAGCCCCGAGCCGACGGAACGCGGTGGGGTCCTGGTCGACCACCGCGACCGTATGCCCCTGCTGCTCCAGGTTCTGCGCGAGAGCGGAGCCCACTCTTCCACAGCCCATAATGACGATGTGCACGGCCGTCCTTCCGGCTGACAGCGGCTCGCTGGTTTCCAGCCTCATTGCATGCTCTGGTTAATCAGGGTCTCAGACCATGGCCCAAGCTACACACGGGCGGTCACCGGTGTGACCATTTGGGGTCCCCGAGGGGCCTCATTGGCAGCGCATTGGCGAGGATCACGGACCGGGGGTTCGTCAGGCCGATATCGAACGCTTACGATCCTCTCCGTGTCCAAACTGACCGACGTGCCCAAACGGATCCTGATCGGCCGGGCGCTGCGCAGCGACCGGCTGGGGGAAACGCTCCTCCCCAAGCGGATCGCCCTTCCCGTCTTCGCCTCCGACCCGCTCTCGTCCGTGGCCTACGCCCCGGGCGAGGTCCTGCTGGTCCTGTCGATCGCGGGTGTGTCGGCGTACCACTTCAGCCCATGGATCGCGCTCGCGGTCGTCGTGCTGATGTTCACCGTCGTGGCCTCCTACCGGCAGAACGTCCACGCGTACCCCAGCGGCGGCGGCGACTACGAGGTGGCCAACACCAATCTCGGTCCCAAGGCCGGGCTCACGGTGGCGAGCGCACTGCTGGTCGACTACGTCCTCACCGTCGCCGTGTCCATTTCCTCCGGCGTGGAGAATCTCGGCTCCGCCGTCGATTTCGTCATCGAGCACAAGGTGCTCTCGGCGATCATCATGATCCTTCTCCTCACGCTGATGAACCTGCGCGGCGTGAAGGAATCCGGGAAACTCTTCGCCATCCCGACGTACGTGTTCGTCGGCGCCGTCTTCGTGATGATCGCCTGGGGTGCCTGGCGCGGCCTGGTCATGGGGGACACCATGACGGCGCCCACCGCCCACCTGGAGATCAAGGCCGAGCACCAGGGCCTCGCCGGCTTCGCGCTGGTCTTCCTGCTGCTGCGCGCCTTCTCCTCCGGCTGTGCCGCCCTGACCGGCGTCGAGGCCATCAGCAACGGCGTGCCGGCCTTCCGCAAGCCCAAGAGCAAGAACGCCGCCACCACCCTCGCCCTGATGGGCGCCCTGGCGGTCACCATGTTCTGCGGGATCATCGGCCTGGCCATGGCCACCGACGTCCGCATGGCCGAGGCCCCCGCCACCAACCTGCTGGACAACGGCGTCCCCGTCGGCGACGGATTCGTCCAGCACCCGGTGATCTCCCAGGTGGCCGAGGCCGTCTTCGGCAGCGGCAGCTTCCCGTTCATCGTCCTGGCGACCGCCACCGCCCTGGTCCTCTTCCTGGCCGCCAACACCGCGTACAACGGCTTCCCGCTGCTCGGCTCGATCCTCGCCCAGGACCGCTACCTGCCGCGCCAGCTGCACACCCGCGGTGACCGGCTCGCCTTCTCCAACGGCATCGTGCTGCTCGCGGGCGCCGCCATGCTGCTGGTGTGGATCTACGACGCCGACTCCACCAAGCTGATCCAGCTCTACATCGTCGGCGTGTTCGTCTCCTTCACCCTCAGCCAGATCGGCATGGTCCGGCACTGGAACCGCCACCTGGCGACCGAGCGCGACCAGGCGGCCCGCCGCCGTATGCACCGCTCCCGGGCCATCAACACCTTCGGCGCCGCCTTCACCGGCCTGGTGCTCGTCGTCGTCCTGGCCACCAAGTTCACGCACGGCGCCTGGGTCGCCCTGCTGGGCATGCTGATCTTCTACGGCACGATGACCGCCATCCGCAAGCACTACGACCGGGTCGCCTCCGAGATCGCCGCGGACGAGGGCCCCAGCGACGACAGCGTGCGCCCCTCCCGGGTCCACTCCATCGTCCTGGTCTCCAAGGTCCACAAGCCCACCCTGCGCGCCCTGGCCTTCGCCAAGCTGACCCGCTCGGACACCCTGGAGGCCCTGAGCATCAGCGTCGACACGGCCGAGACCAAGGCGCTGAAGCAGGAGTGGGAGCGGCGCGGGATCAACGTCCCGCTGAAGATCCTCGACTCCCCCTACCGCGAGATCACCCGCCCGGTGGTGGAGTACGTCAAGGGCCTGCGCAGCGAGAACCCGCGCGACGCGGTCAGCGTCTACATCCCCGAGTACGTCGTCGGGCGCTGGTACGAGCACCTGCTGCACAACCAGAGCGCGCTGCGGCTCAAGGGCCGGCTGCTCTTCACCCCCGGCGTGATGGTCACCTCGGTGCCCTACCAGCTGGAGTCCTCGGAGCTCGCCCGCCGGCGGGCCCGCAGGCGCCAGGAGTGGAACGCCCCGGGCGCGGTGCGCCGGGGCCCCGTCGACGCCCCGCGGCCGCGTTCCAAGGACGCTGCGGGGAAGTAGGCGCAGCGGGTGGCGAACGGCCGGGCGGGACCCACGTAGACTGGTGGGTCGGCCGCCCGGCCGTTCCTTTTGCGCCCCTGATCTCCCTGGAGTCTCCCCGCCATGACCGAGCAGAACGAGAAGCAGTCACTGGTCGGGGAGGAGTACGAGGTCGAGGTCGGCCCCGTCGCGCACGGCGGCCACTGCATCGCCCGGACCTCCGAGGGCCGCGTGCTGTTCGTCCGCCACACCCTGCCGGGCGAGAAGGTCGTCGCGCGCGTGACGGAGGGCGAGGCGGACTCCCGCTTCCTGCGCGCCGACGCGGTCACGATCCTGACCGCCTCCAAGGACCGGGTCGAGGCCCCCTGCCCCTTCGCCGGCCCCGGCAAGTGCGGCGGCTGCGACTGGCAGCACGCCAAGCCGGGCGCCCAGCGCCGGCTCAAGGGCGAGGTCGTCGCCGAGCAGCTGAAGCGGCTCGCGGGACTGACGCCGGAGGAGGCCGGCTGGGACGGCACCGTGGCTCCCGCCGAGGGCGACAAGCTCCCGGCCGGCGAGGTCCCGCAGTGGCGCACCCGCGTCCAGTACGCCGTCGACGAGGACGGCCGCGCCGGGCTGCGCAAGCACCGCTCGCACGACATCGAGCCCGTCGACCACTGCATGATCGCGGCGCCCGGCGTCAGCGAGCTCGGCATCGAGAAGCGCTCCTGGCCGGGGATGGACTCGGTCGAGGCGATCGCCGCCTCGGGCTCCAGCGACCGCCAGGTCGTCCTCACCCCCCGCCCGGGCGGCCGCCTGCCCCTGGTGGAGCTGGACCAGCCGGTCTCCGTCCTGCGGGTGGAGGAGAAGGACGGCGGCGTGCACCGCGTCCACGGCCGCCCCTTCGTCCGCGAGCGCGCCGACGGCCGCACCTACCGCGTCGGCATGGGCGGCTTCTGGCAGGTCCACCCCCAGGCCGCCGACACCCTGATCAAGGCCGTCATGCAGGGCCTGATGCCGCGCAAGGGCGAGATGGCCCTCGACCTCTACTGCGGCGTCGGCATCTTCGCGGGCGCCCTCGCGGAGCGCCTCGGCGAGGCGGGCGCCGTCCTCGGCATCGAGTCGGGCAAGCGCGCGGTGGAGGACGCCCGCCACAACCTGGCGGACTTCCCCCGGGTCCGCATCGAACAGGGCAAGGTCGACACCGCCCTCCCGAAGACCGGCATCACCGAGTGCGACCTGGTCGTCCTGGACCCCCCGCGTGCGGGCGCGGGCAAGCAGACGGTCCGCCACATCGCCGCCCTCTCCCCCCGCCGCATCGCCTACGTCGCCTGCGACCCGGCGGCCCTGGCCCGCGACCTGGCGTACTTCAAGGAGGCGGGCTACAAGCCCCGCACCCTCCGCGTCTTCGACCTGTTCCCGATGACGCACCACATGGAGTGCGTGGCGATCCTTGAGCCGGTCGCCAAGGGCGCCTGACCTGCGGTTGGGACCGGTGGGCGTAGGGCGGGGTCAGGGTGCCTCCTCCTCGGTGTCGTCGACGAGGAACAGCGTGCCCAGGCGGCCGCCCCGGGCCGAGCTGATGACTCCGGCGGCGGGGTCCTTGGTGCCGCGGCGGTATGCCCCGCCGTAGCCGTGGCTGGCCAGGAAGACGCCCCAGGTGAGGATCGCGAGTTCGGTCAGGACGCCGACCCGGGCGGCATCCGGGTGATGAGCGGCTTCCGCGACGGCGCGGGTGCCGAGAGCAGCGGCAGGCATGGGCGTCGGCGGGGCTGCTGCGCCGCGCCCCCTGGCTGCCCTGGCGCTGTACGACGGCCGACTACCGTGCTGCGGCACTCACGTCAGACCGGCAGGCCCGTGGGTTCCTTGATGCGCTTCATGATGATCTGGGAGTTGACCTCCGTGACGCCCGAAAGGGCCGTCAGGCGTTCGATCCACAGGCGCTCGTACGCGCGGAGGTCGTTGACGGCGATGCGCAGCAGGCAGCCGGGGCTGCCGAAGAGGCGGTACGCCTCGATCACGTCGGGGATGTCCTGGAGGGCCGCCTCGAACGCCTCGACCGCCTCGCGGTCGCGGCGGACCTCCACCGAGACCAGGACCTCGAAGCCGCGGCCCACCGCCTCGGGGTCGATCACCGCGCGGTAGCCCTGGATGACGCCGTCCTGTTCCAGTTGCCGGACCCGGCGCATGCAGGGGGAGGGGGTCAGGCCGACCCGCTGGGCGAGCTCCTGGTTGCTGAGCCGGCCGTCGCGCTGGAGCTCGCGCAAGATTTCACGATCAATCGCGTCCATGGCGCAATTATTCACCAAGGAAGCGCGAGGAAGGGCGGCGAACTCGCAATCTGATTGCGCGTAGATCCCCTTATCATTGCTCTTTCCGGGATTTTGTTCGGACCTCGCTCCGGGGTTCTGACGTCAGGGAAGGGAAGGCCATGGGGCGCATCGTCGTCATCAGCACCGGCGGGACGATAGCCAGCCGGTGGACGGGCTCGGGCTTCGCCGCCGAGGCCGGCGGGCGTGAGGTCATGGCCACCGCGCCGGTCCCCGAGGGCGTCACCGTCGAGGTCGTCGACCTGTTCAGCGTCAACAGCCCCCGCCTGACCACCGCCCACCAGCTGACCCTGCTGCGCACCGTCCACGAGGTCCTCGCCGACCCGGACGTCGACGGGATCGTCGTCACGCACGGCACGGACACCCTGGAGGAGTCCGCGTTCCTGGTGGACCTGCACCACCACGACCCCCGCAGCGTGGTCTTCACCGGCTCGCAGCTGCCCATGGGCTCCACCGAGGGCGACGGCCCCGGCAACCTGTACGACGCCCTGCTCACCGCCGCGACCACGCGCGGGCTCGGCGTCCTGATCGCCTTCGCGGGCCGCGTCCACGCCGCCCGCGGCACCATGAAGACCCAGGCAGTGGCCCTCGACGCCTTCGCCGACCCCTCCCGGGAGCTGCTCGGCAAGATCGGCTTCGGCAAGGTGACCGTCCTGCGCGCCCCGCAGCGGCCGCAGGCGCTGCCCCTGCCCGCGATGCCGGAGCTGCCGCCGCGCGTGGACATGGTGATGCACCACGCCGACGGCGACCCGGTGCTCCTGAACGCCGCCGTCGCGGCCGGCGCCCGGGGCGTGGTCCTCGTCGGCACCGGCGCGGGCAACGCCACCCCGGAGATCGTCGAGGCGGTACGGGAGGCGGTGGCCCGCGGGGTGCTGGTGGCCCTGACCACGCGCGTCCCGGCCGGCCCGGTCACCGAGATCTACACGCACGGCGGCGCGGTGGACCTCGTCGCCGCCGGAGCCGTGCCCACCGGCACCCTGCGCGCCGGGCAGGCACGCATCGCGGTGCTGGCCGCACTGCTGGCCTCGGAGAACCCGGTCGAACAGGCCCGCATCCTGCGCGCGGCACTGTCCGAGGAGGACCCGGTCCTCGTCGACGCCTAGCCTTTCCGGCCGGCTGTGCCGGACCGCAGGCGTCCCGGGCGTCATAGGATTCCCCCGCAACGATCACGACGTCGCGGGGGGACGCGCAGATGGAGCCCGGGATCATCGGCAGCCGCCTGGCCTCGGCGGCCATCGGCCCGCTCGTCAGGAAGCTCTTCGTCACGGAAGGCCCCGGCGCGGGCCTCGTCGACAAGCCGGTCAGGATCTCCGGCTACGTCTCGTTCCGCGGCGAGAAGCGCTCCCTGGCCGAGTCCGACCTGCGCGCCCTGGCCGGGAAGCTGGTCCGCCAGGCCATGCGTACGGGCGAGCGCCCCATCGGCGCCGACGAGCAGCAGGCGGTGGCCGACGCCCTCGCCACGACCCTGCACGCCCTCGGCGACCTGACGATGTCCGACGTCGACGCCGTCCGCCTCGGCGCTACGGCCTTCGCCCGTGCGCTGCGCGCCGCGGCCGACCGCCCCGAGCGCGAACTGACCGCGGACGGTTCGTACTTCTACGAGCGTCTGCTCGAAGCCGCCTGCCTGCACATCCTGCACTTCTTCACCCAGCGCTCGACCTTCGTCGCCCATGCCCTGGTCGAGCAGACGCGGGGGATCGCGGAGCTGACGGCCAAGGTGGACGAACTGATCCGCCGCGACCCGCTCCCGGGCGCGCGGGACGCTGCGTTCGAGGCGGAGTACCTGCCGTACGTCGCCCGCAAGCACGCGAAGCTGACCATCTACGGCATCGACCTCGGCAGCTCCCCGACGCGGTGGCCGCTGGACGCGGCGTACCTGAGCCTGGAGGCGACCGGGCTGCCCGGCGTGACGGAGGTCCCGGCCAGGTGGCTCGACGCGGAGGCCCCGTACGACCACCCCTCGGGCGTGTTCCAGGTGGAAGGAGCCGTTGACGTCGACAGGGCCGAGAAGATGCTCAAGGCCCTCACCCATGCTCCTACGGCGCAGCCTGCCGACCAGGCCCTGGCCGGCAGCCGCCGCGTCCTGCTCCGCGGTGAAGCCGGGTCCGGCAAGACCACCCTCGTCCAGTGGCTCGCCGTCTCCGCCGCGCGGCAGGACCTCCCGCCGCGGATGGCGTACCTGGAGGACCGCGTCCCCTTCGTCCTGCCCCTGCGCACCCTGACCCGCCACGGCGGACGGCTGCCCGCGCCCCGGGACTTCCTCACCGCCGCGGGCTGCCCGCTCGGCGGGAGCCAGCCCGAGGGCTGGGCGCACCGGGTGCTCTCGGCGGGCCGGGGTCTGGTCCTCGTGGACGGGATCGACGAGGTGCCCGACGCCGAGCGCGCGCGGACACGTTCCTGGCTGAGGGACCTGATGGACCTCTACGACGGCGACAACCGCTGGCTGGTCACCTCCCGCCCCTCCGCCGTGGGCGCGGACTGGCTGCGCGAGGACGGGTTCACCGAGCTGACACTGTCCGCGATGGGGCCGGCGGAGACCGCCACCTTCATCAGGCGCTGGCACGCCGCGGCCCGTCAGGGCACCGACGAGGGCGAGGAACTCGAGGCGTACGAGGCCCAGCTGCTGACGGCCGTACGGCTCAAGCCCGATCTCGGGCGGCTCGCCACCAACCCCCTGATGTGCGGCCTGATCTGCGCCCTCCACCGCGACCGGCGCGGCTACCTCCCGCACGGCCGCAAGGACCTCTACGAGGCCGCCCTCTCCATGCTGCTCAGCCGCCGCGACCGCGAGCGCGACATGCGCCTCCCGGACCTGCGGGAGGAGCCTCAGCTCGACCTGCTCCAGCGGCTCGCGTACTGGCTGATCAGGAACGGACGTACGGAGATGGACCGTTCGCGGGCCGAGGACATCATCGCCCGGGCCCTCCCCGCCGTCCCCGAGGCGGCGGCCCTCGGCGGGGCGCCCGCGGTCTTCGAGCACTTCCTCCAGCGCAGCGGCCTGCTCCGCGAACCGGCTCCCGGCACGGTGGACTTCGTCCACCGCACCTTCCAGGACTTCCTCGGCGCGCGGGCGGCCGTGGAGGACGGCGACTTCGGCCTGCTCACCGCCCACGCCGGCGACGACCAGTGGGAGGACGTCATCCGCATGGCGGTCGCCCTCGCCCGGCCCGCCGAACGCACGGCGATCTTCCGTGACCTGCTCGCCCTGGGGGACGACTCCTCCGACCGGGGCGTACAGACGCGGGTCTACCTGCTCGCCGCGGCCTGCCTGGAGCAGGCCACCACCCTCGACCCCGCCACCCGCGTCGCGGTGGAACAGCGCACCGCCAGCCTCATCCCGCCGGGGGGAGAGCTGGAGGCCCGCGCCCTCGCGGCGGTCGGTCCGCTGGTGCTGGGCCTGCTTCCCGGGCCGCAGGGCCTGACGGCGGGGTTCGCGCGCAACGTGGTGATCGCCGCCTCGCACGTCGCGTCGGAAGCGGCCGTCTCCTTCCTCGCGCAGTTCGCGCGGCACCCCTCCCTGCTGGTGCGTTCGCAGCTCGTCTGGGCCTGGTCGCGCTTCGACGCTGCCCAGTACGCCGACGAGGTCATCGCGCGGCTGGACCCCGCCGACCTCCGCTACACCGTGCAGTCCGACACGCACCTGCGCGAGCTGGAGCGCCTGGGCATCCGGCCGGACCGCCTGGAGATCAGGGGCGGGGTCTCGGTGCGGGCCCTGGCGGCATTCGTCGGCGCCTACCGCCCCACGGACCTCACCCTCGCCGGGGCGACCGTCCCCGACCTGGGGTTCCTGGCGGGTCAGGACGCGCTGCACAGGCTCGACATCAGCGCGTGCCGGCAGCTGGCGGACCTCTCGGGACTGGGCGGCCTGCCGGTACGGGACCTCACCCTCCAGGTCGCCGGGCCGGACACCGACCTGCGCCCGCTGTCACGGCTCAGGGAACTGGAGGCCCTGCGGATCAGCGGCCTCGACGCCATGACCTGGTCCGTGGACGACCTGCCCCGCGCCGCCCCCCTGCGGGAACTGGTGGTGCGCGGAGAACCGGGCCCCGCACTCGGCCTCCACGGGCTCGGCTCCCTGCCCGCGCTGCGGTCCCTGACCCTCAACGCGGACTCCAGCCCCGCCTCGGCCGCCGACTGGCAGGAGATCCACGCCCTCCCGCTCGGGCGGCTCACGGTGTCCGCCGCGTCCCTGCGGGCGCTCCCGGACGACACCGTCCTGCCGGGAGTCACCGCGCTGGTCCTGACCGACCGCGAGGGGACGGCCCTGCAAGAAGCCGTCCGGCGGCTGCCCTCGGCCTTCCCCGGGCTGGAGGAATGCCGGCTCACCGGTGACACCGCCTCGGAAGACGGCCTCGACCTCGACCTCGACCTCGCGCCGCTGGCCGCCCTGCCCGCACTCGGTCAGGTCCGTGTCACCTGGGCCGGCCGCCTGGTGGGTACCGCCCTCCTGAAGGCGGCCGTGGACCGGGTGCAGCCGAGCCGGGTGCGGTGGTGATCCGGCCCGCCGGAGGCCGCCGGCCGGGAGGCCGGCCTCCCGGCGGGCGTCAGCCCGTGAACGCCGCCAGGATGCGGTCCGCCGCCGAGGTGGCGGTGACGGTGCCCGCGCGGATCTCCGCCTCCAGGGCCGGGGTCAGTTCCCGTACGGACGGGTTCGCGCGCAGTCGCTCCAGCAGTTCGTCGCGGACCATCGACCAGGTCCACTCCACCTGCTGCGCCGCCCGCTTGGCGGCCAGCCGGCCGCCCGCCTCCAGGAGCACCCGGTGCTGCTCCAGGCGGTTCCAGACCTCCTCCAGCCCCGCCGACTCCCGCGCGCTGCACGTCAGCACCGGCGGCGTCCACGCCGCGTCCGCCGGGTGCATCAGGCGCAGCGCGCCCGACAGCTCCCGGGCGGCGGCCTTCGCGTCGCGTGCGTGCGGGCCGTCCGCCTTGTTCACCGCGAGGACGTCCGCCAGCTCCAGGACACCCTTCTTGATGCCCTGCAACTGGTCGCCCGTACGGGCCAGGGACAGCAGGAGGAAGGAGTCCACCATCCCCGCCACCGTCGTCTCCGACTGGCCCACCCCGACCGTCTCCACCAGGATGACGTCGTAGCCCGCCGCCTCCATCACGATCATCGACTCGCGCGTGGCCCTGGCGACCCCGCCCAGGGTCCCGGCGGACGGCGACGGGCGGATGAAGGCCGCCGGGTCCACCGACAGCCGATCCATCCGGGTCTTGTCGCCCAGGATGGAGCCGCCCGTCCGCGTGGACGAGGGGTCGACCGCGAGGACGGCGACCCGGTGGCCGAGGCCCGTCAGCATCGTGCCGAACGCGTCGATGAAGGTGGACTTGCCCACCCCGGGCACCCCGCTGATGCCGATCCGGCGCGCCTTCCCCGAGTGGGGCAGGAGCTCCGTCAACAGCCGCTGCGCCAGCGCCCGGTGGTCGGCCCGGGTGGACTCGACGAGGGTGATCGCCCGCGCGACCTGCGCACGCTTCCCGTCGAGCACGCCCTTCACGTACACGTCGATGTCGATCTTCGGGGGCATCCCGCGACCGCCTACAGCTCGTGGCCCAGGTCCGCGGCGAGCCGCGTCACCAGGTCGTGGGCCGCGTCCGGGATGACCGTGCCGGGCGGGAACACCGCCGCCGCGCCCATCTCCAGCAGCGTGGGGACATCGGCCGGCGGGATGACACCGCCCACCACGATCATGATGTCCTCACGTCCCTCCTCCGCCAGCTGCTCGCGCAGCGCCGGGACGAGGGTCAGGTGGCCGGCCGCCAGCGACGAGACGCCCACCACGTGGACGTCCGCCTCGACGGCCTGACGGGCCACCTCCGCCGGGGTCTGGAACAGCGGGCCGACGTCCACGTCGAAGCCGAGGTCGGCGAAGGCCGTGGCGATCACCTTCTGGCCGCGGTCGTGGCCGTCCTGGCCCATCTTCGCGACCAGGATGCGCGGACGACGCCCCTCCGCCTCCTCGAAGCGGTCGACGAGCGCACGCGTGCGCTCCAGGGACGGGGACTCGCCTGCTTCGGTACGGTACACACCCGAAATCGTACGGATCTGGCTCGCGTGCCGCCCGTACACCTTCTCCAGGGCGTCCGAGATCTCCCCGACCGTGGCCTTGGCCCGCGCCGCGTCCACCGCCAGGGCGAGCAGATTGCCCTCCAGGCCCTGGCCCGCCCCGCGTTCGGCCGCGTTCGTCAGCGCCCGCAGCGCGTCCTGGGTGCGTGCCTCGTCGCGCTCCTCGCGCAGCCGCCGCAGCTTGGCGATCTGCTGCGCGCGCACCGAGGAGTTGTCGACCACGAGCACGTCGATCTGCTCGTCGTTCTCCACGCGGTACTTGTTGACGCCGATCACCGGCTGCCGGCCCGAGTCGATCCGCGCCTGGGTGCGGGCCGCGGCCTCCTCCACGCGCAGCTTCGGGATGCCCGCGTCGATGGCCTGCGCCATGCCGCCGGCCGCCTCGACCTCCTGGATGTGCTGCCAGGCCCGGCGCGCCAGGTCGTACGTCAGCTTCTCCACGTACGCGCTGCCGCCCCACGGGTCGATCGACCGGCAGGTCCCCGACTCCTGCTGGAGCAGCAACTGGGTGTTGCGGGCGATGCGCGCCGAGAAGTCCGTCGGCAGGGCGAGGGCCTCGTCGAGGGCGTTGGTGTGCAGCGACTGGGTGTGGCCCTGGGTCGCGGCCATCGCCTCGATGCAGGTACGCGTCACGTTGTTGAAGACGTCCTGAGCGGTCAGCGACCAGCCGGAGGTCTGCGAATGCGTGCGCAGGGAGAGCGACTTGGAGTTCTTCGGGCCGAACTCCTTGACCAGCTTGGCCCACAGCAGGCGCGCGGCACGCAGCTTCGCGACCTCCATGAAGAAGTTCATGCCGATCGCCCAGAAGAACGACAGGCGCGGTGCGAACGCGTCCACGTCCAGACCGGCGCCCTGCCCGGCCCGCAGGTACTCCACGCCGTCGGCCAGGGTGTACGCCAGCTCCAGGTCGGCCGTGGCCCCCGCCTCCTGGATGTGGTACCCGGAGATCGAGATGGAGTTGTACCGCGGCATCTTCTGCGAGGTGAAGGAGAAGATGTCCGAGATGATCCGCATCGAGGGCTTCGGCGGATAGATATAGGTGTTGCGGACCATGAACTCCTTGAGGATGTCGTTCTGGATGGTCCCGGCGAGCTTGTCGGGGGAGACGCCCTGCTCCTCCGCCGCCACGATGTAGAGGGCGAGGACCGGCAGCACCGCGCCGTTCATCGTCATCGACACCGACATCTTGTCGAGGGGGATCCCGTCGAACAGCTGCCGCATGTCGTAGATGGAGTCGATGGCCACGCCCGCCATGCCGACGTCGCCCGTCACGCGCGGGTGGTCGCTGTCGTAGCCGCGGTGCGTCGGCAGGTCGAAGGCCACCGACAGGCCCTTCTGGCCGGCCGCGAGGTTGCGCCGGTAGAAGGCGTTGGACTCCTCCGCCGTGGAGAAGCCGGCGTACTGCCGGATCGTCCAGGGCTGGTTGACGTACATCGTCGGGTACGGGCCGCGCAGGTACGGGGCCATGCCCGGGTACGTCCCCAGGAAGTCCAGGCCCTCCAGGTCCCGCCCGGTGTACAGCGGCTGCACGCCGATGCCCTCGGGGGTCTCCCACAGCAGGTCGCCGGCGGCGGCTCCGGTGGACTCCTTCACCGCCGCGCGCCACTGGTCCTCGGAGGCGGCCGGAGCGGCCCCGCCGAGGGCGAGCTCGGAGAAATCGGGGATGCTCACTGCGCCACTCCCATCCGGTCGAGTACGGAGGACAGCACGGCGACGGCGTCGCAGCCGGCGAAGACGTACTCGTCCACGGCGCCGGACGAGGTGCCGGGCCTGCCCGCGAGGAACACGGTCGTGGCACCTGCCGCGCGCAGGGCGGCGGCCACGGCCTCGGCCTGCTCCTCGTACAGCGCGTCACTGGAGCACAGCACCGCCACGCCGTCGGCGCCGCTCGCCGCGTACGCTCCGGCGGCGCTCCGCTCGTCCACCGACACCGGGTCGTGGACGGGCTCGATGCCGCCGGCCTGGAAGAGGTTCGAGGCGAAGGTGGCGCGCGCGGTGTGCGCGGCGGCCGGGCCCAGTGCGGCCAGGAACACCCGCGGGCGGGCGCCGGTGGACTCCAGGTGCGCGTCGCTGCGGGCGCGCAGCGCCTCGTACGCCTCGTCCCGGCGCACCCGGGGCAGGCCCCCGGCGCGAGCCGGCGGGGCGGCCTCGCGCACGACCGGCTTCTCCGCCAGCAGCGGGAACTCGCTGACGCCGGTGATCGGTTCGCGGCGGGTCGCGAGCCGCTTGGAGCGCGTGGCCCAGGTGGCGGCGAGGCGCTCCGCGACCAGGCCGGAGCGCAGGGCGGCGGCCAGGCCGCCGGACCGCTCGACCGTCTGGAAGAACTCCCAGGCCGCGTGCGCCAGTTCGTCCGTGAGCTGTTCCACGTAGTAGGAGCCGCCGGCCGGGTCGATCACCCGGGCCAGGTGCGACTCCTCCAGGAGGATGGTGGAGGTGTTGCGGGCGATGCGGCGGGCGAAGGCGTCGGGCAGGCCGAGTTCGGCGTCGAACGGGAGCACGGTGACGGAGTCCGCGCCGCCCACGCCGGCCGCCATGGAGGCGACGGTGGTCCGCAGCATGTTCACCCACGGGTCGCGGCGGGTCATCATCACCGGCGAGGTGACGGCGTGCTGCCGCTGGGCACCGGCCTCCGGGGCCCCGCACGCCTCGGCGACGCGGGCCCACAGGCGGCGGGCGGCCCGCAGCTTGGCGATGGTCAGGAACTGGTCGGCCGTCGCCGCGTAGCGGAACTCCAGCTGCCCGAGGGCGGCTTCGGTGGCGAGGCCGCCGTCGGTGAGCAGGCGCAGGTACGCCACGCCGGTGGCCAGGGACAGCCCGAGCTCCTCGGCGGCCGAGCCGCCGGCCTCGTGGTACGGCAGGGCGTCCACGGACAGGGCGCGCACGCCGGGCCAGGACGCGGCCGCCTCGCGGGCGAGTTCGACGGCGGGGGCGGTGTCCTGGGCCTCGCCGGTGCGGGCCTCGTGGCCCAGCGGGTCCATGCCGAGCGCGGCGCGGGCGGCTTCGGGGGCCACGCCGCGCTCCGCGTACAGGGCCAGCAACGCCCGGGCGGCCTCGGCGGATTCGGCTCCGGCGTCGAGGGCGACGGGGGCGAGGTCGAGGTACACCCCGTCCAGGGCCCGGCCCAGGCCGGCGACGGGGAAGCCGGAGCGGCCGACAATGAGCCAGAGGGAGGTGGTGCCGTTCTCCAGGTCGGTCAGGGCCGCCTCGTTGACGCGTACGGGGTCGCTGCCGGCGATCCGCTGGCGTACGTCCCAGCCGGAGGTGCTGGTGCCGGCCGGGGTTCCGCCGCGGACGAAGGGCGCGAAGCCGGGGAAGCCGGTCTTCTCGTCCGCGCCGGGGGGCCGCGTGTACAGGGGGCGGGTGGTGAGCCCGTCCTCGAGCGTCGTGGACAGTGCTGCTTCCGCTGCCTCGCCGGATACTTCCTTGCCGGATTTGCGCAGTACGCCTTCGACGAGGCGTTGCCACTGCTCATGGGTCGCGGCAGGAAATTCGGCGGCCAGGGAGAGCCCGTCGTCAGGCAGGACCGTCATGGCCCGAACTCTAGGGGGGCCGCTTGAGCCGGACCAGAATTACCGGATGTGATCTCCCCCTCTCAAATGAGCCCCTCCCCTGGCCGGGGGGTTCGGGGGGCGGGGTGGTGCCTCTGCGGGGCGAGGCGGGGGCCGTGGGCGTCGCCCCTGCCCTGCCCTGGCCGGGCGGTGGCGGCGCGGGGCTGGGCCGGTGCCCTGCGGGGCGGCCGCGGTGTCGGCGGCTGGGCCGCTGGCCCTGCGGAGCGGTCTCGGGATCCGGGCCGGGGCCCCGGCGGGGCGGGGTTCTGGGGTGCGGGGTCGGGGGTGGCCGGGGTCGGGGGTGGCCGGGGTCGGTGCCGGGGTGGGGTGCCGCTCGGGGCGGGCTTCGATGTTCGGCGCTCCGATCCGGATCAGCGGTGCGGGGCGGTACAGGGCGCCGAATTCATCTCGTTTTAGCCCCGGACGACACCCCACCCCGTCCCCGCCCCCGGCCGCCGCGTTCGCAGCGGGGCTGGGCCAAATCCAGCCCCGCCGGCGTTTGAGGCGCTGGAGGCACCTCCCAGCGGTAGCTGGGGGAGGGGCTGGGGTCTGGCCCCAGGACACGAGCCGCAGGCGGGCGACTACGGCTTCCCCCCTCTAGTCTCGACGGCGTTTGCGGCGCTGGGGGCACCTCCCAGCGGTAGCTGGGGGAGGGTCTGAGGGCTGGCCCCCACGACACGGCCCGCAGGCGAACGGCTGGCTCAGTCACCTCCAGCCCCGCCGGCGTTTGAGGCGCGGGGGCTGGGGCGGAGCCCCAGGGAGGCGGGTCGCGGGCGGGCGGCCGGCTCAGTCGCGTTCAGCCCCGCCGGCGTTTGAGGCGAGGGCTTCGCGGGGTGTGGCGCGAAAGGGGCGTGGCCGGGGCGTTGCGGGGCCGTGAAATCAAGCCAAGGGTTTTCGGCCGCCTGGCGAGGGGAAACCGCAGGTCACGCCCGGTGTGAGGGCGGTCAGCCGCACGGTACGGCAGGGGTTGACCCCGTCCGGCGACGCTGACACGCTCCGGCCCATGACCGCGAACGAGCACTTCGCCCCGCGGCTCCACACCCCCGGCCCCTGTACCACGCCGGGCGCGTGTCCGGGCCGCTGTCCGGCCACCCTCGGGGCCTGACCCCCGCCCGGACGAGTCGTCGTACCGTCCGGCCCGGCCGCCCGTCGGCCCCCGTATCCCGTAGGCGGCCCCGAGCCGCCCCGTAGGCCCGCCCCGGCGTACCCGCTGGGTCGCCGCCCCGCGCCCCGGCCCACCCTTTCCGCCCGGGTTCCTCCGTCGTACTCACCACAGGAGCTTCCTCATGACCACCGTCACCGCCCCCACCGTCACCCGCCTCGGCGGCCGGATCGGCGCCGAGATCGGCGGGGTCCGCCTCGGCGGCGCGCTCGACCCCGGCGTCGTCGCCGAGATCCGGGCCGCCCTCCTCGCCCACAAGGTCGTCTTCTTCCGCGGCCAGGAGCACCTCGACGAGGCGGGCCACGAGGCGTTCGCCCGGCTGCTCGGGACGCCCGTCGCCCACCCCACCGTCCCCTCGGCCGACGGCCGCTACGCCCTCGGCATCGACTCCCACCACGGCGCCCGCGCCAACCAGTGGCACACCGACGTCACCTTCGTCCCCGCCTACCCCGCCTTCTCCATCCTCCGCGCCGTCACCATCCCCCCGTACGGCGGCAACACCCTGTGGGCCAACACCGCCACCGCCTACGCCCACCTCCCCGCCCCGCTGCGCGCCCTCGCCGACGGGCTGCGCGCCGTTCACTCCAACGAGTACGACTACGCCGCCCTCAAGCCCGACGCCCTCCCCGAGGCCCTCGCCCAGTACCGCGAGGTGTTCACCTCCACCGCCTTCCTCACCGAGCACCCCGTGGTCCGCGTCCACCCCGAGACCGGCGAACGCACCCTGCTGCTAGGGAACTTCGTCCAGCGGATCTCCGGGCTGACCGGCCGTGACTCGCGCGCCCTCGTCGACCTCTTCCAGGCCCACATCGAGAGCCCCGAGAACACCGTCCGCTGGCAGTGGCGCGCCGGTGACGTCGCGATCTGGGACAACCGGGCCACCCAGCACTACGGCGTCGACGACTCCGACGACCACGAGCGCACCCTGCGCCGCGTCACCGTCGACGGCGACGTCCCCGTGGGTCCCGACGGAGTGCCCTCCCGCCTGATCAGCCCCGAGGCCGTGCCGGAACCGGCGTTCGGCATCCCCTCCGGAGCCTCCACCACCGCCTGACCCGGACACCCCCAGGAGCCCGCCATGCCCCAGCTGCTCGCCCTCACCGGCAGCCCCTCCGCCCACTCCCGTACCGTCGTCGTTGCCGAGCACGTGCTGCGCCGCCTCGACCACGCCGGGTTCGAAACCGCCCACCTCGACATACGCCTCCTGCCCGCCGCCGACCTGCTGGCGGCCCGCCGCGGCGAGCCGGAGATCCGCAGCGCGCTGGAGGCCGTCGCCAAGGCCGACGGCCTGATCATCGCGACCCCGGTCTACAAGGCGTCGTACACCGGACTCCTCAAGGCGTTCCTGGACCTGCTCCCGCAGGACGGCCTGGCAGGAAAGACGATCCTGCCCCTCGCCACCGGCGGCAGCCTCGCCCACGTCCTGACCATCGACTACGCCCTGCGCCCCGTCCTCGCCGCCCTCGGCGCCCGGCACGTCACCGCCGGCCGCTTCGTCCTGGACTCCTCCGTCGAGCGCGGCGCGGGACCGGACCGGCTGCGCCCCGAGGCGGAACTGGACCTCTACCAGGCCGTCGACGAGTTCGCCGAGGCCCTGCGCTCCGCGACGCCCACCCTCGCCGCCACCCCGTGACCCCGTAACCCCGCGACCGATCCCGTACCGACAAGGACCCGCCATGCCCGCAGCACCCGCCACCCCGGCCACCCGCACCCGGCGCCAGTTCCTCACCCTGCTCGGCATCTCGGCGGCCGCGGTGAGCTGCGGCACCGCCACCGCCACCGGCGGGTCCGCCCGCCCGGGCGGCCAGGTCACCACCCTCAAGTACCAGGGCAGCGTCGGCGCCGTCACCCTGCCCGAACTGGCCGCCGACCTCGGTTACCTGGGCGGCCTCTCCCTGGAGTGGGTCGGCAACACCATCAGCGGACCGCAGGACATCCAGTCCGCCGCCACCGGCCAGATCCACTTCGGCGGCGCCTTCAACGGGGCCATCGTCAAACTCGCCGCCAGCAAGGCCCCCGTCAAGGCGGTCATCTCGTACTACGGCGTGGACCAGGACGTCTACAGCGGCTACTACGTCCTGGAGGACAGCCCGCTGCGCTCCGCCCGCGACCTGCCCGGCAAGAAGGTCGGCATGAACACCCTGGGCGCGCACTCCCAGGCCATCCTCGACATCTACCTGGGCCGGGGCGGCGTCTCCAAGGCCGACGCGGCCAAGGTCGAGGCGCTGGTCGTACCGCCCGTCAACACCGAACAGGCGCTGCGCCAGAAGCAGATAGAGGTGGGCGTACTCGGTGGCGTACTGCGCGAGAAGGCCGTCGCCTCCGGCGGCATACGCCCGCTGTTCAGCGACTTCGACCTGCTCGGCAGGTTCAGCGCCGGCTCGTACGTGATGACGCAGCGCTTCATCAAGGAGAACCCGGACACCGTCCGCACTTTCACCACCGGGGTCGCCAAGGCCATCGAGTGGTCCCGCACCACCCCGCGCGAGGAGGTCATCGCCCGCATGGAATCGATCATCAAGAAGCGGGGCCGCAACGAGGACACCGCGACCTTGAAGTACTGGCGCTCCTACGGGGTCGCCGAGCCGGGCGGCCGTATCGAGGACAAGGAGTTCCAGCTCTGGCTCGACTGGCTCGCCGAGCGCGGCGAGATCAAGACCGGACAGCTCAAGCCGTCCGACCTGTACACGAACGAGTTCAACGGATACGGGAAGGGCTGACCGGTCATGGCGAAGATCGAATTCCGGTCGGTGACCAAGACCTTCCCGGTGAAGGGCAGGAGCAAGGAGGAGTTCACCGCCCTCGACGGTATCGACCTGGAGATCGGCGCGGGGGAGTTCCTCGTCGTCGTCGGACCCAGCGGCTGCGGCAAATCCACCCTCCTCGACCTCCTCGGCGGCCTCACCCGCCCCACTTCCGGACAGATCCTCCTGGACGGCCGGCCCGTCACCGGGCCCGGCCTGGACCGGGGCATCGTCTTCCAGCAGTACGCGCTCCTTCCCTGGCGCACCGCGCTGGGCAACGTCGCCTTCGGCCTGGAGGCCACCGGCGTCCCACGCAGACAACGAACGGCGAAGGCGCGGGAGTTCCTCGAACTGGTGGGCCTCGCCGGATTCGAGGACCGGCATCCGCACGAGCTCTCCGGCGGTATGCGCCAGCGGGTGGCGATCGCCCGCTCGCTGGCCTACGACCCGGACGTGCTGCTCATGGACGAGCCCTTCGCCGCGCTCGACGCCCAGACCCGCGAGTCCCTCCAGGACGAACTGCGGCGGATCTGGCAGAGCACCGGCAAGACGGTCGTCTTCATCACGCACGGCATCGAGGAAGCCGTGTACCTGGGGCAGCGGGTGGCCGTCATCACCTCCCGCCCGGGCCGGGTCAAGGAGGTCGTGCCGGTCTCCTTCGGGGACCGGTCCAGCGGGGCGACGGGCGAGGACCTGCGCTCCAGTCCCGAGTTCGCCCGCCACCGCCACGAGATCTGGACCCTGCTGCACGACGAGGTGGTCCGGGCCCAGCAACTGGAGAAGGAAGAGGCCGCCGTATGAGCACCGAGACCCCCGCACCCGTCGCCGCCCCGGCGGACTCCGGGAAGCAGTCCGCCTTCCCGGCCCCGCGCGGCCGTTCCGGTACGTCCGCCTCCGCCTCCGCCGGGTCCGGGCGTACGGACACCGCTGCCCTGGGGGTCCCGCCGGCCGTACGGGAGCCCGCGCGCCCGGCGCCACCGGCTCCCGCCCCCCGCGCCGCCGGGGGCAGGACCGTGCTGCGGTGGCTGCGGGCCGGGCTGCTGCGGTCGGCGGCGGTGCTGGCGCTGCTCGCGCTGTGGGAGGCGGCCCCCCGGCTCGGGCTGGTGGACGCCACCTTCCTGCCGCCCTTCAGCGAGGTGGCCCGGGCCTGGTGGGGACTGCTCGCCGACGGCCAGCTCGGCGAGCACACCCGGGCCAGCCTCACCCGTTCCCTCGGCGGCTTCGCCATCGCCGTGGTCATCGCCGTCCCGCTCGGCCTGCTCATCGGCTGGTACCGCCCGGTCGCGGCCTTCCTCGGCCCGCTGCTGGAGCTGTTCCGCAACACGGCGGCCCTCGCCCTGCTGCCCGTCTTCGTCCTCCTCCTCGGCATCGGGGAGACCTCGAAGGTGTCGATCGTCGTCTACGCCTGCGTCTGGCCGGTCCTGCTGAACACCATCAGCGCCGTCGGGAACGCCGACCCCACCCTGGTCCGGCTCGCCCGCTCGATGGACCTGTCCACGCCCAGGCTCTTCCAGAAGGTGATCCTGCCCGCCTCGGTCCCCGCCGTCTTCACCGGCATCCGGCTGGCCGGCGCCGTCTCCATCCTGGTCCTCGTGGCCGCCGAGATGATCGGCGCCAAGGCGGGGCTGGGCTACCTGATCAACGCCTCGCAGTTCAACTTCGCCATCCCCCAGATGTACGCGGGCATCATCACGATCTCCGCCATCGGGGTGGCCTTCAACCAGCTGCTGGTCGCGGTCGAACGCCGCCTCAGCCTCTGGCGCGTCCCCGCCTGACCACCCCCGCCGCCCCGTCCAAGGGAACCGACATGCCCGCACCCCGTACCCTCCACCTCAACGCGTTCCTGATGAACGCCGGCCACCACGACGCCGCCTGGCGCCACCCCGACGCCAGCCCCGAGCGGGTCACCGACGTCACCTACTTCCAGGAACTGGCCCGCACCGCCGAGCGCGGACGGCTGGACTCCGTCTTCTTCGCCGACGGCCTGGCCCTGTGGGGCAAGGCCCGCTACAACGCCCTCGGCGGGTTCGAGCCGCTGACCCTGCTCTCCGCGATCGCGGCCGTCACCTCGCACATCGGGCTCATCGCGACCGTCTCCACCACCTTCAACGAGCCCTTCCACACCGCCCGCAAGTTCGCCTCCCTCGACCACATCAGCGGCGGCCGGGCCGGCTGGAACATCGTCACCTCCGGCACCGTCGACGAGGCCCGCAACTTCAACCGGGACGAGCACCTGGAACACGCCGTGCGCTACGAGCGCGCCCGCGAGTTCCTTGACGTCACCACCAAGCTCTGGGACAGCTGGGAGGACGACGCGATCGTCCTCGACAAGGAGCAGGGGGTCTACGCGGACACCGACCGCCTCCACCCCGCCGCCCACCGGGGCGAGCACTTCTCCGTCGCCGGCCCGCTCAACGTGCCCCGTTCACCGCAGGGCCGCCCGCTGCTCGTCCAGGCGGGTTCCTCCGAGGACGGCAAGGAGTTCGCCGCCCAGTACGCCGAGGCCGTCTTCACCGCCCAGCAGACCCTCGCGGACGGCCAGAGCTTCTACAAGGACCTCAAGTCCCGCCTCGCCCGCTACGGCCGGACCGAGGAGGACCTCCTCGTCCTGCCCGGCATCGCCCCCGTCATCGGCTCCACCGAGGCCGAGGCGAACGCCCTGGAGCGGGAGCTGACCGAGCTCCAGATCCCCGAGTACGGGCTCGCCCAGCTCTCCGGGATGCTCGGCACCGACCTGACCGGCCTGCCGCTCGACGGCCCGCTGCCCGATCTCCCGGAGGAACGGGACATCAACGGCAACAAGAGCCGGTTCACGCTCGTCGCCGAACTCGCCCGCCGCGACGGGCTCACCCTGCGCGAGCTGATCGCCCGGCTCGGCGCCGGCCGCGGCCACCGCGTCCACGCCGGCACACCCGAGCAGATTGCCGACCAGCTCGAAGAGTGGTTCACCCAGGGGGCCGCCGACGGCTTCAACATCATGGCGCCCGTCCTGCCCACCGGCCTGACGGACTTCGTGGACCACGTCGTGCCCATCCTCCAGCGCCGGGGCCTCTTCCGCACCGAGTACTCCGGCACCACCCTGCGCGAGCACTACGGCCTGCCGCGCCCCGCCAACCGGTACACGGGCCACAGCGCCTGACCCGCAGCGGGGGAGTCCGGGGGAGTCCCGGGGGAACTCCGCCCGCGCTCGGGGCGTTCTTCCCTCCGAGGCGCTCAGACCGTGAGGACGATCTTCCCGCCGGCCCGGCCGCCCGCGCTCAGCTCCCAGGCGTAGCCGGCCTCGGCGAGCGGGAGGACGTGTCCCAGCTTGACGGTGATCTTCCCGGCGTCGGCGAGCTCCGCGAGGGCGGTGAGGTCGGTGGCCGAGGAGCGGGCCCAGATGTGCTGGGCGCCCTTGTCGCCCGCGTCGTTGTCGGCGACGGAGATCACGGTCCCGCCCGGCCGGACGACGGACTGGAGCAGCTCGACGCCGCCCTCGCCGTAGAAGTCGAGCCCGACATCGACGCCTTCGGGGGCCAGCGCGGTGATCCGCCCGGCCACTCCGTCCCCGTAGAGCACCGGTTCGGCGCCGAGCGAGCGCAGGTAGTCGTGGTTGCGGGCGCTCGCCGTACCGATGACCCGGGCCCCGAGGGCCACCGCGATCTGCACGCCGAGCGAGCCCACCCCGCCGGCCGCGGAGTGGATGACGACCGTCTGGCCCGCGCCGACCCCGGCGCGGGTGACGGCCTGGTACGAGGTGAGCCCGGCCAGGGGGAGGCCCGCGGCCTCCTCGAAGCTGAGGCGCGCGGGCTTGCGGGCCAGGGTGCGCACGGGGGCCGAGACCCGCTCCGCGTACGTGCCCAGCTGGACCCATTCCTTGCGGACGTACCCGTAGACCTCGTCACCCACGGCGTAGCCCTCGGTGTCGGGGCCGACGGCCTCGACGACTCCGGCCACGTCCCACCCGGGGATCACCGGGTGCCGGACCTCCAGGACGTGCCCGAGGAAGCCGGCGGCGAGCTTCCAGTCCACCGGGTTGACCCCGGCCGCCTTGACGCGCACGAGCACCTCGCACGGCCCGACCTTGGGCTCGGGTACCTCGACGAGTCGCAACGCGGTGGGAGTGCCGTAGCTGTCGTAGGTGATTGCCTTCATGGAGGGGGCAACGAACGGGGCACGGGCGGGTGTTCCGTCCGGTTCCCTCCTTCGAGCGGTCCTGGGCCGCTCTTCGGACGGTCCTCCGCCCGTCCTCCGCCGCTCGTCCGGCGGACGTCATGCGGGCAGGGTGTTGGGGTGCGAGCGCCGCCGGGCCGCGCTGAGCAGGGCCTGGATCTGCGCCCCCGCCTGCCCGACGTCGTCCAGCGGGGAGGGGAAGGGTAGCCGTACGTCCCGGTGCCCGGAGCGCTCCTCCAGGCGCAGGGTGATCCCGTACCGGTCCAGGGCCAGCGGCAGCGCACGGACGACGGCCGCCGTGGGGCGGGGGCGGACCAGCCGCAGCAGCAGGGTGACCAGCTCGGGGTGGCCGTCGAGGAGGTGGGTGAGCATCCCCGCCTCGTACGGGGCGAGCGGGTCGGGCCGGGCACCCTCCAGCTCCTCCAGCCCGAGGTACGAGGTCCCCTCCGCGGTCTCCAGCACCGCTTGGCCGTACTCCACGCAGGCGGTGGCGTCGTGGGCCGCGGCCTCGCCGTCGTACGGGGTCAGCAGCCGGCCCAGGACGGTGACGCGGGCGCGCACCCGGTCGCGTACGGGGGTCGGCGCCACGTCGGTGAACTCCAGCCGGAGGGACGGGCGCCCCTCGCCGAGGAGGGAGGCGGGGTGGCCGGCGGCGGGCGGGGCCGGATGCAGATGGAGCCGGCCGAGGGGATCACGGTCGCCGAGGTGGCGGACCTCGTGGCGCACCCCGTCGACGACCACCGTCATCGAGTGCGCGGCGGCCAGGACGGAGCGGACCCGCTCGGCGTCGGTGGGCCGGGCGGCGGCGGGCGTGACGGCGGGGGCACCGGGCAGGCGCATACGGATCTCTCCCTCGTCCAGGGGTGCGGTCAACACCGGAGGCATGGCTACTTAGGTATGCCTAACCTAACTCATCGGTGGATCGGGGAGTACCCCGCGAACCGGCCGTCCGTCCCCCTCTCGGGCGGCGCCGGGCGTCGCGCGCCGGACGGGCCCGGCGCCCGCGATTCGCGTAACGTGCGGACCCCGTCGCCATGGGGCATGGCGGCGGCCCTACGTGCTCCGTGTCGGTGTTGGGCCGAACGGGTGAAACGCGAGAGGATGGGGGGATGCACATGAAGCGCACGGCCGAGGCGGCCCGGTGAGCAGGTACGACGTCACCGACGAGCAGTGGGAGGGACTCGCGCAGGTGGTGCCGCTGCGCAGTCGCAACGAATGGCCCTCCCGGGTGGACCACCGCACGATCCCCAAGGCCGCCGGGGCGTCAGCGGCGGAACAGCAGCGGCGCTTCGTGGTGATCCGGGTCCAGGTCTTCGCCGACGCGCGGGAGGTGGCCGAGTACCTGATCGCGCAGATCCCCGTACTGCTGGACCTCACGGGTGCGGACAGCGAAGTGGCCAAGCGCATCCTCGACTTCAGCAGCGGTGTGGTCTTCGGCCTGGGCAGCGGGATGCACCGGGTCGACCGGAACGTCTTCCTGCTGGCGCCCGTCGGAACCGAGGTCGAGGGGATCGCGGCCGCGGCCGTCCCCCGATCGTAGGAAGCTCGCGGCGGTGGAACGGTTCGCCGGGCCCGGCCGGGGCTCCGCGGACCGTACCGTCCGCCCATGGACGCCACACTGCACGCGGCGGGGCCCGCAGCCCCCGGCGCGTTATCCGCCCCAGCCGACGACGCTCCCGCCGCCGGGAGCGCGACCGGGCCGGGGGAGCTCCAGCGGCCCGCCGTCACCGAGTTACGGCTGTCCGCCTTCGGGACGCACCGGGCGGCGGTGTTCCCGTTCGGCCCGGTGACCCTGTTGACGGGACCCAGCGGCAGCGGCAAGTCCCAGGCACTGGCCGCCTACGGAGCGCTGGCCAGGCTCGCCTCCGGGGCGTGCCTGGACGAGGTCTTCCCGGACCCGTCGGCCCAGGTCCGCGAGACGGCCGTGCCCGACGAGGGCGGGCGGCGCGGCTTCCGGATCGGCTGCACGGTCGACGGCCCGGCCGGTCCCGTCCGGCTCGACCTCGCCGTCCAGGCCGAACCCGAGCTGCGGATCGCCGGTGAACGGCTCTCGCTGGACGGGGAGATCCTCCTCACCACCGCCTTGCGCGACCCGCGCCGGCGCTCCGTCCAGGCGGCCTGGCTGACCGGTGGCGCGGCCGGTATGACCCGGGCCCCGCTGCCCGACGACCGGCTCGGGACCGCCCTGTTGCCGCTGCGCGTCTCCGGGGCCACCGCCGGGCAGCGGCTGGTGCTGGCGGCCGCCGAGCAGGTGGTGGTGGCGCTGCGGTCGGTGTTCCTCTGCGACCCCGTGCCCGGCCGGATGCGGGCGCCCGTGCCGCCCGGGGAGGGCCGGCTGCGGGGCGACTGCGGGAACCTGGCCGACGTACTGCGCCGGACCCGCCACGAGTGCGGCACCCGGCACGCCCTGCTGGCCCGGGCGGCACGAACGGGGTGCGCGGGTCCGGTGGCCGGGCTGGGGGTACGGGGCGACGGGGCGGACGGTGGGGCCCGGGGAGCCGGTGGGGCGGCTGGTGTCCGCAGGGCCGGTGGGGCCGGTGGGGGCGCTGGGGCCGGTGGGCTGGTGGAGGCCGTGCTGGAGCGCGGGGGCGGACGTCCCGCCACCGGGTTCGCCCGGCTCGCGGACGGGGAGCTGCGCTTCCTGGCCCAGGCCCTGGTCCTGCTCACCGGGCCGGGGGTACTGGCGGTGGACCCGGCCGCCGAGCTGCTCTCCGCCCGGCAGGCGCTGACGGTGCTCGCCGACGGCCTCGACCGGGGTCTGGACCGGCGGCAGACCGCCGAACTGCTGCGGCTGGCCCTGCTGTCCGGGGAGCGGGGGCACATCCGGCTGGTGGCCGCCGTCGGCGAGGACACCGCGGGAACCGCCCGCGGGATTCCCGGCGTCTCAGTGGTAGACCTGTCTCCATGAGTGCTGCACCCCTGGACGACGGGCCGGAACCAATCCACGGCGAACCGCCGCGCGGCGAACGGCTCTACCAGCTTCAGCGACGGCTGGCCGCTTTCGCGGCCGCCCGGGACTGGGCGCCGTACCACACGCCCAAGAACCTGGCCGTGGCGCTGAGTGTGGAGGCATCCGAACTGGTCGAGATCTTCCAGTGGCTGACGCCGGAACAGTCGGCGGCGGTCATGGAGCAGCCCGAGACCGCACACCGGGTGACCGACGAGGTGGCCGACGTGCTGGCGTATCTCCTGCAGTTCTGTGAGGTCCTCGGGGTGGATGTGCTCGATGCGCTCGCCGCGAAGATCGAGCGGAACGAGCACCGATTCCCCGCGAGCGGGACATCGACCCCAGATCGTCACTCTTCGGAGTGATGGCGCTGTCCACAACCTTGTTTGTGTCCACAGATTTCCGAATACCCCTGGCTTTACTGGCTCGTTGCCTTCACTCTGGGTAGTGGAGATTGGTGGGGTGTCGTGCGGACGGGGGACGGCATATGGATGCGGTACGGCTTATCGCGGCCGGCCGGCACGCGCTGGCAAGGAGCGCGGCCGCGTGGGACATCGTGGGCGAGGCATGGCAGGCCCAGGCGCTCGCCCAGGGGGTGGGGAGCTGGCTGGCGGTCTCCGGGCCGCCGGAGCTCAGAGCGGAGGCACGAGGACTGGGGGAAGCGGGAGGCAGAGGCTGCGGGGCCATAGACCGCTCCGCGCTGGGCGGCGATGAGTGCGTCCCGCCCGAACAGCCCCCGAGAGCGGCCCAGCTGACGGGGGTGGCCGATGTGAGACAGGCGCTGCTGGGGCTCCAGGCGCTGCTCGGAGAGGTCGGGATAGCCCTTGTCGGGGTCGCCTGCGCGACGGGTGAGGAGACCCTTTACTGGCAGTGCATAGAGTCGATCGACGCGGCGGACGAGTCCAGCGACCGGGTACGGGCCCTGCTGCGCAGGATGACGGTCCGGGAAAGGGGCTCGGCGTCGGGCGTGCTGTAGGGGCGGAGGCGCTGCCTGAGCTGCGGGGAGCGGCGGCCTGGTGTGTGCGGCCGGTGTGCGGTGGAGGGTCCCGCCGCGCGTGACGGGACCCCCGCGTGCTCAGGAGGACCGGTCGCAGCGGTGCTCGCCCTGGTGGGCGCGGCTGCCCGGGGTGCCCGGCGCGGCGGGGGAGGTGCGGTCCGCGGAGTGCTGGAGGTCGGCGTCGAGCTGCGACAGGTCGGCGTTCAGGGCCGCCATCAGCTCCTCCATCTGCTGCAGCAGACCCTTCGGCGCGCCGCCCTGGGCGGGGACCGAGGGCTCCTGGGGTGCGCGGTCGTGTGCTGCCTGTCCGGTCTGTCCTGGGTGCTCGGGCGCGGACTCGTGGGACATGGCGGCCTCCTCGGCCCTGGCCCCTCCGGTGCGGAAGGGGGCGGTGGTCGTACCGGCGGGAGGCCGCCGGCGCGCGGGCCGGGCGGTCCGGTCCCGCCCGAGCCAACGATCTCCATCGGCGCCGGTCACTGAGGGCGCGAGGGGCGCGCCTCGCGGTTGACGCAGATTCACCCGGCAGGGGAGGGGGAAGGGCAGGATGGAACCATGGATCTTCGCATTTTCACCGAGCCGCAGCAGGGCGCCGACTACGACACCCTCCTGGCCGTCGCCAAGGCCACCGAAGAGCTCGGCTTCGACGCCTTCTTCCGTTCGGACCACTATCTGCGGATGGGATCCGCCGACGGACTGCCCGGACCCACCGACGCCTGGATCACCCTCGCCGGCCTGGCCCGCGAGACCCGGCGGATCCGGCTGGGCACGCTGATGACGGCGGGCACCTTCCGGCTGCCCGGGGTCCTCGCGATCCAGGTGGCCCAGGTCGACCAGATGTCCGGCGGGCGCGTGGAACTCGGTCTGGGCGCGGGCTGGTTCGAGGAGGAGCACAAGGCGTACGGGATCCCCTTCCCGGCGGAGCGGATGGCGCGGCTGGAGGAGCAGCTGGCCGTCATCACCGGCCTGTGGGCCACCGAGCCGGGCGCCACCTTCGACTTCCGTGGCACCCACTACCAGGTGGAGAACTCCCCGGCCCTGCCCAAGCCGGCGCAGGCCAAGGTCCCCATCCTCGTCGGCGGGCACGGGGCGCGGCGCACCCCGCGGCTGGCCGCCCGGTACGCGGACGAGTTCAACATGCCCTTCGCCTCGGTGGAGGACAGCCGCAGGCAGTTCGCCCGGGTCCGGGAGGCGGCCACCGAAGCCGGGCGGGAGCCGGAGGAGATCGTCTACTCGAACGCCCTGGTGGTGTGCGTGGGCAAGGACGACGCCGAGGTCGCCCGGCGGGCCGCCGCCATCGGCCGTGAGGTCGACGAGCTCAAGGCCAACGGTCTGGCGGGCTCCCCCGCCGAGGTCGTCGACAAGCTCGGCACCTACGCGGCCATCGGCTCCTCCCGCGTCTACCTCCAGGTCCTCGACCTCGACGACCTGGACCACCTGGAGCTGATCGCGGGCAAGGTCATGCCCCAGCTCGGCTGACCCGCCCGACGATCGACCCGCACTGCTGGACGGAGGACCCGACCGTGCCCCGAGCGACCGGCCCGCTCGCCGAAGCCCTGGCCCGAAGGCCCGTACTCCTGGACGGCGGGCTGAGCAACCAGCTCGCCGACCAGGGCTGCGACCTGTCCGGAGACCTCTGGACGGGCCGGGTGCTCGCCGAGCGCCCGGACCAGGTCCGGGCAGCGCACGAGGCGTACGTCGGGGCCGGTGCCGAGGTGCTGATCACCGCCGGCTACCAGGTCCGTGACGACCCCGGGCTGCTGGAGCGCTCCGTCCGGCTGGCCGACGGCGCGGCCCGGGCCGCCGGGCACGGGGTGTGGGTGGCCGCCTCGGTGGGGCCGTACGGGGCGGTCTTGGCCGACGGCTCCGAGTACCGGGGCCGGTACGGGCTCGGCCGGGACGCCCTGGCCGCCTTCCACCGGCCCCGTATCGAGGCGCTGCTCGCGGCGGGGCCGGACGTCCTGGCCCTGGAGACCGTCCCGGACTCCGACGAGGCCGAGGCCCTGCTGGCGGTCCTGGCCGGCACGGGAGCCCGGGCCTGGCTCAGCTACACCGTCTCCGGCGGCCGCACCCGGGCCGGCCAGCCCCTGGCGGAGGCGTTCGCCCTCGCCGCCGACGCCCCCGAGGTGATCGCGGTCGGCGTCAACTGCTGTGACCCGGAGGATGTGCTGCCCGCGCTGGAGGCGGCCGCCTCCGTCACGGCCAAGCCGCTGCTGGCCTACCCCAACGACGGCTCCGTCTGGGACGCCGGCGCCCGCACCTGGCACGCCCCCGAGACCCCCGCCCCCTGGCCCGTCGCCGCCTGGCAGGCGGCCGGCGCCCGTCTCGTCGGCGGCTGCTGCCGCGTCGGCCCGGACTGGATCGCCGGACTCGGCGCCACCCTCCGGCCTCCGCCGCCGGTGTGAAAACCAGTGGGCCGCGAGGAGACCCCGGCACATACTGAAGCGCATGTTCCTGACGATCAGCACGACCGGCACCACCGAGAAACCCGCCACTGACCTGGGATTCCTGCTGCACAAGCACCCCGGGAAGACGCAGGCCTTCGCCACCTCGTACGGCACCGCCCACGTCTTCTACCCCCAGGCGACGGACCATCGGTGCACGGCCGCGCTGCTCCTGGAGGTGGACCCCGTCGCGCTCGTGCGGCGCAGCCGGGGCAAGGGCCGGGACGGCTCGCCCGACACCGCGCTCGCCCAGTACGTCAACGACCGTCCCTACGCGGCCTCCTCGCTGCTCGCCGTCGCCCTGAGCGGGGTCTTCCGTACCGCCCTCAAGGGCCAGTGCGCCGCCCGGCCCGAACTGCCCGGCCAGGCACGCCCCCTGCGGATCGAGATCCCCGCGCTGCCCGCCCGTGGCGGCGCCGACCTGGTGCGCCGGCTGTTTGCCCCGCTGGGCTGGGACTGCGTGGAAACCGAATCCGTCACCCTGGACGAGCAGTTCCCGGAGTGGGGGGACAGCCGCTACCTGCGCCTGGTGCTGGAGGGCGAGCTCCGGCTGGAGGACGCCCTGCGCCAGCTGTACGTGCTGCTGCCCGTGCTCGACGACTCCAAGCACTACTGGATCGCCCCCGACGAGGTGGACAAGCTCCTGCGCGCCGGCGACGGCTGGCTGGCGGGCCACCCCGAGCACGCGCTCATCACCGCCCGCTACCTGGCCCGCCGCAAGGGGCTCACCCAGAACGCCATGGAGCGCCTGGAACTCGCCCGCCTCGCCGAGGCCGACGGCAGCGAGGCCGAGGAGCTCGACGACGCCGTGGACGGCACCCCCGCCGACCGCGACTCCACCGAGCGCGACTCCGCCGAGCGGGAGCGGTCCGTGCCCCTCGCGGTACGCCGCCGCGAGGCGGTCCTCGCCGCGCTGCGCGAGGCCGGAGCGGCACGGGTCCTCGACCTGGGCTGCGGCGAGGGGCAGCTGGTCCAGGAGCTCCTGAAGGACACCGCGTTCACCGAGATCGTCGGTGTGGACGTCTCGGCGCGGGCGCTGGCCACCGCCTCCCGCCGGCTGCGGCTGGAGCGGATGGGGGAGCGGCAGAGCTCCCGCGTCCGGCTGCTCCAGGGCTCGCTGGTGTACACCGACAAGCGGCTGGCCGGCTACGACGCGGCCGTGCTCAGTGAGGTCATCGAGCACCTGGACCTGCCCCGGCTGCCCGCCCTGGAGTACGCCGTCTTCGGCTCGGCCCGTCCCCGTACGGTCCTCGTGACCACCCCGAACGTCGAGTACAACGTCCGCTGGGAGACCCTGCCCGCCGGGCGGGTCCGCCACCGCGACCACCGGTTCGAGTGGACCCGCGAGGAGTTCCGCGCCTGGGCCGACGGCGTCGCCGCCCGGCACGGCTACGCCGTCGCGTACCGGCCCGTGGGCGACGAGGACCCCGAGGCGGGCCCGCCGACCCAGATGGCCGTCTTCACCCGGACCGGCGACACCCCCGAGACCGACATCTCCGAGACCGACACCGCCGACACCGCCGACACCGGCACCGGCGCCGCCATCCCGAAGGAGGGCGAGGCAGCATGAGCACCCCCACCGCCGCCCACCGCGTACTTCCCGTCACCGACCTGTCCCTCGTCGTCCTCATCGGGGCCACCGGCTCGGGCAAGTCCACTTTCGCCCGCAAGCACTTCAAGCCCACCGAGGTCCTCTCCTCCGACCACTGCCGGGGTCTGGTCGCCGACGACGAGAACGACCAGAGCGCCAGCAAGGACGCCTTCGAGGTCCTCCACCACATCGCTGGCAAGCGGCTGGCCGCCGGGCGCCTCACCGTCGTGGACGCCACCAGCGTCCAGCAGGAGTCCCGCCGCGCGCTCATCCGCCTCGCCCGCGAGCACGACGTCCTGCCCATCGCCATCGTCCTCGACATGCCCGAGTCGGTCTGCGCCGAACGCAACGCGGCCCGCCCCGACCGGGCCGGCCTGCCGCGCCGCGTCATCCAGCGCCACCGCTCCGAACTGCGCCGCTCGCTGCGCGGACTGGAGCGCGAGGGCTTCCGCAAGGTGCACGTCCTGCGCACGCCGGAAGAGGCGGAAGCCGCCGAGGTGGTGCGGGAGAAGCGCTTCAACGACCTCAGGCACCTCACCGGCCCCTTCGACATCATCGGCGACATCCACGGCTGCTCCTCCGAGCTGGAGACCCTGCTGGCCGAGCTCGGCTACGAGGACGGTGTCCACCCCGCCGGCCGCACGGCCGTCTTCGTCGGCGACCTCGTCGACCGCGGCCCCGACAGCCCGGGCGTACTGCGCCGGGTGATGGGCATGGTCGCGTCCGGCAACGCGCTGTGCGTGCCCGGGAACCACGAGAACAAGCTCGGCCGTTACCTGAAGGGCTCCAAGGTCCAGCTGACCCACGGGCTCGCCGAAACCGTCGATCAGCTCTCGCGTGAGAGCGAGGAGTTCGCCAAGGAGGTACGGGAGTTCATATCCGGCCTGGTCAGCCACTACGTCCTGGACGGCGGCCGGCTGGTGGTCTGCCACGCCGGGCTGCCCGAGAAGTACCACGGGCGCACCTCCGGCCGGGTCCGCTCGCACGCCCTCTACGGGGAGACCACCGGCGAGACCGACGAGTTCGGCCTGCCCGTGCGCTACCCGTGGGCCGAGGACTACCGGGGCAAGGCCGCCGTGGTCTACGGCCACACCCCGGTCCCGGCCGCCGGCTGGATCAACAACACCATCTGCCTCGACACCGGCGCCGTCTTCGGCGGCCGGCTGACCGCCCTGCGCTGGCCCGAGCGGGAACTGGCCGACGTGCCGGCCGAGAAGGTCTGGTACGAGCCGGTCCGGCCGCTGGCCGCCGAGGCGCCGGGCGGGCTCGACGGCCGCCCGCTCGACCTGGGCGACGTACAGGGGCGCCGCGTGGTGGAGACGCGCCACCTGGGCAACGTCGGGGTCCGTGAGGAGAACGCGGCGGCCGCCCTGGAGGTCATGAGCCGCTTCGCGGTCGACCCCCGGCTGGTGCCGTACCTGCCGCCGACCATGGCGCCGACGGCCGCCTCCGCCGAGGAGGGCTGGCTGGAGCACCCGGCCGAGGCGTTCGCCCAGTACCGGGCCGACGGCATCGACCGTGTGGTGTGCGAGGAGAAGCACATGGGCTCCCGCGCCACCGTCCTGCTGTGCCGGGACGCCGCCACCGCCCGGACCCGCTTCGGCGTCGAGGACGGCCCCACCGGCTCCCTCTACACCCGCACCGGACGCCCCTTCTTCCGGGAGGCCGGGCTCACCGAGGAGTTCCTGGCCCGGCTGCGCGCCGCCGTGGACGGCGCCGGCCTGTGGGAGGAGCTGGGTACGGACTGGCTGCTGCTGGACGGGGAACTGCTGCCCTGGTCCCTGAAGTCCACCGGCCTGCTGCGCAACCAGTACGCCGCCGTGGGCGCGGCGGCCCGCACCGTGCTGCCGGAAGCGGTCGCCGCCCTGGCGGCCGCCGAGGCCCGGGGCGTGGACACGGGCGGCCTGCTGGAGCGCCAGAGCGGCCGGGCGGCCGACGCCGAAGCCTTCACCGAGGCGTACCGCCGCTACTGCTGGACCACCGACGGACTGGACGGCGTACGGTTCGCTCCGTTCCAGCTGCTCGCTGCGGCCGGGCGGTCGCTGGCGGCCGTCCCGCACGACGAGCAGCTGGCCTGGCTGGACCGCCTCGCCGACGCCGACGAGCGCTCCGCCGCCCCGCTGCTGCGCCGCACCCGCCGCGTCTACGTGGACACCGCCGACGCGGACTCCGTCCGGGCCGGAACCGACTGGTGGCTGGAGCTGACCGCCGCCGGCGGGGAGGGCATGGTCGTCAAACCGCTCCAGAGTTACGCCCGGGACGGCAAGGGACGGCTGGTGCAGCCGGGGCTGAAGGTGCGCGGACGGGAGTACCTGCGGATCATCTACGGGCCCGAGTACACCCGCCCGGGCCAGCTGGAGCGGCTGCGCCAGAGGTTCCTCGGGCACAAGCGCTCGCTCGCCCTGCGCGAGTACGCGCTGGGTCTGGAGGCACTGGACCGTCTGGCGGCCGAGGAGCCGCTGTGGCGGGTCCACGAGGCGGTGTTCGCCGTGCTCGCCCTGGAGTCGGAGCCGGTCGACCCCCGGCTGTGACCTGAGAGGAGGACCGCGTAAAGCGGCCGCCCCCGTACGGCCGCGAATTAGGTCGTATGGGGGAACTTTCCGGCGGAAGGCCCGGGAAACGGGTGGCGGGATCGTTCATCCAGGGCAGCGGAGTGTCCGCGACCCAGGAAGGACGGAACATCACTTATGAAGATGACCGCGCGCGGAAGCATTGCGGCGCTGATGACCTGTATGGCAGCGGCCGGCGCGGCCTCCCCGGCCGTGGCCGACTCGGTCCCCGTGGGCGTCCCGCTGGACGCCGTGCGGACCACGCTGGGTGTGCCCACCCCGCAGGTGGCCACCGCCGTCCCGATGCCGGTCGTCGGCGCCCCCGAGGCGCCCGTCCTCCACAAGGGCGACCTGCTTCCGACCCCGCTGCTCCCGGCGGTCCCGATCGCCACCGACCTCGGTCTCACCCAGGTCACCTCCCCGGTGCCCAACCTGCTGGGCGCCAAGGAGACGGACGGCGAGGGGGCCGTGGAGTCGCCGGCGACCACCGTGCTCACCCGGACCCCGGGCGCGGTCCTCGGCGCCCCGCTGACCATGCCCGACGGCGGCAACTACGGGATCCCGAACCTGACCACCCCCAAGCTGGGCGTGCTCGCCCCTGAGGTCATCGGCGCCCCGTCGGCGCTTCTCGGCCTGCGCTGAACCGCACATCCGACACCGGGTCAGAAAGCCGCCCGCTCTGGGTACGTGTACGGCATGGGATTCCATGTCGACTCCGAGACCGGGCGGCTTCGCCGCGTCATCCTGCACCGCCCCGATCTGGAGCTGAAGCGGCTCACACCCAGCAACAAGGACGCCCTGCTCTTCGACGACGTGCTGTGGGTGCGCCGGGCCCGCCAGGAGCACGACGGCTTCGCCGACGTGCTGCGCGACCGGGGTGTCGCCGTCCACCTCTTCGGTGACCTGCTGCGCGAGGCCCTCGACATCACCGAGGCGCGCCACCTCGTCCTGGACCGGGTCTTCGACGAGAAGGAGTACGGGCCGCTCGCCACCGACCACCTGCGCGCGGTCTTCGACGCACTGCCCTCGGACGAGCTCGCGGAGGCGCTGGTCGGCGGCATGACGAAACGGGAGTTCCTGGAGCGGCACAGCGAGCCGGTCTCGGTGCGCTTCCACGTGCTGGAGATGGACGGGTTCCTGCTGCGGCCGCTGCCCAACCACCTCTTCACCCGCGACACCTCCGCATGGATCTACGACGGGGTCTCCATCAACGCCATGCGCTGGCCGGCCCGGCAGCGTGAGACGGTGCACTTCGAGGCGATCTACAAGCACCACCCCCTCTTCACCGGCTCGGGCCCCTTCCACTACTGGTCGCAGGGCCAGTCGGACTACCCCTCGACCATCGAGGGCGGTGACGTCCTGGTCATCGGCAACGGCGCCGTCCTGATCGGGATGAGCGAGCGGACCACCCCGCAGGCGGTCGAGATGCTCGCCCGGGGCCTGTTCGCGGCCGGGTCGGCCTCGGTCATCGTGGCGCTCGACATGCCCAAGCGGAGGGCCTTCATGCACCTGGACACGGTGATGACGATGGTCGACGCGGAAACGTTCACCCAGTACGCGGGGCTCGGCATGCTGCGCTCGTACACGATCCGCCCGGGGCAGGGGGCGAGCGAGCTCCAGGTGAGCGACCACCCGCCGGAGCACATGCACCGGGCCATCGCGTCGGCGCTGGGGCTGGACAAGGTGCGGGTGCTGACCGCCGGGCAGGACGTCCATTCGGCCGAGCGCGAGCAGTGGGACGACGGGTGCAACGTGCTGGCCGTGGAGCCCGGGGTGGTCGTCGCGTACGAGCGGAACGTCACCACCAACACCCACCTGCGCAAGGAGGGCATCGAGGTGATCGAGATCCCCGGCAGCGAGCTGGGACGGGGGCGGGGCGGGCCGCGCTGCATGAGCTGCCCGGTGGAACGGGACGCCGGATGAATGCAGGCTGAGGGGGACCGGCCGGTGATCACGGGCACGGTTGCCGCACATGTGATCTACCAGACTGAATATGAATACAGGGGATCGTATAGACTTCCACAATCCCCTGTCAGCGTCCCCCTGGAGTTCCCGATGGCCACCGACCTCTTCGGTCGCAGTTTCCTCAAGGAGCTCGACTTCACCGCCGCCGAGTTCCGCGGCCTGGTCGAGCTCGCCGCCACCCTCAAGGCGGCCAAGAAGGCGGGGGCCGAGCAGCAGCGCCTCCAGGGGAAGAACATCGCGCTGATCTTCGAGAAGACCTCCACGCGCACCCGCTGCGCCTTCGAGGTCGCCGCCGCCGACCAGGGCGCCCACACCACCTACCTCGACCCCTCCGGCTCCCAGATCGGCCACAAGGAGACCGTGCGGGACACCGCGCGGGTGCTCGGCCGGATGTTCGACGGCATCGAGTACCGCGGCGACAGCCAGCGGTCCGTCGAGGAGCTCGCCGCGTACTCGGGCGTGCCCGTCTTCAACGGCCTCACCGACGACTGGCACCCCACCCAGATGCTGGCCGACGTGCTCACCATGACCGAGCACTGCGCCAAGCCCCTGGACCGCGTCGCCTTCGCCTACCTGGGCGACGCCCGGTTCAACATGGGCAACTCGTACCTGGTGACCGGCGCCCTGCTGGGCATGGACGTACGGATCGTGGCGCCGAAGGAGTACTGGCCGGCCGAGGCGGTGGTGGCCCGCGCCCGTGAGCTGGCCGCCTCCAGCGGGGCGCGGATCACCCTGACGGAGGAGGTCGCGCAGGGCGTGGCGCAGGCCGACTTCGTGGCCACGGACGTGTGGGTCTCGATGGGCGAGCCGAAGGAGGTCTGGGACGAGCGGATCGCGGCCCTGTCCCCGTACGCCGTCACCATGGACGTGCTGCGCGCGACCGGGAACCCGGACGTGCGGTTCCTGCACTGCCTGCCCGCCTACCACGACCTCGGCACCAAGGTGGCCCGTGAGGTGTACGAGCGGCACGGCCTGGAATGGCTGGAGGTCTCGGACGAGGTGTTCGAGTCGGCGCACTCCGTCGTCTTCGACGAGGCGGAGAACCGGCTGCACACCATCAAGGCCGTGCTCGTCGCCACGATGGCGAAGCCCGCCGCATAGTCATACGGCCCCGCGGTCAGGCGTGGACCGCGGCCGCACCGGCCGGCAGGGTGAACCAGACGGCCTTGCCGCGGGCGGTGCGGCGATGGCCGCATGCGGAGCTCAGGGCCCGGAGCAGCAGCAGGCCGCGGCCGTGCTCCTGCCAGGGGTCCGGCGGGTCCTGCCGCGGAGGGATGACGAGGTCGCGCGGCGGCCGGGGATCGCCGTCGTGGACCTCCACCTGGCAGCCGTCCGCCCGCATCTCCACCACCAGTTCGATCGGTCCCGGCGCGCTGGTGTGCTCCACGGCGTTGGCGACCAGCTCGGCCGTGAGCAGTTCGGCGGTGTCGGGGTCGGCGGACGGGCCGGTGTCCGTCAGGGCGGTACGGACCAGGGCGCGGGCCATGGGCACGGCGGCGGCCGTGTGCGGCAGGGCGAGCCGCCACGCGGAGGCGTCGGGCATGGCCGGTCCGTCCGTTCCGTCGGGGGTGGGGCAGGGGGGAAGGGATGCTTCCGCGTTCAACCATACGGAGTGACCCGCGCGGCCCGCAGGGCACCCCGGCGCGGAGCCCCGCCTCGCCCTCCGTCGGCCGTCTGTCGCGTTTTCATGACGGCAGTCACAAGTCGGTGATAGCGTCGTACGCGTGAGCCCCTTCACCGGTTCCACACCAGCGACCGAACGGTGGCGCCACCTGCGGGTGACCCGGCAGGACGGCATCGCCACCGTCACCCTCGACCGCCCCGAGAAGCTGAACGCGCTCACCTTCGGCGCCTACGCCGACCTGCGCGATCTGCTCGCCGAACTCTCCCGGACCCGTTCCGTACGCGCCCTCGTCCTGGCGGGCGAGGGCCGCGGCTTCTGCTCCGGCGGGGACGTGGACGAGATCATCGGCGCCACCCTCGCCATGGACACCTCCGAACTCCTCGACTTCAACCGGATGACCGGCCAGGTGGTCCGCGCCCTGCGCGAGTGCCCCTTCCCCGTCATCGCCGCCGTCCACGGGGTGGCCGCGGGCGCCGGAGCCGTACTCGCCCTCGCCGCCGACTTCCGCATCGCCGACCCCAGCGCCCGCTTCGCCTTCCTCTTCACCCGCGTCGGCCTCTCCGGCGGCGACATGGGCGCCGCCTACCTGCTGCCCCGGGTCGTCGGCCTCGGCCACGCCACCCGGATCCTGATGCTCGGAGAGCCCGTACGGGCCCCCGAGGCGGAGCGCATCGGCCTGCTCAGCGAGCTCGTCGACGAGGGCAAGGCCGACATCCGGGCCGCCGAACTCGCCGCCCGCCTCGCCGCCGGGCCCGCCCTCGCCCACGCCCAGACCAAGGCCCTGCTCACCGCCGAGCTCGACATGCCGCTGGCCGCCTCCGTGGAGCTGGACGCCAGCACCCAGGCCCTGCTGATGCACGGCCAGGACTACGCCGAGTTCCACGCCGCCTTCACCGGGAAGCGGCCGCCGCAGTGGAAGGGGAGGTAGGGCATGGCCCAGTCCGCGCCCGGGGCCGCCAAGCGGGTCGCCGTCGTCGGCGGGGGACCGGGCGGGCTCTACGCCGCCGCGCTGCTGGCCCGGCAGGGGCACCGTGTCGACCTGTGGGAGCGGGGCGCCCCCGATGACACCTTCGGCTTCGGCGTCGTCCTCTCCGACGAGACCCTGGGGGGTATCGAACGGGCCGACACCGCCGTCCACGCCGCCCTCGCCGCCGAGTTCGTCCGCTGGGACGACGTGGACATCGTCCACCGGGGACGGCTGCTGACCTCCGGCGGCCACGGCTTCGCCGCCCTCGGCCGGCAGCGGCTCCTGGAGATCCTGCACGCCCGCTGCGAGGAGCTCGGCGTACGCCTGCGCTTCCGCGCCGCGGCCCCCGACGCCTGGGCCCTGGCCCGGACCCACGACCTGGTCGTCGCGGCCGACGGGGTGCACAGCGCCACCCGGGAGAGCGGCGCCGCCCACTTCCGGCCCACCGTCACCCCCGGCCGCTGCCGCTACGTCTGGCTCGCCGCCGACTTCGCCTTCGACGCCTTCCGCTTCGAGATCGCGGAGACCGAGCACGGCATCATGCAGCTGCACGCCTACCCGTACTCCGCCGACTCCTCCACCGCCATCGTGGAGATGCGGGAGGAGGTGTGGCGCGCGGCCGGCCTCGACCTGTGCGACGAGGAGGAGTCCGCCGCCCGCTGCGCCAAGACCTTCGCCGAGGCACTGCGGGGCAGGCCGCTGCGGGGGAACCGTTCCGCCTGGACCCGTTTCCGCACCGTCGTCAACGAGCACTGGTCGCACGGGAACGTGGTCCTCCTCGGCGACGCCGCCCACACGGCCCACTTCTCCATCGGCTCCGGAACCAAACTCGCCGTCGAGGACGCCCTCGCGCTCGCCGACGCCCTGGCAGCGCACCCCGGGATCCCCGAGGCCCTGGCCGCCTACGAGGCCGAGCGCCGGCCCGCCGTGGCCAGCACGCAGCGGGCCGCCGCCGCCAGCATGCGCTGGTTCGAGGAGATCGGCGGGTACGCCGGCCAGCCCGCCCGGCAGTTCGCCTTCAACCTGCTCACCCGCAGCCGCCGGGTCACGCACGAGAACCTGCGGCTGCGCGACCCCCGCTTCACCCGCGCGGTGGAGGCCGAATTCGGCTGCCCGCCCCAAGGGCCTGGCGGAGAGCCGACCCCGCCCATGTTCACCCCGTTCACCCTGCGCGGGCTGACCCTGCGCAACCGGGTCGTCGTCGCGCCGATGGACATGTACTCCGCGCGGGAGGGCGTGCCCGGCGACTTCCACCTGGTGCACCTGGGCGGGCGGGCCCTCGGCGGGGCCGGCCTCGTCCTGACGGAGATGGTCTGCGTCAGCCCCGAGGGCCGCATCACCCCCGGCTGCGCGGGCCTGTGGACGCAGGAACAGGCGGCCGCCTGGAAGCGGATCGTCGACTTCGTCCACACCACGGCGCCCGGCACCGCCCTCGGCCTCCAGCTCGGCCACTCCGGCCGCAAGGGCTCGACCCGGCTGATGTGGGAGGGCATGGACGAGCCGCTGCCCGAGGGCAACTGGCCGCTCGTCGCCGCCTCCGCCCTGCCCTACAAACCCGGCGTCTCCGCCGTCCCGCGCGCCCTGGAGGCCGCCGACCTCGCCGCCCTCCGCGCCGAGTTCGCGGCCGCCGCCGTGCGGGGCGCCGACTGCGGGTTCGACCTGCTGGAACTGCACTGCGCCCACGGCTACCTGCTGTCCGGCTTCCTCTCCCCCCTCACCAACCACCGCGAAGACGCCTACGGCGGCCCGCTGGAGAACCGGCTGCGCTTCCCCCTGGAGGTCTTCGACGCGGTCCGTGAGGTCTGGCCCGAGGAGCGGCCGATGACCGTCCGGCTGTCGGCCACCGACTGGGCCCCCGGCGGCACCACGCCCGAGGAGGCCGAGCGGATCGCAGCCGCCTTCGCCGCGCACGGCGCCGACGCCGTCCACGTCTCGACCGGGCAGGTGGTCGCGGACGAGGCGCCGGAGTTCGGGCGCTCGTACCAGACCCCGTACGCCGACCGGATCCGCAACGCGCTGGGGATGCCGGTCGTCGCCGTCGGTGCGATCTCCTCCTGGGACGACGTCAACTCCCTGCTGCTGGCCGGACGCGCCGACCTGTGCGCCCTGGGCCGGCCGCACCTGTACGACCCGCACTGGACCCTGCACGCGGCCGCCGAGCAGGGGTACGAGGGCCCCGGCTCGCCCTGGCCGGCCCCGTACCGGGCGGGCAGCCGCAAGCCGCCGACGGGGAAGGGGTGAGGCGACCGCCGGGCCGCGCCGGCGGCCTGGCGGTCCTCGTGACCCTTGCGGTGCGCGGCCTCAGGCCCGGACCAGCTCGACGCGGTCCTCGACGGGGGTGAAGCCGAGGCGCTGGTAGACGCCGTTGCTGGTGGGGTTGGCCAGGTCGGCGAAGAGCAGCACCTCGGTGGCCCCGGCCGCGTACGCCGCCCCGCTCACCGCGTGCGTCACCCCGGCGGCGTAACCGCGGCGGCGCTCGGCGGGCGGGGTGTAGACGGGGCCGATGCGGGAGACGGAGCCGATCGGACGGAAGAAGGCCGCCAGGGACACCGGCCTGCCGTCGTGCTCCCAGACGAGGAACCCGCCGTAGGAGACGCGGTCGCGCAGAGACGCCTCGGAGGGGCCGGTCGGGGTGCCGCATTCCCGGCTGAACTCCGCGCACCAACGCGCCAGCAGCGGCAGGTCCGCCTCGGTGGCGCGCCGGGCCCGGCCTGCGGGGGCCGGGTCGGGGGCGGTGAGGGTGCCCAGCCGGTACAGGCGGAGCTCCTCGGCGACACGGATCGGCGCGCCCCACGCCCGCGTCAGCGCCTGCGCGTCGGTGCGGCGGAGGTTCAGGCCGGTCACCGGGGTGAGCAGGGGGTCCGCCGTGAGGGCGCGGCCCAGGGCGTGGACCGCCTCGGTGGGCAGGACGCCGGTCAGCAGCGGGAACGGCGGGGTGTGCAGCACGGCCCCCTCGACGGTGCCGTCGGCTCCGGTCCACCAGCCGAAGACCGGGTCGGTGTCGCCGTAGGCGTGGGGGCCGCGCCGCTCCAGGGCGTCGAGGACGCTCAGCAGGAGGGTGTTGCGGACGGGGTGCGCGGCCACGTGGGAGCGCGCGGTGGCCAGACAGGCCGCCAGATCGGTGCTGAAGGTCCAGGTCATGCCCCATCGTGGCGGGCCCGTGAGGAGGGCCGCACCGGAATTTCGGGGGCGCCCGGGTGGCGGGTGCGCTCCCCCGGGCGGGGGAGACGGTCCCCCCGCGTGGGGGAGGAGCGGGCTTTCGGCCGGTGGGATCTTGGGAGTGCGAGCAGGACACCGGCACCGCCGACCGTGGCGGGCCGCGGACGAGGAGGAACCATGAGCACCCACCACACCACCGCGCACACCCCCGTACGGCCGGCGTACGCCGGCCCGCTACGGCTCCACGAAGCGGGCGCCCGTGTCGCGCAGCCGGGCGTGCAGCTCGGCGAAGACCGCCGCGGACCGGTCGCCGGGCCAGTCCGACGGGAGCAGCTCGCGCGGCAGCCCGGGGTCGGCGTAGGGCAGCCGCCGCCAGGTGTCCAGGGCGGCCAGGTAGGTCCGGTAGGCGGCCTCCGGGGTGGGGGCGGGACCCGACTGGAGGGCCCGCAGCGCGGGTTCGTGCAGGTCGAGGAACTCCTCGTGCTGCTTGGCCAGGGCGGACAGGTCCCACCAGCGGGCCACGGTCTCGGCCGTGGGCGCGAAGCCGAGGTGGTCGCCGCGGAAGAGCTCCACGTACCCGGTCAGATGCAGCCGCTCCAGGGTGTGCTCCGTCTCCTCGGCCAGCTGGGCCGGCGCGATCCACACTCCCGGGGCCACCGCCCCGAAGCCCAGCCGGGCCAGGCGCGAGCGCAGCAGGTGCCGCTTGTGCCGCTCCTGCTCGGGGACGGAGAAGACGGCGACCAGCCACTGCGACGAGACCGGTACGGCTCCGTAGATCCGCCGGTCGCCGTCCTCCAGCAGCAGCCGGGCCTCGTCGGAGAGCCGGTAGCCGGCGGAGCCGTCGGCGGCCTTCGCGGGCACGAGGAAGCCGCGCCGTTTGAGCCGGGACACCGAGGAGCGGACGGAGGGGGCGTCGACGCCGGCCGCCCCCAGCAGCCGGACCAGCGCGGAGACCGGTACGGCCCCGTCGAAGGACCGCCCGTAGGCTCCGTAGAAGGTGACGATCAGGGATCGCGGAGTGTGCTGCTCGACCACGGGTTCACTCTAGATCGCGCAGCCGGAACCGCTGGAGTTTGCCGGTGGGGGTCCGGGGCAGCGCGGGCAGGAAGACGAAGGAGCGCGGACACTTGTGCGGGGCGAGCTCCCCCTTCATGAAGGTCCGCAGCGCCTCCTCCGTGAGGACGGCCCCGTCCCTCGGCACGGTGTAGGCCACCACGACCTGCCCCCGCCGTTCGTCCGGACGGCCCACGACCGCGGCCTCCGCCACGTCCGGATGGCGCAGCAGCGCCTCCTCCACCTCCGGGCCCGCGATGTTGTAGCCCGAGGAGATGATCATGTCGTCGGCGCGGGCGACGTAGCGGAAGTAGCCGTCGGGATCGCGGATGTAGGTGTCGCCGGTCAGGTTCCAGCCGTTCTGGACGTACTCGCCCTGGCGGGGGTCGGCCAGGTAGCGGCAGCCGACCGGTCCGCGTACGGCCAGCAGGCCGGGCTCGTTGTCGGGCACGGGAAGGCCGGAGGGATCCACCACGCGGGCCTGCCAGCCGGGGACGGCCCGGCCGGTGGTGCCGGGGCGGATGTCCTCGTCGGCGGCGGAGATGAAGATGTGCAGCAGTTCGGTGGCGCCGATGCCGTTGATGATTCGCAGTCCGGTGCGCTCGTACCAGGCCCGCCAGGTGGCGGGCGGCAGGTTCTCGCCGGCGGAGACGCAGCGGCGCAGCGCGGACAGGTCGTAGGCGCCCGTGTCGTAGGGGCCCAGGGTGTCCAGCATCGAGCGGTAGGCGGTGGGGGCAGTGAACAGCACGGTGACGCGGTGTTCGGCGAGGGCGGGCAGCAGGCGGCGGGGCGCCGCGTCCTCCAGCAGCAGGGTGGAGGCCCCGGCCCGCAGGGGGAAGACGACCAGGCCGCCGAGGCCGAAGGTGAACCCGAGGGGAGGGGTGCCGGCGAAGACGTCGTCGGGGCGGGGTCCGAGGACGGTGCGGGAGAAGGTGTCGGCGATGGCGAGGAGGTCGCGGTGGAAGTGCATGCAGCCCTTGGGGCGCCCGGTGGTGCCGGAGGTGAAGGCGATGAGGGCGACGTCGTCGGCGGAGGTGTCGACGGCCGGGTAGGGGGTGTGGTGGGCGTCGGCGAGCCGCAGGAGGTCGTCGGGGGAGTCCCCGCCATAGGGGGTGATCCGCAGTCCGGGGACCTCGGCCTTGGTCAGGTCGTCGAGGGCGCCGGTGTGGCAGACGGCGTGCCGGATCCGACCCATGGCGCACACGGTCGCCAGCTCCTGGGCGCGCTGCTGGGCCAGTACGGTGACGGCCACGCCGCCCGCCTTCATCACGGCCAGCCAGCAGGCGGCCAGCCAGGGCCCGGTGGGCCCGCGCAGAAGGACCCGGTTGCCGGGGACGACGCCCAGGTCGGCGGTGAGGGCGTGGGCCAGACGGTCGACGCGCTCGCGCAGCTCCCCGTACGACCACACCTCGCCCGAGCCGCTGCGGAAGGCCGGCCGGTCCGGCCCGAAGCGGTCGATGGTGGTGTCGAGCAGTTCGGTGCCGCAGTTGAGCCGGTCCGGGTAGGCCAGCTCGGGCAGGTCGAAGAGGAACTCCGGCCAGGCGTCGGCGGGCGGCAGGTTGTCGCGCGCGAAGGTGTCGGTGTGGGCGGAAGGCTGGAGCTCCAAGGGTTCGCCCCTTTGCGACGTCCGGATGGGGATGGAGCCGGCCGTGCTGGTCTGTCCAGAGCGTATCGTGATGGTGACGGCAGTCAACAGGACGCGATAGAGGAACACCACGGGACTTGGGGGCCTTCGGATGGCCGGATTCGCGCTCGGAGTGGAACAAGAGGAGTGGTGCGCCGAGCTGCGCACCCTGGCGGAGCGGAGGCTGAGGCCGCTCGCCGAGAAGGGCGAGCCCGGCCGGGTGAACCGGCCGCTGCTGGCGGAGCTCGGGGAACTGGGTCTGCTGGAGCGGGTCTTCGGCTCGGGGGCGCTGGAGCTGTGCCTGCTGCGGGAGTCCCTCGCCTACGGGTGTACCGAGGCGGAGACGGCTCTGGCCCTCCAGGGGCTCGGCGGCCATCCGGTGCTGCGGTCGGGGAGCGCCGCCCAGCGGGAGCGGTGGCTTCCGGGGGTGCGAGCGGGGCGGCTGGTGGCGGCGTTCGCGCTGAGCGAGCCGGGCGCGGGCTCCGACGCGGCGGCGCTGGCCCTGGCGGCCCTCCCGGAGGGGGCGGGCTGGCGGCTGCAGGGGGCCAAGTGCTGGATCTCCAACGCCCCCGAGGCCGATTTCTACACCGTCTTCGCCCGGACGGGGGAGGCGCCGGGTGCGAAGGGCATCACCGCCTTCCTGGTCCCGGCGGACCGGCCCGGGCTGACGGGGGAGGCCCTCGACATGCTCTCGCCTCACCCGATCGGCTCCCTCTCCTTCGACGGGGTGCGGGTCGGGCGGGAGGACGTGCTGGGCGAGCCGGGGCAGGGGTTCCGGGTCGCGATGGAGACCCTGAACCTCTTCCGGCCGAGCGTGGGGGCCTTCGCGGTCGGTATGGCGCGGGCCGCGCTGGACGCGACACTGGCGCACACCGCCGGCCGCACCGCCTTCGGCGGGGTGCTGGCCGACCTCCAGACGGTGGCGCACCGGGTGGCGGAGATGGCCACCCGTACCGAGGCGGCCCGGCTGCTGGTGTACGCGGCGGCCTGCGCGTACGACGCCGGTTCGCCGGACGTGCCCCGCCGGGCGGCGATGGCCAAGCTGCTCGCGACGGAGACCGCCCAGTACGTGGTCGACCACGCCGTCCAGCTGCACGGAGCGGGCGCCCTGCGGCGGGGCCACCTGCTGGAGCACCTGTACCGGGAGGTGCGGGCGCCCAGGATCTACGAGGGGGCCAGCGAGGTGCAGCGCGGCATCATCGCCAAGGAGCTGTACCGGGGGGTGGCGGCCCGATGAACCCCGAACACCCCGGCCTGGAGACAGCCGGCCCGGAGGGGGACCGCCCGGACCGCCCCCGCCCCGAGGGGGCCGGTCTGGAGCGGGTCAATCCGCCCGAGCTGTCTCCGGCCGCCGGGTTCTCCCATGCCGCCGTCGCCACCGGGGGGCGGCTGGTGTTCCTGGCCGGCCAGACCGCGCTCGACGGCTCGGGCAAGGTCGTCGGGCAGACCCTGCCGGAGCAGTTCGAGCGCGCCCTGGCCAACCTGCTGACGGCCCTGGCCGAGGCCGGCGGCGCCCCCTGGGACCTCGCCCGGGTGACGGTGTACGCGGTGGACGTGGAGGAGTACCGCGCCCACGCCCGCGAACTGGGGCGGATCTGGCGCCGCCTGGCCGGGCGGGACTACCCGGCGATGGCCGTGGTCGGTGTGGTCCGCCTCTGGGACACCGAGGCCCTGCTGGAGCTGGACGGGATCGCGGTGATTCCGTAGGGGGTGTCCGGCGGATCAGGCCGGGCCCGCGGTGCCGGACGCCCCGGGCTGTCCGACCCTGATCCGCCGGGCCCAGGGCGCGGGCCGGGTCAGGAGGCGGAGTCCAGGAGGGTGCCCATCCACTCCTCGATGCCGGCCACGGTGCGCGGCAGGGCGCCGGAGAGCAGGCGGGCTCCGTCGGAGGTGATGACGAGGTCGTCCTCGATGCGCACGCCCATGCCGCGCAGCTCGGCGGGGAGGGTCTCGTCGTCCGGCTGGAGGTAGAGGCCCGGCTCGACGGTGAGGACCTGGCCCTCCTCCAGTACGCCGTCCAGGTAGGTCTCGGCGCGCGCCTGGGCGCAGTCGTGGACGTCGAGGCCGAGCATGTGGCCGCTGCTGCACAGGGTGTAGCGCCGGTGCAGGTCGCCCTCGGCGTTCTTGAGGACGCCCCACTCGGCGAGGCCCTCGGCGATGACGCGCATGCCGGCCCGGTGGAAGTCGCGGAAGCTCGCGCCGGGCCGCAGCGCGGCGATACCGGCCTCCTGGGCGGCGAGCACCAGCTCGTAGACCTGCTTCTGCACGGGGGAGAAGCGTCCGGACAGCGGCAGGGTGCGGGTGATGTCGGCGGTGTAGAGGCTGTCGGTCTCCGCGCCCGCGTCCAGCAGCAGGAGTTCGTCCCGGTTCAGCCGGCCGTCGTTGCGGATCCAGTGCAGCACGCAGGCGTGGGCGCCGGAGGCGGCGATGGTCTCGTAGCCGAGGCCGTTGCCCTCGGCGCGGGCCCGCAGGTTGAAGACGCCCTCGATCCAGCGCTCGCCGCGCGGGTGGGCGAGGGCCGCGGGCAGGGCCCGTACGACGTCCTCGAACCCGGCGGTGGTGTGGTCGACGGCGAGCTGGAGCTGGTCCACCTCCCAGGCGTCCTTGATCAGGCGCAGCTCCGACAGGGCGGCGGCCAGCGCGGTGTCGGTGGCGGCGTTGCGGCCGGTGGGGGAGCCGAGCGTGTCGAGGTGGGCGCAGCGCAGCCCGGTGAGCCGTTCGGCCTCGGCGAGGTCGGGGCGCCGGCCCACCCAGAACTCGCCGTAGCGGCGGTCCCGGTAGAACTCCTCGGTGCCGTCGGAGCGGTCGGAGCGGGGCCGCAGGTAGAGGACGGCCTCGTGGCCGTGCGGCCCGGCGGGTTCCAGGACCAGGACGTGGCCGACCTGGTCCTCGCCCGTCAGACCGGTGAGCCAGGCGTACGCGCTGTGGGGGCGGAAGCGGAAGTCGCTGTCGTTGGAGCGGACCCTCAGCTCGCCGGCCGGGATGATCAGCCGTTCGCCGGGGAAGCGGGCCGAGAGCCGGGCCCGGCGGCCGGGGGTGACGTCGTACGCGGTCACGCGGGAGCCGGCGGGCAGGGGCGACGGTGCCCAGTTCCCGGCCATGAAGCGGGACAACTCAGCTGATACCGGCAGGTCATGGCTGCCGATGTTCAGGCGGGAGGAGGTGTCGGTCACAGAGGCTCCCTCAAGAAGGACTGAACTGGTGGGCGCACAGGGGTTGTCAGTGCAATTTCACATTACTATGTTACAGCTCACACCGCGGCACATTAATCCCCGTCAAACGCCGTGTGAAGCAGGGCAGTTCACGCACCACATCCCCCACCTCCCTTACCACAGGAGTCCCAGGTGTCCGTGTCCCAGCACAGAGCTGTGCGAACGTCTCTCCTCTCCGCCGCCGTCACCGTCACCCTCCTCGCCACCGCGGGCCAGGCCGTGACCCAGGCCGCCGAGCGGGGCGCCCCCGCCGCCGCCCCCGCCGCGTCGGCGCCCGCCGCCTTCGCCGCCGGTCCGGCCGCCGCGCCCAACCCCTTCGACGAGGTCGACCGCCTGGCCGATGCCAAGCAGCTCGCCCCGGCCCCCGCACCGGCCCCCGGCGGCAAGGCCGCCGCCGACGGCAGGATCCCGGGCGCCGCCGAAGCGGCCGCCGGCGCCGACAAGAGCGGCAAGGCGGCCAAAGCCCAGGCCGCGCCCACCGCGAAGAGCGTCGCCGCGGGCGTCCCCTGCACCCTTGACGGGATCACCCGGCTCAGCCCGGAGCAGCTGGCCGACTTCCTCGCCGACCCGGCCGTCACCGCCGACGGCTGCCTGCGCAACCTCATCTGGACCTGGGACGCGCGCCTCGCGCCCGTCATGTCCGACGCCCACGTCCAGGCCGTCTCCCGCCGGATATCCAGCCTGGCCGCCGCCCACGACGGCCGGAACTCCTCCCACCTGGAGGAGATGTTCACCTACCTGCACGCCGTGGCCTACCACGACTACTCGCGCACCGAGATCGACGTCACCGACGCTCCCACCGTCGACGCGATGCGCCAGGCCGTCGCCGACTTCGCGGGCGCCGCCCACACCTTCGACGTCACGGCCTCCAACGCCCGCACCCTGCGCGAGGCCCTCAACGCGGCCAGCGCGCCGGGCCTGCGCCAGCACCAGCTCGGCCTGATCAAGAAGGTCCTGGGCACCCTGGACGCCTCCCACCCGGCCACCAACCAGGACGCGGCCTGGGGCGGCGCCGTCCTCGCGGCCCTCTCCGTCAACTACCTGGGCGTCTACCCGGGCAACCAGGACGCGGCCTTCCAGGCCGCGGTCAAGGCCGACCCCGCCTACCGCGCCCTCTTCAAGTCCTTCGCCGGCTACAGCCACCTCAAGGGCACCGCCAACGCCTGGGCCGCCCGCGACGCCCTCGGCGAGTACGGCCGCTTCGGCCAGATCGACGGCCTCAAGGACCCGGTCACGGCCGACCTCGGCGCGCTCCTCGAACCCGTCAAGTCCACTTGGGGCAACGGAAGCGAGCAGTGGGCCAAGCTCGTCTCCTGGCTCAACTTCTACGAGGCGTGCAAGCCGTACGGGGTGTGCAAGGAGGACATCGAGAAGCAGCTCTTCCCGAACACCTACACCTACGACAACGGCGGCATCAAGGTCCGCACCGCCCTGGACCGGGCCACCGTCGACCAGCTCTACTACGCCAGCAAGCAGGTCAAGACCCAGTTCCACCGCGTCCTGGGCACCGACCAGCCGCTCGCCGGGGACCCCAACACCACGCTGAACATCGTGCTGTACGCCTCCCGTGCCGACTACGAGAACTACCACCCGATCCTGACCGGGTACGGCACCAACAACGGCGGTATCTACATCGAGAACGGCGCCACCTTCTACACCTACCAGCGCCGCGTCCCGCAGGACTCCTCCCTCACCCTGGAAGAGCTCTTCCGCCACGAGTACACGCACTACCTCAACGGCCGCTTCGCCGTCCCCGGCTTCTTCGGCCAGGGCGACTGGTACCAGGGCGACCGCACCACCGCCATGGACGAGGGCACCGCCGAGTTCTTCGACGGCTCCACCCGCGACGACGGCATCGCCGTCCGCAAGTCCCTGGTCCGGGGCATCATCAGCGACACCTCGGGCGGCGGCCCGCGCATGAGCGTCGACCAGCTCCTGCACGCCACCTACGACGGCGACGGCTTCCGCTTCTACAACTACGCGGGCACGTTCTTCGAGTTCCTCTGGACCGAGAAGCCCTCGCTGCTGCGCGAGATGTACGGCTACCTGCGCGCCAACGACGTCGCCGGCTTCGACGCCTGGCGCCACCGCATGGGGGCCGACACCTACCTCCAGCGCGACTACAACCGCTTCCTGGACGCCCAGATCGCCAAGGTGGACCAGCTCTACGTCCCGAACACCACCTTCACGGCCAACGACCAGCTGCGCGACTCCGCGCTCGCGTCGGTGAAGTCCTCCTTCGCCTCGGCCACCTACAGCAACCCGGACTGCGTGGAGAACGGCGACCCCGGGAAGCGCCGCTTCACCTGTACGGGCCGGATCACCGCGAACCTGAAGAACTGGCGCAGCGACGACCAGAACTTCAAGGACATGTCCGAGACGGTCGACTACTACCTGCTCGACCGGTCGCGCCCGGTCTCCAACAACCTGGCCGACATGAACTGCTCCTTCGGGCCGGTGGAGATCTGGGACAACAAGGCGGCGGGCACCTCCGCCTACAGCTGTGAGGGCCCCCTGCGCAGCTGATCCGTACGCCCGGGCCGGTTCCGGTTCCACGGGGGCCTGAACCGGCCCGGGCGCCCTAGGCACCACCAAAAGAATGTGACATATTACTGACATGGACGTCGTGATCATTGGCGCCGGCGTCGTCGGGGCCGCGTGCGCGTACTACGCGAGCCGCTCCGGTCTCTCCGTGGCGGTGGTGGACCGGGGCCCGGTGGCCGGCGGCACCACCGGAGCCGGCGAGGGCAACCTGCTCGTCTCCGACAAGGAGGCGGGCCCCGAACTCGACCTCGCCCTCCTCTCCACGCGCCTCTGGCAGGAGCTCGCCGCCGAACTGCCCCCGGCCGTCGAGTACGAGCCCAAGGGCGGCCTGGTGGTGGCCCCCGACGAGACCACCCTCAAGGCCCTGCGCCACTTCGCCGACGGCCAGCGCGCCGCCGGGGTCACCTCCGCCGAGGTGGACCAGGCCGCCCTGCAGGACCTGGAGCCCCACCTCGCCCCGGGCCTGGCGGGCGGCTTCCACTACCCCCAGGACGCCCAGGTGCAGCCGGCCCAGGCGGCGGCCCACCTGCTCAAGGCGTCGGGAGCCACCGTCTGCCTGGGCGAGGAGGTGACGGGGATCCTCCTGGAGGCGGGGGCCGTCCGGGGGGTGCGCACCTCCCGCCGTACGCTCCGTGCCCCGGCGGTGGTCAACGCCGCCGGCACCTGGGGCGGCCGCATCGCCGGCCTCGCCGGCACCGTCCTGCCGGTCCTGCCGCGCCGGGGCTTCGTCCTGGTGACGGAGCCTCTGCCCCGGGTGGTCCGGCACAAGGTCTACGCGGCCGACTACATCGCCGACGTGGCCAGCGACTCGGCGGCCCTGCAGTCCTCGGCGGTGGTGGAGGGCACCCCCTCGGGCCCGGTCCTGATCGGCGCCACCCGCGAGAGGGTCGGCTTCGACCGGAGCCTGTCCACCGACGCCCTGCGCCGGCTGGCCGCGCAGGCCGCAGCGCTGTTCCCGGTCCTGGCCGACGTCAAGGTGATGCGGACCTACCACGGTTTCCGCCCCTACCTCCCCGACCACCTCCCGGCGATCGGCCCCGACCCCCGGGTGCCCGGCCTCCTCCACGCCTGCGGCCACGAGGGCGCCGGCATCGGCCTGGCCCCCGCCACGGGCCGGCTCATCGCGGCCGCCCTCACCCACACCGACCTGCCCCTCCCGCTCACCCCCTACCGCCCGGACCGCTTCGGCCCGTGACCCCCGGGCGCCACGCCGACCCCGACCGCCGACACCGACCCCCGACCCCGACCCCGCCCCGCACGGGCGAGGGCACCGCACACCCCCGAGGAGCCCCCTGATGCGCAGCCCCCGCGAGCTGGTCGGCGGCAGCCCGGCGGCCACGTATCCCATCGAGTTCGACGGCCGTGAACTGCCCGCCCAGGAGGGCCAGTCCCTCGCCGCCGTCCTCTGGGCAGCCGGGATCCTCGCCTGGCGCACCACCCGCGAGGGCGGCGCCCCGCGCGGAGCCTTCTGCGGGATCGGCGCCTGCTACGACTGCCTCGTCACCGTCAACGGCCGCCCCAACCAGCGTGCCTGCCTCGTCCCGGCCCGCCCCGGGGACACCGTCACCACCCAGGAAGGCACCGGCCATGCCGACCTCGCCGTCTGAGCCCGCGCCCGCCGAGGGCGCCCCCGCCGACCTCGCGGTCATCGGCGCCGGCCCCGCCGGTCTGGCGGCCGCCGTCACCGCCGCCCGGCTCGGCCTGCGCGTCACCCTCCTCGACTCCGCCGACCGCCCCGGCGGGCAGTACTACCGCCACCCCGCGCCCGCCCTCGGCGCCGCCCGGCCCGAGGCCCTGCACCACGACTGGCCGGCCTTCGCCACCCGCGAAGCCTCCCTCCGCGCCCTGGAGGCGGCGGGCCGCGTCAGCTACCTCCCGGGCCACCACGTGTGGACGGTGGTCCCGGACGGCGCGTCCGGCACCTGGACCGTGCACGCGCTCGCCGGCCACGCCCCCGACGAGACGCCCGCCACCGTCCGGGCGCGGGCCGTCCTGCTCGCCACCGGCGCCTACGAACGCCAGCTGCCCTTCCCCGGCTGGACCCTGCCCGGCGTGGTCGGGGCGGGCGGGGCCCAGGCCATGCTGAAGAACGGCCTCGTGCTGCCCGGCCGGCGTGTCGTGGTGGCCGGCAGCGGCCCGCTGCTGCTCGCCGTCGCCGGCTCCCTCGCCGCCGCCGGGGCCACCGTCCCGGCCGTGGTGGAGGCCGCCTCGTACACCGCGTACGCACCCCGGGCCGCGGCCCTGCTGCGCAACCCCGCCAAACTCGCCGAAGGCGCCACGTACGGCGGGGCCCTGCTGCGGCACGGCATCCGCCTGCTCACCCGGCACGCCGTCACCGAGGCGCACGGCACCGCCCGCGTCGAGGCGGTCACCATCGCCCGCCTCGGCAAGGACTGGCGTCCGCTGCCCGGCACCGCCCGCCGGATCCCCTGCGACGCCCTCGCCGTGGGCCACGGCCTCGTGCCCCAGCTGGAGCTGGCCACCGGTCTGGGCTGCGCCACCCGTCCCTCCGCCGACGGCACCGTCGCGCTGGAACTGGACGCCGCCCAGCGCACCTCCGTACCCGGTATCTGGTCGGCCGGCGAGACCGGCGGCATCGGGGGAGCCCAACTGGCGCTCACCGAAGGGGAGATCGCCGCCCACGCCATCGCCGGCCGGCCGGTCCCCGCCACCCTCACCCGACGCCGCGCCCGGCTGCGCGCCTTCGCTGACGCGATGGCCGCCGCGCACCGCCCCGGCGAAGGCTGGACCGGCTGGCTGCCTGACGAGACGGACGTGTGCCGCTGCGAGGAGGTCCCGGCCGGCCGGATCCGCGAGGCGGCCGGGGAGCTGGGGGCGCGGGACGCCCGCACCGTCAAACTCCTCACCCGGGCGGGCATGGGCTGGTGCCAGGGCCGGATGTGCGGCCCGGCGGTGGCCGCCCTGGCCGGCGAGGCCCCGGCCCCGGACCGCCGTCCGCTGTCCTGCCCGGTACCGCTGCGCCACCTCGCCGCCCTGCCCGCCACCGAGCCGGCCCCGGCGGACGGCGCCGGCTGACGGCCCGGATCTCCCCAACTTCCTCACCTCCGCCGCCGTCCGGCCCCTTGTGGCCGATCCGCGTCCACTAGTAAAATGTCACACACCACACTAGGGAGTCCCTCATGACCGACGCGCTCACCCCCGCGCCCCGCCCCGACGCTCGCACCCGCCCCTGGCACGGCATCATGGTCGCCACCGCCCTGCCCCTGCGCGAGGACCTCTCCGTCGACTACGACGCCTACGCCGAGCACGTCGCCTGGCTGATCGGCAACGGCTGCGACGGGGTCGTCCCCAACGGCTCCCTCGGCGAGTACCAGACCCTCACCGACGAGGAGCGGGCCCGCGTCGTCCGCACCGCCGTCGAGGCCGCCGGCGACGGCGCCCGCGTCATGCCCGGCGTGGCGGCGTACGGCAGCGCCGAGGCCCGCCGCTGGGCGGACCAGGCCGCCGAGGCCGGAGCGGGCTCCGTCCTGCTGCTGCCCCCCAACGCCTTCCGCGCCGACGAGGAGACCGTCCGGGCCCACTACGCGGAGGTCGCCGGGGCGGGTCTGCCGGTGGTCGCGTACAACAACCCGTACGACACCAAGGTGGACCTGACCCCCTCCCTCCTCGCGCGCCTGCACGCCGACGGCAGCATCGTCGCCGTCAAGGAGTTCAGCGGGGACGTCCGCCGCGCCTACGAGATCGCCGAACTCGCCCCCGGCCTGGACCTGCTCATCGGCGCCGACGACGTCCTGCTGGAACTGGCCCTGGCCGGAGCCGTCGGCTGGATCGCCGGCTACCCCAACGCCCTGCCCCGCTCCTGCGCCGACCTCTACCGGGCCGCCGTCGCGGGGGACCTCTCCACCGCGCTGCCGCTCTACAAGTCCCTGCACTCCCTGCTGCGCTGGGACTCCAAGACCGAGTTCGTCCAGGCCATCAAGCTCTCCATGGACCTGGCCGGCCGCCCGGGCGGCGCCACCCGCCCTCCGCGCTTCCCGCTGACCGGCGAGACCGAGGCCGCCGTGCGCGCCGCCACCGAGAAGGCCCTCGCCGAGGGCCTCAACTAGCAACCGACGACAGCGACCGGCCGGAGGGGCGACCTGATGCGCACACGCCACGTCTACCATGCGGTGGACTCCCACACCGAGGGCATGCCGACCCGGGTGATCACCGGGGGAGTCGGGGTGATCCCCGGCGCCACCATGGCGGACAAGCGGCTCCACTTCATGGAGCACATGGACCACGTCCGCACGCTGCTCATGTACGAGCCGCGCGGCCACGCGGCGATGAGCGGTGCCATCCTCCAGCCGCCCACCCGGCCCGACGCCGACTACGGCGTGCTGTACATCGAGGTGTCGGGCCTGCTGCCGATGTGCGGGCACGGCACCATCGGGGTGGCCACCGTCCTGGTCGAGACCGGTATGGTCCCGGTCGTCGAGCCGGTCACCACGGTACGGCTCGACACCCCGGCCGGGCTGGTGAGCGTGGACGTGGCGGTCCAGGACGGCGCCGCCACCGCCGTCACCCTCACCAACGTCCCGTCCTTCTGCGTCGGCCTCGACCTGAAGGCCGAGGTCCCCGGCTACGGCACGGTCACCTACGACCTGGCCTACGGCGGGAACTTCTACGCCTTCGTCGAACTGGACGCCCTGGGACTGCCCTTCGACCGGGCCCGCAAGGAGGACCTGATCGCCGCCGGACTCGCCGTCATGGAGGCGGTCAACGGCTCCCCGGACCGGCCCGTCCACCCCGAGAACCCCTCCATCTCCGGCGTCAAGCACGTCTACCTCGCCGCCCCCGGCTCCGACGCCCGCCGCTCCCGGCACGCCATGGCCATCCACCCCGGCTGGTTCGACCGCTCGCCCTGCGGTACGGGCACCAGTGCGCGGATGGCGCAGCTGCACGCGCGGGGCCTGCTCCCGCTGGGCACCGACTTCGTCAACGCGTCCTTCATCGGTACCGAGTTTACCGGCCGGCTGGTCGGCGAGACCACCGTCGGCGGCCGCCCGGCCGTCGTCCCCACGGTCACCGGCCGCGCCTGGATCACCGGCACCGCCCAGTACTTCCTCGACCCGTCCGACCCCTTCCCCGGAGGGTTCCTCCTGTGACCGCCCCGACCGCCGTGCGCACGGTGGACTACCACACCGCCGGCGAGCCGTTCAGGATCGTGGCGCAGGACCTGCCCCCCGTCCCCGGCGACACCGTCGCCGAGCGCTGCGCCACCGCCATCGGCCCCGGCGGCTCCGGCACCGCACCGCGCCCCGGCCCGCTGGACCAGGTGCGGCGCCTGCTGGTGCAGGAGCCGCGCGGGCACGCCGGTATGTACGGGGGCTTCGTGGTGCCCCCGGACGACGACGGCGCCCACTTCGGGGTGCTGTTCTGGCACAAGGACGGCTACTCCACGGCCTGCGGCCACGGCACGATGGCCCTCGGCGCCTGGGCGGTGGACTCCGGCCGGGTGGCCGCCCCGGACGACGGGGACGTCCAGGTACGCATCGACGTGCCCTCGGGCCGGGTCGCCGCCACCGTCCACCGGGCCCAGGGCCGCACCAGCGGGGTCACCTTCCGCAACGTCCCGGCCCGGGTCGGCGCCCGCAAGGTGCCCGTCGCCACCACGCTGGGCGTCGCCGAGGTGGACATCGCGCACGCCGGGGCCTGCTACGCCTCCGTCCGCGCACGCGACCTCGGCCTGGAGGTGACCCGCGCCGCGCTGCCCGCACTCGTCACCGCCGGACGGGAGATCCGCGCGGCCCTCGCCACCCACCCCGCCACCTGGCACCCCGACGGCCCGCTGCTCTCCGGCGTCTACGGCGTGATCCTCCACGACGAGCTGCCCGACACCCCGTTCGGGCCGCACCAGCGCAACGTCACCGTCTTCGCCGACGGGCAGATCGACCGCTCGCCCTGCGGCTCCGGCACCTCCGCCCGGCTCGCCCTGCTGGCGGAGGACGGCCGCCTGGGGGCGGGGGAGGACCTGCTCCACGAGTCGGTGACGGGCACGGTGTTCACCGGCCGCATCCTGGCCGGCGGGGTCACCGAGGTCACCGGTACCGCCTACCGCACCGGGGAGCACCTCTTCACCGCCGACCCCTACGACGCGCTCGGCGCGGGCTTCCTGCTGTGACCGGTACCGGGGACCTCCTCCAGCTGGGCGCCCACGAGACGGCGGTCCTGCTCACCACCGCCCAGGCGGCCGACGCCCTGGCCGCGGCCCTGCGCGCCGGGCTGGACCCGGAGGCGTGCCCGCAGCGCACCAGCGTGGCGGCGCCCGGCGGTGAGCTCCTGCTCATGCCGGCCGCGTCCGGAGCGTACGCCGGGGTGAAGATCGCCGGGGTGGCCCCCGGCAACCCGGCGCGGGGGCTGCCCCGGATCACCGGCAGCTACCTCCTGCTGGACGGTCCCACCCTGCGCCCGCTCGCCCTCCTGGACGGCGCCGCCCTGACCGCCCTGCGCACCCCGGCGGTCTCCGCCCTGGCCCTGCGGTACCTCACCCGGACCGGGCGCCCGCTGCGGCTGCTGCTCTTCGGCGCGGGACCGCAGGCGTACGGGCACCTCGAAGCGGTCCTGGAGCTGCGGGAGCTGGCGGAGGCGGTGATCGTCGCCCGCGACCCCGGACGCGCGGAGCAGCTGGCCGCGCACGCCCGCTCCCTGGGCATCCCTGCCCGCACCGGCACCCCGCAGGACGTGGCGGAGGCGGACCTGGTGCTGTGCTGCACCACCGCCCGCGAACCGCTCTTCGACGGGAGGCTGGTGGCCCCGGAGGCGGTGGTCGTCGCCGTCGGCTCGCACGAGCCGGACGCCCGGGAGACCGACACCGCCCTCGTGCGACGCGCGGCGGTGTACGTGGAGTCGCGGGCGGCAGCGCTGCGCGAGGCGGGGGACCTCCTGATCCCGGAGGCCGAGGGAGCGATCGGTCCCGGTCATATCAGCGGCACCCTGGCCGACCTGGTCGCGGGGCGCAATTCCCCCGGAGGGCCGGCGGGTTGTCCACAGCTCTTCAAGAGTGTGGGTATGGCCTGGGAAGATCTTGCCGTCGCGGTGGCGGTCTACCACGCGACCGGAGCGAACAGCGAAACGTGACATTGTACGCTGTTCCTCCGCACGTCGGTGGTGTGCGGGGTCTCGGAGGAAGAGCAATGGGTGACCTGAAGCAGCACAGTCTCATCAAGGCCCAGGAAAGGCTGCGCGACCAGGTCGGCCACGCCCTGCGGGCCGCGCTGATAGCGGGAGAGCTCCGCCCCGGCAGCGTCTACTCGGCGCCGGGCCTCGCCGCCGAGCTCGGCGTGTCGGCCACACCCGTGCGCGAGGCCATGCTGGACCTGGCCCGCGAGGGACTGGTCGAACCCGTGCGCAACAAGGGCTTCCGGATCACCGAGGTCAGCGAGCGCGACCTCGACCAGTACACCGAACTCCGCACGATGATCGAGGTGCCGACCATCGGCCGGATCACCCGGACGGCCACGCGGGAGCAGCTGGAGGAGCTGCGCCCGATCGCCGAGGAGATCGTCACCAGCGCCCGCGAGCACAATCTCATCGGCTACCTGGAGGCGGACCGCCGCTTCCACCTCAGCCTGCTCGCCCTCTCCGGCAACGACCGCCTGGTCGAGACCGTCGGCGACCTGCGCAAGCGCTCCCGCCTCTACGGGCTGACGGGCCTGGACGAGGCCGGCAAGCTGGTCTCCTCCGCCGAGGAGCACCTCGAACTGCTGGACGTGATGCTGTCCGGCGACGCCGGGGCGGCCGAGGCGTGCATGCAGCGCCACCTCGGACATGTCCGCTCCCTGTGGGCCCAGGGCCGCGACGAACCGGTGGGCCGGCCCCACGGTGGCCTCGGCTCCGGCGTCTAGGCGCCTCCGGGGCCCCTGCCGTGTCCAGAAGCCGCCGGGCAACCGCCCGGCGGCTTCGGTGTGCGTTCGGGGCGGGGCGGGGCGGCCGCCGTCGCGGGCGGCCGTCCCAAGTGCCGGGCGGCAGAACGGTTTTGGACACGGCTGGATAACGGCGGCGACAAGGGGTTGTCAGTACAATTTCACATTACTATGTTACCGGTCACACCCTAAAGTGCGGCCCTTCCCTGGAGTGACCATGACCAAGCGCACCCAACTCGCCCTCGCCTCCGCTCTGGTGGCGTCGCTCGCCCTCGGGGCCGCGGGCTGCTCCGACCCCAAGAAGGGCTCCGAGGGGAAGGGCGCCTCCAACCCGGCCGCCGCCAACGACGGCAAGACCCTCGGCGGCACCCCCGTGAAGGGCGGCACCCTCACGGTCCTGTCGAACCAGGACTTCTCCCACCTCGACCCGGCCCGCAACTGGACCCTGCCGACCATGGACTTCGGCACCCGCCTGCTCTACCGCACGCTCGTCACCTTCAAGGCCGAGCCCGGCAAGGGCGGCAGCGAGCTCGTCCCCGACCTCGCCACCGACCTCGGCACCCCCTCCAACGGGGGCCGCACCTGGACCTTCACCCTCAAGGAGGGCCTGAAGTACGAGGACGGCAGCCCCATCAAGGCCCAGGACGTCAAGTACAACGTCGAGCGCTCCTTCGCCCCCGACCTCACCGGCGGCCCCGACTACGCCGCCCAGTACCTGGCCGGCACCGAGGGCTACAAGGGTCCCCTGCAGGGGCAGCACCTGGACTCGGTCAAGACCCCCGACGACCGCACGATCGTCTTCGAACTCAAGCGCCCCGTCGCCGAGTTCTCCCAGACCGCCACCCTGCCCACCTTCTCCCCGGTCCCGCAGTCCCAGGAGAAGGGCACCCAGTACGACGCCCGCCCCTTCTCCTCCGGCCCGTACAAGATCGAGAGCTACGAGCGCGACAAGAAGCTGGTCCTCGTCCGCAACGAGCACTGGGACCAGAAGAGTGACTCCGTCCGCAAGGCGTACCCCGACAAGTTCGTCGTCGTCATGGGCCTCAAGGGCGGCCAGATCGACGACCGCCTCATCGCCGGCGAGGGCGCCGACGCCTCCGCCGTCGAGTACTCCAACATGCGCCCCGAGAGCGCCCCGAAGGTCCTGCCCAAGCCCGACGTCAAGTCGCGCCTGCTCGCCGAGTCCCAGGGCTGTACGGTCATGCTCCACCTGAACAACTCCCGGCCCCCCTTCAACGACCCCAAGGTCCGCGAGGCCATGCAGTACGCCGTCGACAAGGAAGCCGTCGTCACCGCGGGCGGCGGCCCCAGCCTCAACGAGGTCGCCACCGCCTACCTGCCCCCGGCCCTCACCGGCGGCAAGCAGGCCGACACCCTCAAGATCCCCGCCTCCGGCGACCCCGCCAAGGCCAAGGAACTGCTCAAGGCCGCGGGCAAGGAGCACCTGAAGGTCTCCCTCGCCGTCTCCACCGGCGACAAGGGCAAGGCGGAGGCATTCCAGCAGGGCCTGGCCCGGGCCGGCATCGAGGTCGTCATCGACACCGTCGACCCCGGCGCGTACTACGACGTCATCGGCGACCTCTCCACCACCCCCGACATGACCTACACCGGCTGGTGCCCCGACTACCCCTCCGGCTCCACCTGGATGCCCTTCGTCTTCGACGGACGCACCATCAAGGACAAGGGCAACCAGGGCAACTACTCGCAGTTCCGCGACGACGCCACCATGAAGCGGATCGACGAGATCAACGCCATGACCGACGCCAAGCAGGCCAACCAGGCGTGGATCGACCTCGACGCCGAGGTCATGAAGAAGGCGCCGTCCATCCCGATCCTGCTGGAGCGCAAGCCGCTCCTCGTCGGCCCCAACATCGCCGGCGCCTACGGACACCCCGCGTGGACCGGCACCATCGACTACGGCAGCGTCGGCCTCAAGGACCCCTCGAAGAGCCAGGGCTGAGAAGCCGGAACCGGTAGACACCATGACCACCACCGCACCCGGCGCCGCCCCCGAGGCGGCCCCGGCCGGGGCGCCGGCCAAGGACGTCCCCCCGGGCAGCAGCCCCTGGCAGCTCGCCCGGCGGGAACTTCGCCGCCGCCCCGCCGTCCGCGTCAGCCTCTGCGTCGTCCTCCTCTTCGTCCTGATGGCCGTGACCGCCCCCTGGCTGGGCGCGCTCGGCGGCTGGTCCGCCGAGGAGTTCGACAAGTCCGCCATCGACCCCTACCTCGGCGGCCAGCCGCTCGGCTCCTTCGGCGGCATCAGCCCCGAGCACTGGCTCGGCGTCGAACCCGTCACCGGCCGTGACCTGTTCGCCCGCGTCGTCCACGGCGCCCAGGTGTCCCTGCTCATCGCCTTCGCCGCCACCGCCATCGTCGTCCTCACCGGAACCGCCGCGGGCATCGCGGCCGGCTACTTCGGCGGCCGCGTCGACGCCGTCCTGTCCCGGCTGATGGACCTCACCATGTCCTTCCCCTCCCTCATCTTCATGATCGCGATGCTGTCGGTGGCCAAGGACGTCAACCGGATCGTGCTGATGACCTCGGTCATCGGGCTCTTCGGCTGGCCCGGCGTCGCCCGCGTCGTCCGCGGCCAGACGCTCTCCCTCAAACACCGCGAATACGTCGACGCCGCCCGCGTCGGCGGATCCGGGGCCTGGCGGATCCTGACCCGCGACATCCTCCCCGGGGTCTCGGGCCCCGTCATCGCCTACACCACCCTGCTGATCCCCGGCATGATCAGCACCGAGGCCGCCCTCAGCTACCTCGGCGTCGGCGTCCGCCCGCCCACCCCGTCCTGGGGCCAGATGATCGCCGAGTCCGTGGCCTTCTACGAGACCGACCCCATGTACTTCGTCATCCCGAGCCTCTTCCTCTTCCTCGCCGTCCTCGCCTTCACCCTCCTCGGCGACGCCCTGCGCGACATCCTCGACCCGAGGGGAGGCCGCAGTTGATCCTCTACCTGCTGCGCCGGCTGCTCGCCCTGGCCGGCGTGCTCCTCGCCATCGCCGCCGTCACGTTCCTGATCTTCTACGTCCTGCCCAGCGACCCGGCCGCCGCGGCCTGCGGCAAGACGTGCAGCCCCGAACGGCTCGCCGACGTGCGCCAGTACCTCGGCCTCGACCAGCCCCTGTGGGCGCAGTTCACCCACTTCCTCACCGGCATCTTCACCGGCCGCACCCTGGGCACCGGCCAGTACGCCGTCCAGTGCGACTTCCCCTGCCTGGGCTACTCGTACGAGAACTCCCTGCCCGTCTGGGACCTGCTCATGGACCGGCTCCCCGTCTCCGCCTCCCTCGCCTTCGGCGCCGCCCTGCTGTGGCTGGTGCTCGGCCTGGGCGCCGGGGTCATCGCCGCCCTGCGCAAGGACACCGCCACCGACAAGGCCCTGATGGTCGGCGCGGTCGCCGCCGCCTCCCTGCCCGTCTACTTCACCTCCGTCATGCTCATCTGGGGGGTCATCCGCATCGCCGGGCTGCTGCCCTACCCCAGCTACCACGAGCTCACCGCCGACCCGCTCGGCTGGGCCGCCAACCTGCTGCTGCCCTGGACCGCGCTCGCCCTGCTCTACGCCGCCATGTACGCCCGGCAGAGCCGGGGCTCGATGATCGAGGCGATGGCCGAGCCGTACATCCGCACCGCCCGCGCCAAGGGAATGCCCGAGCGGACCGTCGTCGTCAAGCACGGGCTGCGCTCCGGCATGACCCCCATCCTCACCATCTTCGGCATGGACCTCGGCGGACTGCTCGCCGGAGCCGTGATCACCGAGTCCATCTTCGGGCTCCCCGGCGTCGGCAGGCTCTTCTACGGGGCGCTCGTCAGCTCCGACCAGCCCGTGGTCCTCGGGGTCACCCTGCTCGCCGCCTTCTTCATCGTCGTCGCGAACCTCGTCGTCGACCTCCTGTACGCCGTCATCGACCCGAGGGTGAGGTACTGATGACCGCCCCCGCCGCCCCGGCCGCCCCCCTTCTCCAGGTGCGCGACCTCAGCGTCACGTTCAGCACCCCGCACGGCGCCGTCCGGGCCGTGGACTCCCTCGGCTTCACCGTCGAGGCCGGACGCACCCTCGGCATCGTCGGCGAGTCCGGCTCCGGCAAGTCCGTCACCTCCCTCGCCGTCATGGGCCTGCACCGCGCCGACGCCGAGGTCAAGGGCTCCGTCACCCTCGCCGGACAGGAGCTCACCGGGCTTCCCGAGAAGCAGCTCGCCAAGGTCCGCGGCCGCAGAATGGCCATGATCTTCCAGGACCCGCTGTCCAGCCTGCACCCCTACTACACCGTCGGCGAGCAGATCGCCGAGCACTTCCGGGTGCACTTCCGGGCCGGACGGGCCGCCGCGCGCAAGCGGGCGGTCGACATGCTCGGCGAGGTCGGCATCCCCGAACCCGCCCGCCGCGCGGGGGAGTACCCGCACCAGTTCTCCGGCGGCATGCGCCAGCGCGCGATGATCGCCATGGCCCTGGCCTGCGAACCCGACCTGCTCATCGCCGACGAGCCCACCACCGCCCTCGACGTCACCGTCCAGGCGCAGATCCTGGAGCTGATCGCCCGCCTCCAGCAGGACCGCGGCCTCGGCGTCGTCATGATCACCCACGACCTGGGAGTGGTGGCCCGCGTCGCCCACGAGGTGCTGGTCATGTACGGCGGCCGCGCGGCCGAACAGGCTTCGGCCGACGCCCTGTTCGCCGACCCCGCCCACCCCTACACCCGGGGCCTGCTCGATTCGCTGCCCCGCCTCGACAGTGCCGACGACGTCCCGCTGCCCTCCATCCCCGGCTCCCCGCCCTCCCTGCTCCACCCCGCCCCGGGCTGCGCCTTCGCCCCCCGCTGCACGGTGGCCGCCGCCGCCCCGGCCCAGGACGCGGGCCGCTGCGCGGGCGAACGGCCCGAGCTGCGCCCGTACGGCTCGGCGGAGCGGCTGGCGGCCTGCCACTTCCCCGGCGCGGTGCCCGCTGCCGCCGCCCCTGCCCCGGAGGTGTCCCGATGACGGCCCCGGCCACCCGACCCAGCCCCGCCGAGGAGCGGGAGGGCCCGCCGTCCGGGCCGCTGCTGCGGGTCCGCGACCTGACGATGACCTTCCCCGGCAAGCGCAGCCTGACCGGGCGCCGCTCCGCGCCGGTGCGGGCCGTCGACGGGATCTCGTTCGACCTGGAGGCCGGGCAGACCCTCGGCCTGGTCGGCGAGTCCGGCTGCGGGAAGTCCACCACCGGCCGGATGCTGGTACGACTGCTCGAACCCACCGCCGGCAGCGTCGAGTTCGAGGGCCGGGACATCAGCAGGCTCTCCCAGAGCGCCCTGCGGCCGCTGCGCAGGAACATCCAGATGGTCTTCCAGGACCCTCACTCCTCCCTCAACCCCCGCCAGACGGTGGCCCGGATCATCTCCGACCCGCTGCTGGTGCAGGGCTGGAGCGCGGCCGACGCCCGCCGCCGGGCCGCCGAACTGATGGAGCTCACCGGGCTGATCCCCGAGCACATCGACCGCTACCCCCACGAGTTCTCCGGCGGCCAGGCCCAGCGCATCGGCATCGCCCGCTCGCTGGCCACCAGCCCCCGGCTGGTGATCGCCGACGAACCGGTCTCCGCCCTGGACGTCTCCGTACAGGCGCAGATCGTCAACCTGATGGAGCGTCTGCGCACCGAACTCGGCCTGGCCTACGTGTTCATCGCGCACGACCTCTCGGTGGTCAAGCGGGTCAGCGACCGGGTCGCGGTGATGTACCTCGGCCGGATCGTCGAGATCGGGGACAAGAAGTCCCTCTACGAGAACCCGCAGCACCCCTACACCCGGGCGCTGCTGTCCGCCGTCCCGCTGCCCGACCCGGCGGCGGAGCGGCGGCGGGAGCGGATCGTGCTGCTCGGCGACCCGCCGAGCCCGGCCGCCCCGCCCCCGGGCTGCACCTTCCACCCGCGCTGCCCCAAGGCGCAGGAGATCTGCCGCACCGAACGGCCGCTGCTGCGGCCCGCCGCCTCGCGCGAGGTGGCCTGTCACTTCCCGGGTGACTGACGGGGATCACGGGAAGAAAGGAGGGCCCCGCGGACGCCGGCGTCCGCGGGGCCCTTCACCGTGCCCCGGGGCCGCTAGACCGCGAGGGTGCGGCGGAAGAACTCCAGCTCCAGCGCCATGATCTTCTCCCGGGCGCCGCCCGGGGTCATGTGGGTGACGCCGGGCAGGGCCAGCAGTTCGTGCGGGCGGCCCGCGTCCGTGAGGGCCTGCGAGAGCCGCAGGGTGTGGGACGGGTGGACGTTGTCGTCGGCCAGGCCGGTGACCAGCAGCAGCGGGCGGGTCAGCCGGGGGGCGTCGGGGATCAGGGAGTCCCGCTCGTAGACGTCCGGGTGCTCCTGGGGCAGGCCCAGGTAGCGCTCGGTGTACGCGGTGTCGTAGTGCCGGAAGTCGGTCGGGGCGGCCCCGGCGGCCGCCGCGTGGAAGACGTCCGGGCGGCGCAGCACCGCCATGGCGGAGAGGTAGCCGCCGTAGGACCAGCCGCGGATGCCGACCCTGCCGAGGTCGAGGTCGCCGTGGCGGGCGCCGAGCGCCCGCAGGGCGGCGACCTGGTCGTCGAGGGTCACCTCGGAGAAACCCCGGTACATGGCGTGGGTGTGGGCCGGGGAGACGCCCGCGGTGCCCCGGTTGTCGACGGTGACCACGGCGAAGCCCTGGTCGGCCCACCACTGGCGGTACTGCCAGCGGCGGGGCTCGGCGCTCACGTCCTGGGCGCCGGGGCCGCCGTAGCTGTCCATCAGGACGGGCAGCCGCCGGCCCGGGACGTGGCCGCGGGGCAGCACGAGCGCGGTGGGCAGGGCGAGTTCGGTGACCCGCTCCAGGACCGGCGCCACCCGGTGGGGCAGCGGGGCGGACAGGTCGCGGGGGGTGAGCTCGCGGCCGTCGGCGGTGCGCAGGATCCGCCGGAAGCCGTCGGCGTCGGCGGAGGTCAGCAGCAGCGCCCCCGCCGCCGAGGCGGCCACCGAGTGCACGCCGGGCCCGTCGGCCAGCGGGGTGTGCTCGCCGGTGGACGGGTCCAGCAGGAGCACCTGCTGCTCCGAGGGGTCGCGCAGGGCGGCCTCGACGAGCAGCCGCCCCTGGTGGATCCCGGCCACGGAGCGGATCTGGACCTCCTCGCCGGTGAGCGGCTTGCCGTCCACGGCGAGGCCGCGCGCGGCCTGCCCGGCGATGTCCGCGGAGGTGAGCAGCGCGCCGTCGGGCAGCCGGGCGGGGGTGCCGGGCAGGGGGTCCACCCACTGGGGGTGCGTGGTGCGCGAGAGCTCGCGGGTGCGGCCGGTGGCGGGGTCGGCGCTGAGCAGGAGGACGGTCTGCTGGAGGCGGTCCTGGACGGTCAGCAGGATCTCGTCCCCGGACTCCCAGTCCGCGTCGGAGACGTACGGGTAGGTGTCCGCGTCCCACTCCAGCCGGACCCCCTCGCCGCCGGCGGCGGGCAGGACCCACAGCTGGACGTCGGCGTTGGGGCCGCCCGCCTCGGGGTAGGCGAAGTCCTCGCCCGGGAGCTCGGGATGCGCGGGGTCGGTGAAGTGGCGGCGCTGCAGGGCGCTCTCGTCCACCCGGGCCGCGAGCAGGGAGTGCCCGTCGGGGGACCACCAGTGGCCCCGGGTGCGTCCGAGTTCCTCGGCGGCGGCGAACTCCGCGACGCCCCAGCGGGCCCCGTCGTCGGGGCTGACCCGGCCGCCGGGGACGGTGTACAGCACGTCGTCCGCCACGTACGCGGTGCGCGAGCCGTCGGTGCCGGGGCGGGGGTCGAAGGCGGGGCCGGAGGTGGGCAGCGGCACGGGGGCGCCGCCGCCCTCGCAGGTGACCTCGTAGAGCCGCCCATGGAGGGGAAAGACGGCGCGGCGGCCGTCGCCGGAGAGGGCGTACGTGCCGATCCCGGCGGCCACGAGCCGGGTGCGCTCCCGCAGCCGGCGCTCCAGGACGGGGAGTTCACCGGGTTCGGGGCACAGGGCGTGGGGGTCGGCGAGGAGGGTTTCGACGCCGGTGGCGGTGTCGAGGACCCAGAGGCCGTCGAGGGCGTCGGTGGGGCCCGTCGAGCGCAGGAACCACAGGAGACGGCCGCCGTCCCCGAAGGAGAAGGCGCGGGGAGAGCCGTGGGTGAACCGGGCCGTGGCGGCGGATTGCCTGAGGAAGTCGTCCATGATCTCAGTCTGCCATGTGAAATATCACATGGCCTAGCCCATTCGAGTGGTGACCCGGGGTGGGCGGGCGTAGCGTCGACGGGTGGACCCGAACGCATCGCCGCACAGCACCGGGACCGGCGAGGGCACGGTGCGCGGGGCCGGCAAGGGCAACGGGAGCGGGAACGGCAACGGGCTGGCCCTGTTCGTGATCGCGTCCTGCCAGCTCATGGTCGTCCTCGACGTCACGATCGTGAACATAGCCCTTCCGCACATCCAGACGGCACTGGATTTCTCCACCGAGAGCCTGTCCTGGGTGGTCAACGCCTACACCCTCACCTTCGGCGGCCTGCTGCTGCTCGGCGGCCGCACCGGTGACATCCTCGGCCGCAAACGGGTCTTCATCTCCGGCGTCCTGCTCTTCGGCCTCGCCTCCCTCCTCGGCGGCCTCGCCCAGACCTCCGGCCAGCTGATGGCCGCCCGGGCCCTCCAGGGCGTGGGCGGCGCCATCGCCTCCCCGACCGCCCTCGCGCTGATCACCACGACCTTCCGTGAAGGACCCGCCCGCAACCGGGCGTTCGGCGTCTTCGCCGCCGTCTCCGCCGGGGGCGGCGCCATCGGGCTGATCGCGGGAGGGCTGCTGGTCGAGTGGCTCAACTGGCGGTGGGTGCTCTTCGTCAACGTCCCCATCGCCGTGGTCATCGCCCTGATGGCCCGCAGGGTCCTGCGGGAGTCGGAGCGCCACCCCGGGCACTTCGACCTCGCGGGCGCGCTGCTGGGCACCGCGGGCATGGTCGCGCTGGTCTACGGGTTCATCCGCGCCTCCCAGGACGGCTGGGCCGATCCCCTCACCCTCGGCTCCTTCGGCGCCGCCGCGGTCCTGCTGGTCCTGTTCGTCGTGACCGAACGGCGCTCCCCGCAGCCGATCACCCCGCTGCACATGTTCGCCGACCGCAACCGGGCCGGGACCTACGGGATCATGCTCTTCCTCGCCTGCGCGATCTTCGGCATGTTCTTCTTCCTGACCCTGTTCGTGCAGAACGTCCTCGGCTTCAGCCCGCTGCGGGCCGGACTCGCCTTCCTGCCCGTCAGCGTCATGGTCGCGCTGTCGGCCACCTTCACCTCGCGGATGCTGCCCCGGTTCGGGCCCAAGCCGTTCATGGTCACGGGTGCGCTGTGCTGCGGCGCGGGGCTGTCCTGGCTGACGCGGACCGACGTCCACTCCACGTATGCGGGCAGCATCCTCGGCCCCATCATCGTCTTCGGCACCGGCATGGGCATGCAGTTCGTCTCGCTGACCCTGATGGCCCTGTCCCACGTACCCGACCGGGAGTCGGGCGCGGCCTCCGGACTGCTCAACACCATGCAGCAGGTCGGCGGTTCCCTCGGCCTGTCGATCCTCGTCACCGTCTTCAGCACCGCCAGCCGCAACGAGGCCAAGGCCCAGGCCGTGCCGTTCGTACGCGACTCCAGCCCCGGGCAGAAGGCGTTCTTCGCCCGCACCCACCAGTTCCCCCGGCCCTGGTCCGACCTCGTGCTGACCTCGGGCGTGAGTGCAGCCTTCGTGGCGGCGGCGGCCTTCACCCTGGTCGGAGCGCTGATCGCGGTCGTGGTGATCCAGGTCCGGCCCTCCGACCTCGAACGGCTCCAGGGCAACCACACCCCGGCGGGCATCCCGGGCGAAAGCGGCGGGTAGGGTCGGCTGGTCATCGAACACCGGGGGGAAACCGATGCTCCGACCCATCCTGCGCGGCGCCGCCGTGACGGCCGTGACCGTCGCCCTGGCGGCGTCCACCGCCTCCTGCGACAGCGCCCACCGGCCCGCCTCCGCCGCCGTCCCGGCCGCCTCCGCCGCCTCCGTCTCCGACGCGGGGCCCGCGGAACCGGGACCGCGGCCGGAACGGGTCCGGGACGCCTTCGCCGGGCTCCAGGCCACCCTGAACGACTCCTGCACCCCCGCGAACTGCGCCTACTTCCTGGGCAGGGTCCACGACGAACTCCACCGGATGGACCGCGCCATGAAGGCCGACCCCCAGGGCCCCGCCCACTTCCCCGAGCCGATCGCCCTGATCGCCGGCCTCGACCGGGAACTGGGCGCCGACCACGGCTTCGAGAACCTCAAGCAGCACCAGCCCGCCCTGCTCGCCACCCGCGACCAGATCAACACCTGGATGCAGGACCACCCCGAGGACTACCGCTGACCGGGGCGGCCCCTACCCCTGCGGTAGCGGGGGTGGCGGCCTACTTGTCGCAGGCGATGCCGTCCTTGTCCCGGTCGAGGGCCTCTCGGTAGCCGGGCTGGCCGCGCTGGATGGGCGCCGCCCCGGCCGCCTTCGCGGCGTCACAGTTCTTGTAGTAGACGGCCGAGGGCTCCTGCGTCCTCTCCGGCGCCGGGTACGCCGGGGCGTTCGACGGCTCGGCCGCCGGAGCGGGCCTGGACGGCGCGCCAGCCGCCTTGGACGGCGCTCCCGCGGGCGCGGTCGGCGTACCCGACGGCGACACCGGGGCCGAGGGGCTCGGCGACTGAGAGGCCGACTGCGAGGCCGTGGCCGTGATGGAGGCGCTGGGTCTGCCCTCCGGCGCCCCCTTTCCGGGCGCCGCGTCCTCACAGCCCGCGAGCAGAAGAACAATGGCTCCCACGGCCCCCGCCACGGTGACCAACCGACGATGCGACACGACAACCCCCGGGATCAGCATCCGAAATCGCCGCAGCCTATGCGCACGGATTCCGGCGGGGCAGGCCGTTTCCGGTCATATTCCTCCGGCATGTGTGCCGATGCCGGATCGTTCCGGACCGCCGGAGCCGGCCGCGAGGGCGCTCAGGGAGATCGGCGCGCGCGGGGCGGGCAGTTCGGCCAGCTTCGCGCGCCGGGCGTGGCCCACCAGCTCCTCGGGCTCCAGGGCGGCCACCACCGCGCGGACGTGGTCCAGCATCGCCGCCGCCGCGGCCAGCACGGCGGCGTCGTCAAGAGGCCGGGTCTCCACCGCCATGCCCTGCGCCGTCAGCTTCTGCAGGCTGCGGAACAGGTCGCCCTTGTGGACCTCCCGCACGGTCAGCGACAGGTGCACCGACAGCCCCTCGCTGCCGACGGCCTCGTGCGCGAACCCCCGCGGGATGTACAGGACCTCGCCCGCGCGCAGGGTGGTCCGCAGGACCTCCGCCGGGGGCTCGCCCCCGACCCGGCCGTGCTCCCAGTTCCCGTCCGCGGGCCCCTCGGCGACGTGCCAGGACTTGGCACCGTTCAGCTGGAGGACCAGGACGTCCGCGTCGTCGCGGTGCAGGGGCACGCCCTGGGTGCCCGGGGGCGTCACGAAGCAGAACGCCTCCACCGCGAGGCCGAGTTCGCCCGACAGCCGCGCGAGCAGGTCGCGCGTCGGGCCGTGCCACTGGTCGACCCGGCGCATCAGCAGGGTCGCGCCCTCGTCGAGCAGGGCCCGGATCCTGCGCTCGTCGGCGAAGCCCCCGTGCCGGGCCTGGTTGACCGTGCGCGGTGCCAGGTAGGAATCGCGGCCCAGCGGCTCCTCGGCGCGGGCCATCTCCAGGTAGGGCTCGGACAGGAAGCCGGTGGCGAGCGCCGCGTCGACGTCGGCCAGGGTGAAGGGGCTGCGCGCGCCGCCCTCCGGCCGGAAGACGCCCGGTCGCCGTCGCCAGTACGCGGCGGCGAAGTCGGCGGGGTCGCCGACCCACGCGGCCAAAGTCGGAGAATGCACGGTCCCTCTTTCCTCTCGCTGGTTCTTCCTCACAGGCGCGGGAGCGTCCCGAGGAGCAGGCGCCGCCTGGTCTCCGCGACCCGCACCTTCCCGCTGGTGGTCACGGGCAGCCCGCCCCGGGGCAGCAGCACGACCTCGCGGACGTACAGGCCGAGCGCGTCCGCCAGCCGCCGCCGCGCCCCCGCGGCCACCTCGGCGGGCGGGGGCGCGCCGGGGCCGCCGGCCACCTCCGCGACCAGGCAGACCCGGCCGCCCGGCTCCCCGCCGTCGTCGCCCTCGCCGTCGTCGCCCCCACCGTCCGCCTCCCGGTCCGTGACGCAGAAGGCGGCGCAGCGGCCCGGGCGCAGGCCGGGCACCTCCTCGCAGGCCGCGAGGACGTCCGCCGGGTAGAAGGTGCGGCCGTGGTGGACGAGGACGTCATCCGTCCGGCCCACCACGAACAGGTGGCCGTCGTGCACGAATCCCCGGTCGCCCGTCGCGTGCCACCTCGCCGGCCGCCGCGCGTGGGGCCAGTAGCCGCGGAACAGCTGCGGGCCGCGGACCACGACCTCACCCAGGTGGGGGCCGCTGCCGCGTCCGGGGGGCCGGGGCCGCACCCGGACCTGCGTGCCCGGCAGCGGCGTCCCCGAGGAGAGCAGGACCGTGGCGGGCTTCCCCGGGACGGCGGCCTCCACCCTCCCCGCCCGCAGAGCGGCGGTGCGCACGGCCAGCCGGGCCGGCGGGCTGTCGGGGGTGGAGGCGGTGACGGTGAGGGTGGCCTCCGCCATGCCGTACGAGGGGCACAGGCTCGCCGGGGAGAAGCCGGCGGCGGCGAACCGCGCCGTGAACCGCTCGGCCGTCCCGGCCCGCACCACCTCGCCCGCGCTGCGCGCCACCCGCCAGCGCCGCAGATCGAGCCGGGCCAGTTCCTCGTCGGTGACCTTGCGGGCGCACAGGGCGTACGCGAAGTCGGGCGCGCTGGACAGGGTCCCGCCGTGCTCCGTGACGGCCGACAGCCAGGCCGCGGGGCGCCGGACGAAGGCGTCGGGCGCCATCAGCACGGAGGCGTAGCCGCTGAAGAGGGGCCGCGGGACGCCGGTGACCAGCCCCATGTCGTGGTGGAGCGGCACCCAGGTCACGGCCACGTCGTCCCGGCGCTCGGCGTAGACGCGGGCGGCCTGCGCGCAGCTGGCGTGCAGCGCCCGGTGGCTGATGACCACCCCCTTGGGGGCCCCGGTCGAACCGGAGGTGTACTGGAGGAAGGCCGGGGCGTCCGGCGGCGGCGCGGGCGCCGGCGCGGACGGAGGGGCCGCGGCCCGGGCCGCCGTGGCCGGACCGGGCCAGGCGTGCACCCCGCCGGGGACGTCGAGGTCCCCCAGGGCGGTGAGGACGCAGGCGTGCCAGGGCGCGGTGGTGACGACCAGGGAGGGACGGCAGTCGGCGACGATGCCCCGCAGCCGCCGTCCGAACGCCTCGGTCCGCGTGGTCGCCGGGGTGGCCGCGGGGACCGGCAGGACGCCCCGTCCCATGGCCGCCAGCAGGACGGCGACGAAGGACTCGTCGTTCGGCAGCACCATGACCAGCCGGTCGCCACTCCGGACTCCGAGCGCGCCCAGCCCCGCGCCGACGGCCTCCACGAGGGCGGCCAGCCGCCGGTAGTCCAGCCGCCGGACCTCGTCCCCGTCGAGGCAGGTCAGCGCGGGGGCGTCCGGCCGGCGCAGGGCATGGCGCAGGAGCCGGCCCGGGACGGTCGGGGACCACGGCTCCACGGTCATCCCGGGCCCTCGCCCGCTGCCGCCGGGACCCCGGCGAGGACGGACAGTCCGGCGCGCCGGATCTTGCCGCTGGCGGTGCGGGGCAGCGCTCCGGAGGCGGCCGGGACGACCCGCGGCGCGGGCAGGCCGAGCCGGCGCGCCGACGCCTCCACGGCGGGGACCGGGTCGGGGCCGGCGGGGCCGTGCTCGACGAAGCAGACGGGTGCGCCGGAGCCGGGGAGGACGACCGCGTCCGTGACGCCGGGCAGCAGCCGGACCTCGTGTTCGAGCCGGGCCGCGCGCAGTTCCTGCGGGGTCCCGGCCCGGCCGATGACGAACAGGTACCCGTCGGCGTCGAGGAAACCGACGTCCCCCGTGGCGTGCACGGGCGCCTCGGCCGCGCCCCGGTCGGCGGCGCGCAGCCGGATCCCGATCTCCCCGGCCTCGCCCGGGGGCAGGGCCCGGCCCTCGCGGGTGACCTCGACGCGGATCCCGGGCAGGGGGCGGCCGACGGAGCCGGGCCGCTCCAGCCACTCGGGGGTGGTGATCTCCGTCAGGACGCTCCTGGACGTGCCGTAGTACTCGTGCAGGACCGGCCCGAACAGCTCGATCGCCGCGCGCTTCACCCCGGGCGGGCAGGCCGCCCCGCCGTGGAAGACCACCCGGAACGTCCGCTCCGGCGCCAGGCCCGCCCCGACCAGGGAGGTCAGCCGGTCCGGGCTGAGCATGACGCTGTCGGCCGCGTACCGGTCGGCCAGTTCGGCGAAGCCGGCCGGCGACCAGGTGCGCTGGACGACGACCGCGCTGCCCGCCTGGAGCGCGTACAGGGCCGGCCCCAGGGTGCCGAGGTGGTAGGTGGGGTTGGCCATCAGGTGCGGGCCCCGGTCCGGGCCGGCGGCGTACCGCTCGATGACGGCCACCCCCTTGTAGGGCCGGGCGGGGCGGGTCCGTACGACGGCCTGCGGGAGGCCCGTGGTGCCCGAGGTGGCGAGGACGAGGTGCCCGGCCGCGCGGGGCACGGCCGGGGCGGGGGAGCCGGGGGCGGACAGCAGCTCCTCGTCGCCGACGGCCGGACAGGGCAGCGCGGGGCCGTCCGCCGGAGGCGGTCCGGCGGTGACGTGGAGGGCGGCGCCCGCGTCGGTCAGCAGGGCCGGGCCCCCGGGGAGGGCCAGCAGCTCGGGGGCGACGGGGAAGAGGCCGTACCCGTGCCGCAGCGCGGCCAGGACCAGCGCGAAGAAGCGGGGTCCGGTGGGGATGTCGGTGGACAGGACCGCGCCGTCGGGCAGGCCCCGCGCGCGCAGGGCGCCGGCCAGGGCGTCGGCGCGGCCGGTCAGTTCGGCGAAGGAGCAGGACTCGTCGCCGGCGACGACGGCCGTACGGCGGGGGGCCGTCCGCGCCGTGGCCCACGGGTCCCAGAGGTGGGGGCGCATGGTTCCTCAGCGTCCGGGCGTCGAGGGGGCGGGCACGGCGGTCCCGGCCCGCGCGTGGAGCGCGGCGGCCAGGGCGGCGAAGCCGGGCGTGGCGACGACCAGTTCGGTGTCGACCTCCATGCCCAGGAGCTCCTCCAGGCGGACGGCGAGCTCGACGGCGGCGACGGAGTCCCCGCCGAGCGAGAAGAAGTCGTCGGCGGGTCCGGCCGGCCGGCCGAACACCTCGGCTGCGGCGGTCAGTACGGCGTCGATCGGTGCGGGGGGCATGGCGCCTCCTGTGGTGGGTGGTACGGGTCGTTGCCGCTCAGCGGGCCGGGCGGGCGTCGGCGGCGGCCGCCGCGAGGACGTCGTCGAGGAGGGCCCGCGCCAGCGGCCGGCCCACCCGGCGCCCGTCGTAGACCAGGCCGATGAGGAGCCGGTCGCGGTACTCGGCGCAGCGCAGGTGCAGCGCGTGGCCGTCCGCGAAGGTGATCCGGCGCAGCGGGTAGGCGTCGGCGGTGATCCGCAGTGCGCCCGCCTCCCGGGATCCGCTGTGCGCGCCCTCGAAGCGCCGCAGGTTCACGTACAGGTCCCGGGGGACCGGCGCGCCGTGCTCCGCCTCGGCCCGCCGGGTCAGCTCCGCCGTCTCCCCGGCGGTCAGCCGCTGGTGCCTGAGCGCCTCCAGCAGCCCGGCGCGGACCCGGTCGCGCACCGCGCCGGGGTCGCCCGCGGCGTCGGTGACGGTCAGCGGGCAGGAGCCGGCAAACATCCCGACCACGTCCCGGTCCCGGGACGGCCGGGAGTCCATGGAGGTCCACAGCCCCACCTCCGTCCTGCCGGTGCGGGTGGCGAGCGCGTGGACGAAGGAGCCGACCGTCCACTGGAGCAGGGTGGAGCGCCGCTCCTCGCAGGCGCGGCGCAGCGCGGCGGTGGCGGCGGCGCCGAGTTCGGCCCGCAGGGTGCCGTCCTCGGTGGCCGGCGCTCCGTCCGGGCGGACCCACGGAGTGCGGGCCAGGAAGCCGAGGCGTTCGCGCCAGCTCGCCAGGGCCCGCTCCCGCCGGTCCGGGCCGGTGCCCGACCGCTGGCGGGCGGCGGCCTCCGCGAACGACGGGGCGCTGTCCGCCACGGAGCCGCCGCGCCGCAGGGCCTCGTAGTCGCGCCACACCTCGTGGCCGAACAGGTGGTGGGACCGCCCGTCGAAGACCAGGTTCTGGAAGGTGGCGAGCAGCGCGTGCCGGCCCGCGTCGCCGCGCAGCAGCCGCAGGGCGAAGGGCCGTTGCTCCCCGTACGCCCAGGGGGTGACGGTGTCCCGCGAGAGCAGGGCCGCCGCGTAGCGGGAGAACTGCCCGGGCGAGGCGGCGCCGACCTTGCGGTACTCGACGACCTGCTCGTCCGCGCCGATGGGCCGGGTCCACTGCCGGGGCCGGGGGCCGGGGTCCAGCCGCAGGTGCAGGGCGTCGTGCCGGACGACGAAGGCGCGGACGGCCTCCAGCAGGGCGTCGGCGTCGAGGTCGCCGAGGATCTCGAAGCCGAGCCGGACGTTCTTGTGGGCCCATCCGCCGGTACGGGTCTTGGCGAGGAACCAGTCCTGCTCGTAGGTGAGCGGGACGGGGGTGCCGGGCGCGGGCCGGGCGCCGGCGGGGGCGGTGGTCAGGTCAGGCACAGGTACTCCTCGCCGGTCTCCTTGAGGGCGGCGGGCGCGCCCGCCTCGACGATCCGGCCGTCGCGCATGACGATGACCTGGTCGGCCTCGTCCAGGACGGTCAGCCGGTGGGCGATGACGACGACGGTGATCCCGGCGGCCAGCAGCCCCCGCATGACGGACTCCTCCAGCGCCGGGTCCAGGGCGCTGGTCGCCTCGTCGAGAATGACCAGCTTCGGCTGCTTGGCCAGCGCCCGGGCCAGCACGATCCGCTGCCGCTGGCCGCCCGACATCCCGTGGCCGCCGGGGGCGACCAGGGTGTTGTAGCCCATCGGCATGGCCTCGATCTCGGTGTGGACGTGCGCGAGTTGCACGGCCTTGATCAGGTCGGCGTCGCTGATGTCCTCGGTGCCGAGGAGGATGTTGTCGCGGATGGAGCCGCCGAACAGGTGGGCGTTCTGGTTGACGTAGCCGATGCGCCGCCGGTAGGTCGGCCGGTCCAGCTCTTCCAGGTCGTGCCCGTCGACCGTGATCTCGCCGCCGGTGGGGGAGTACAGCCCGGCGAGCAGCATGCCGAGGGTGGACTTGCCGGAGCCCGACCGGCCGACGACGGCCACGAACTGGCCCGGGCGGACGTCCAGCGAGATGCCGGCGAGGGTGGGCCGGGGGGCGCCGGGGTAGCGGAAGGAGACCTCGCGCACCGAGAGGCGGCCCGGTTCGGCGACGCCCGTCCCGGCGAGTGCGCCGCGCGGTTCGGGCGCGGCGCGCAGCACGTCGTCGAGCCGGGCGAGGGTGGGCCGGACGGCGGCCAGCTGGGAGCCGGCGTCGAACATGCCCTCCAGCGGGACGAACAGGGCGATCGTCAGGGTCATGAAGCCCATGGCCTCACCCAGGGAGTTGCGGCCGCTCAGCACCAGCCAGATCCCCGCGAGCAGGACGCACAGCGGGGCGCCGAAGCGGACGGTGCGGCTCAGGGAGGCGAAGAGGCCGAGGCTGCGGCGGGCGCCCAGGCGCTTGTTGACCTCGTGGACCAGGGTGTGGGACCAGCGTTCGGCGGCCCGGCCCTCCAGACCGCTGGACTTCAGGGAGGAGATGCTCTCCAGCATCTCGACGAGCTCCTCCTGCGCCTTGGTCTGGCGTTCGAGGACCTCCTGGCTCAGCTCGGTCTGGCGGCGCCAGGTGAGGGCGAGGATCCCGGCCTGTACGGCGACCAGGGCGGCGACCAGCGCCGCCAGCAGGGGGTTGGTCAGGAACATCGCGACCAGGTAGGCGACGATCAGCACGCTGTCCAGGCCGGCCGAGACCGCGGTCAGGCTCAGCACCTGGACCAGGACGTTGCTGGCCCGGGCCCGCATGGCCAGGTCGCCGGGGGTGCGCACGGTGAAGAAGTCGTAGGGCAGGTCGGCCAGGTGGCCGACGATCCCCAGGGTGAGCCGCTTCTCGATCACGGCCTGGCGCCGGGCGACCAGGAACGACCGGGCCAGCTGGAGGAGGAAGAACAGCACGCCGAGCCCGGCGAGCAGTCCGGCGGCGCCCCACAGCGTGGCGGCGGAGCCGTCGGGCACCACCCGCTCGACGAGGTACCCGGCGGTGAGCGGCAGCGCGAGCTCGAAGGCCATCAGCCCGGTCGACGCGGCGAGCAGGAGCCCCAGCTCCCTGCGGCCGGGCAGGAACTGCCGCAGCCGGCGCCAGGGGCCGCTCGCCCCGCCGCCGTGGGCGGGGGAGGCCGCGCCCTCCAGGGGCGGGTCGAACTCCAGGGCCACGCCGGTGAAGGACTCGGCGACGGAGGCTCTGCTGAGGCGGCGGCGCCCGTACGCGGGGTCGACGACGTCCACGTACTCCTTGCCGGCGCCCTCCAGGACGACGAAGTGGTTGAAGTTCCAGAACAGGATGGCGCCGGGCCGCAGCCGGGCGAGGGCGTCCAGATCGGCGCGCACGCCCCGGCCCTTGACCCCGTACTCGCGGGCGATCTCCAGCAGGGTGCGGGCCGAGGCGCCGTTGCGGCCGGAGTCGGCGCGGGCGCGGACGGCGTCGAGGGAGACGTCGACGCCGTGGTGGCGCAGGACGGTCACCAGCGCGGCGGGGCCGCAGTCGCTGACCTGGGTCTGGAAGCAGACGGGCAGCCGGCCGGCGCGGGAGCGTCCGGAGAGCCGTTCGCGGAAGGCCGCCGCCCGCGCGGCGAACCCCCGGGGGCGGGCCGGCGCGGGGGTGTGGCCGAGGACCGGCCCGAGGCCGTCGCGCCTGCGGTGATGTTCGAGCGCCTCGCTCCGGAAGCGCGATTCACCGGCCATGGATCCCGGTCCCCTTTCCTGTGCACGTCACCGGCGTGTGCCGAGAAGAAATCCCGGCACACGCCGGTACCCGGCTTTGTTAGATGACGCAGCCGCGCTGGAGCGAGAACTGGCCGCCGACGATGTCGTCCAGCTCCTCGTCGGACAGCTCGGTGATGTCGATCTCGACGTTGTCGATGTTGTTCATGTCGATTCCTTCCATAAGTGGCTTCCTCGTGGCCCGGACCCGGTCCGCGATTCTTCTCGGGATGGCAGCCGGGGGATGGCAACCGGCCGAATTTCGTGGCGGGGGCCGGGGTGCCGGGCGCGGAGAAGCGAATTGATTTGCATTGATATTCCGGTCCGGTTGACCGGACATTTGAACTGTAGGGCTTTTTCCGGCGGGCGGGCAAGACCTTTACCGGGGATATCTTGAATTGATTTTCTTCGCGGAAACCGGGCATGCGGGAATTCCCGCGCCCATAATCTCGGGCACGGGATTTCCGGGAGAGGGGAATTCCGTTCCGGCGGTTACCAGCGGTGGCAGACGGCGAAATGCGCCGTGAGGACGTAGGGCAGGGTGCCGTCGGGGGCGCGCAGGGCCTCCAGGGCGCCGTACGCCGTGGCGCGGGCGGCCGGCAGCCGGCCGGGCGGGACGCTCTCCCAGAAGGCGCGGGCGGCGGTGGACCAGGTCCACTCCCACCAGTGGTCCGGGTCCCGGAAGGTGGCCTCCAGGCGCTCCTCGTACAGCTCGACGGAGGCGAACCCCGCCTGGTAGACGAGCCGTTCGACGCGCTCCGGGGTGAGCGGGGGGCTCTGCCCGGGCACGTCGGTCTCGATCTCCTCGCGTGTGCCCGGGCCGAAGGGCCTGGTCGCCTCGACCACCCGGTTCCAGCCGGGCGCCTCCGCGCCCCACCAGGAGAGCGCCAGCCGGCCGCCCGGGCGGAGCGCCGCGTGGAACCGCCCCAGCGCTCCGCCGGGCCGGCGCAGGAAGCTGAGCAGCATGCCCGCCGTGACGGCGTCGTAGCCCTCGGGGGGCGCGGCGGGAAGCGCGGCCCGCGGGTCCTCGGCGTCGGCCGTGTACGCGCGGACCCAGTCCAGTCCGTGCTCGGCGGCCCGCTGCCGGGTGCGGTGGGTCATCGCCGGGGACACGTCGATGCCCGTCACCGCGCCCCGGGGGCCGACCGCACGGGCCGCGGGGAGCAGACAGGCGCCGGCGCCGCAGCCGGCGTCCAGCACCCGCTCCCCCTCGGCGACGCGGGCGTGACGGACCAGCAGGCGCCCCGCGACGGGCAGCAGGTCGATGCCGACCCGGTCGTAGGTGGCGGCGGCGCGGTCGAAGAGCCCGGCGATGCCGCCGTCCTCGGCGGGGCCGGGTGCCTCGGCGCCTGTGCCCCGGGGGGTGCCGGGCGGGGCGGTGAGGGGACGGGACATGGGGACTCCTTCCGGGCGGGCCGGGACGGCCCGGGACGAACGTGTGCGCGCGTGGAGCGCCGGTGCGGCCTAGTGGATGCGGACGCGGAGCCCGAGGACGCGGTCGGCGCCCATCGGTGCGGCCCGCCGGAAGGTGGCCGGGTCGTGGTCCACGCGGATGCCGTCGGCCGCGAGCACCCGGCACAGGGCCTCGGTCGCCCCGCGCGCCAGGGGAGCGCCGACGCAGTAGTGGGAGCCGGCCCCGAAGGCCAGCTGGAGGCCCTCGCGGGCGCCGGGGCGCCAGTCGAGGGGCTCGGGGAAGGCGGTGGCGTCGAGGTTCGCGGCCGCCAGGATGAGCATGACCCGCTGCCCGGCCTCGACCCGGTGCCCGGCGATCTCCATGTCCTGGACGGCGTACCGGGGCGCGAAGCGGAACGGGCAGCTGATCCGGAGCACCTCCTCGGTGAACTCCGCCCGCCCCTCGCTCCCGGCGACGGCCTCCGCGGGGCCGCCGCCCCGCATGACCACCTCGGTCAGGATCGCGGCGAGCGGGTCGAGGGTGCCGGTGACGATCTGCGCGGTCACCGCCACGGCGACGTCGTGCCCCAGCCGCGGGTCCTCGGCCATGTCCCGCAGGATCCTCGCGAGTTCGCCCTGACCCCCGTCCAGGACGTACGCGCGGACCCCGGCGCGGGCGCGGTCCAGGGAGGCGTTGGCCTCGCGCGCCAGGCCGTCGTCGGTGTACGAGCGGGGCTTGGCCAGGTACGCCATCAGCCCGTCCGTGGCCTCGGCCAGGTCCGCCATGCGCGCGGTGCTCGTACCGAACAGCCGGGCCAGCAGGGCCAGGGAGTACGGCCGGCAGAACGCGGCAGCCCAGTCGCACTCCCCGCCCGCCGCGAGCAGCCCGTGCAGCAGACCGCGGCAGTCCTCCTCCAGCTCCTTGACGAGCGCGGTGACGTTCGCGCGGTCGAGGGCCGGCCGGATGCGGGAGCGCAGGTCCTGGTGGTAGTCGCCGGAGCTGAACACCGGCCACAGGGCCACGAAGTCCCGCACCGGCCGGTGCAGGGCGATCTGCTCCTCGGACAGCCCGGTGCCGGCCAGCGGGTCGCGCAGGGTGGAGCTGGTCAGCCCCGGATGCGTGAGGAGTTCGCGCACCAGGTCGTAGCCGGTGACGAACAGCGCTCCGGAGCGCGGGTCCTTCATGGCCGCGGCCGTCGCCATGGCCCGCAGGGCCTCGCGCGGGTCCGCCTCGGAGTAGTCGCCGTAGAGCAGTTCGGCGAGCTGGTCCGGGTCGTTCATCGGGGTCTCCTTCACGGCGCGCCGGGTCCTTCCGGGCGGACGGTCCGCCCGGTGCGCGCGGATGTGTACAGGGCGAGGGTCAGGGCGAGGGAGCGGCGTGCCTCTTCCCCGCTGACGGCGGGGGGCCGGCCCTCTTCCACGGCCTCGCAGAAGTCGGCCAGCTGGGCGCGGTGCGAGGCGCCGGGCAGGCCCGTGGGGTCGCGCTCGTCGTCGTAGATCACCGGGAGGTCCGCGCTCTGGTCGCCGGCGCCGTACGCGCCGTACGGGTCCTCGGTGTCGCCGTCGGCGCGGGCGTGGTACCAGGCCAGGCGGTCGTCGTCGAGGACCGCCGAGCCCCGGTCCCCGTGGACGGCCAGGCGGGCCGTGCGCCCCGGGTAGGCGGCCGTGGTCGCCAGTACGGTGGCCAGCGCGCCGCCCGCGAAGCGGATCACGGCGGCCGCCGTGTCCTCCACGTCGATGCCGCGGTGGGCCAGCAGGGCCGTGTGGGCCGACACCTCCACCGCCTCGCCCATGACCCACTGGAGCAGGTCGAGGGTGTGGACGCCCTGGTTCATGACCGCGCCGCCGCCGTCGAGGCGGGCCGTGCCGCGCCACTGCCCGGAGTCGTAGTAGCCCTGCGACCGCCACCAGGGCACCTCCGCGTGCGCCGAGGTCGGCGTGCCCAGCGCGCCCGCGCGCACCGCGTCGTGCAGGAACCGGGCGGCGGGGTCGAACCGGTGCTGGAGGACGACGCCCAGGGTGCGCCCGCTCGCACGGGCCGCCGCCAGCAGCCGGTCGGCCGCCTCCAGGCTCACCTCCAGCGGCTTCTCGACGAGTACGTGCTTGCCCGCGCGCAGCGCCGCCACGCCGGTCTCGGCGTGCAGGCCGCTGGGCACGCACACGCACACCGCGTCGATGTCGGGGCGGGCCAGCAGCTCCCGCGCCGACCCGTACCACGCGCAGCCGTGCTCGGCCGCCAGGGCGCGGGCCCGGTCCGGGCCCCGGCCCGCGACGGCCACCAGGGTGGCCCGCCCGGGGAGCCGGGCGAGGGTCCGGGCGTGGACCCCGCCGATCACTCCTGCGCCGATGATGCCGAATCTGAGCATCCTGTCTTCCTGTTGATCGGGGTCGGACGGGTGGGGAGGGGGCCGCTCAGGCGGGCAGGCCGGCCACCGCGAGGGGCTCCCCGGCGGGCGGCCCCTCGTCCAGCAGGGCCGCCGTGAGCCCGTCGTGGTGCGCCTCGGCCCACAGGGCGTCGCGCTCGATCCAGTCGGCGACGCCCGACTCCACCAGCCCGACGAAGGCGGCCTCGCCCTCCGACGCCCGCCGCCGCACCAGGTCCAGCGTGAAGCGGATCCGGGCCGCGGCGAGGGCGGCCAGGCCCGTGCGCCGCTGCGGGGGCAGTCCGTACCCGTCGGCCAGCAGCCGCAGCCGCCGTCCGCGGTCCGGCGGGGTCCGCCAGCCGAAGCCCGCGCACCCCTCGTCGTCCGTCAGGGGCGCGAACTGCCAGGCGGCCTGTGCCAGGTCCCACTCCGGGACCTCGCGCCCGGCGGCCTCCCAGTCGATGAAGGCGACCGGCCGCCCGTCGACGAAGACGGTGTTGCGCGGAGCGATGTCGTTGTGGCAGACCACCGTCTCCGGGCCCGAGGTGGCCGGCTCGAACGCCCAGCGCGCGGGCTCCGGCGAGAACCCCTCGGCGGCCCGGTGCATCCGGCGCATCAGCCGTCCCACCAGGAACACCGCGCTGTCCGACACCTCCGCCACCCGCGGGTTCTCCGGGACGTGGCCCTCCACGTACTCCAGGACCTCGCGCCCCTGTTCGTCGAGGCCCAGCGCCCTCGGGGCGCCCCCGAAGCCGACGCGCTCGAAGTGGCCCAGCAGCCCCTGGACCGCCGGGGTCCACGGGCCGGCCGGACGGCGGACCGTGTCCCCGATCCGCACCACCCGGGACATGCCGGCGTGCTCTTCCCCGTCCTTCACCGCTCCCGCTCCCCTCGTACCGTCCCCGCCCCGCGCGCGCCGCTCACGAGAGGGCGCCCACCGGCGCCATCCGTCCGGCCCCCGGCTCCACGCCCAGGTCGCGCAGCAGCCGCAGCTGCTCGTGGATCCGGCGCGCCCCCGTGTCGACGTCGCGGTGCACCCGGGGCGCCAGGGCCATGCGTTCCATGCACTTCTCCACCCGCAGGTTCTCCAGGCGGCCGCGCTCCGGCATCAGCCAGTGGTCGAACTGGTGCTGCCACAGCAACAGCACCGCGTCGTCGTTGCGTTCGCGGACGTCGTCGAGCGCGGTGAGCTGGAGGCTGCGGGCGTCGTCGCTGTTCATCCCGATGTGCGACCACCAGGTGTGGGTGTCGTCGGGGTCCTCGATCTCGATGCGCAGCCGCTCGCGGTCCTCCCACAGCGGCATGGTCTCGTCGGAGATCGAGAAGAAGTTGAGCATGAAGTGCCCGGAGTACTCGTCCACCAGGAAGTCGCGGGTCTCGCCGAACAGCTCCGGGGTCTCGCCCGGGTAGCCGATCATGAAGAAGACCACGTAGCCCAGCTCGCTGCCGCGCAGCGCGTGGAAGGCCCTCCGGTTCTGCTTCGCCGAGACCCGCTTGCTCATCAGCTTCAGGACCTCGTCGCTCATCGCCTCGAAGCCGATGTGCAGCTTGTAGCAGTGCGCCTCCAGCAGGGCGTCCACCAGCGCCTCGGAGTCCACCGTGTTGGCCCGGCTGAAGCCCTCCCAGCGCACCCCCGCCTCCGGAAGGATCTCCAGGAGCCGGCGCAGCCGGGTGGGCGGTACCGTGAAGGTGGAGTCCATCGCGGAGATCATCCGCGCCTCGTTCTCGTCGGCGTAGGCCAGCCAGTCCTGCTTGATCTTCTCCGCCGACTTGTAGCGCCACTTGGGTGAGGCCGCCGGGAACGAGCAGAACTTGCAGTCGAACGGACAGCCGCGCATCGACTCGTACGGGACGATCGGGTACCGCCCCCTGAGCCGGGGCGAGGGCTGCGCCTCGATGTCCATGTACTCCAGCGGGTTCACCCGGATCCGCCCGCCGTCGCGCCACACGGCGCCGGCGACCTCCTCCAGGGAGCGGTGCGCGCCCACGGCCTTCAGCACCGCCGGCAGGGCCCGCTCGCCGTCCCCGCGCACCACCGCGGTCACGCCGGGGAACTCCGACATCACCTGGTGGAACTTCAGGTTGGTGTACTGGCCGCCGCAGACCACGGGGACCGATGGCAGCCGCTCGGCGATCCAGTCCATGACCGTGGCGAAGATGGCCTTGCTCCACATGTACGTGGTGGACAGCAGGACCACGTCGAAATCACCCGGCGGCAGCTCGGCCTTGCCCGACCACACCCCGGCCAGGTCCATCAGGGCGTAGTCCTGCTCCGCCTCCTGGAGGATCGCCTCCAGCGTGAAGGTGGTCAGGTGCGGCACGGACGTGGTCCGCGGGCGGCACAGCATCCGCCGGCCGCCGCCGTCGGCGTAGGTGAACTCGGAGAAGTCCAGGTCCGGGCAGCCCGCGCGCTCCAGCATGGCCCGCGTACGGGCGTCACGGCCGGCGCCGCTCGTGTCGAACAGCGACCCCCGCAGGTAGTCGAGATTGACGTAGCTCGGTCCCAGACCGCACATCAGCAGGGCGCGCACGGGCTGTCCTTCCCCTCGGTATCGGATACGGGCACCGTGGCGGCGGGCCTCACGCGGCCGCCATGGCGTTGCCCAGGTAGTTGGGCAGGGCGGTCAGCCGGTCCCACTGGGCGTCGAGATCGGCCGGGTACGCCTCCCGGTAGCGCCGGGTGACCTCGGCGGCCTCGGCCCACGAGGCCGGCGTCCGGCCGCCGTTGTAGCCGGGGGCGAGCCGGTCGTAGAGCGTGGTCCCCGGGCGCAGGACCAGCTGGTTGAGCCCGAAGTCGGCGGGCAGCGAGGCCGCCCAGTCCACGAGCTCCCCGCCGGCGCAGGCCGGATCGTCGGGCAGGCCCAGCAGGACGAAGGCGAACGGCTTGATGCCGGCGTCCGCCAGCTTGCGGATCGCCTCGGAGACCTTCTCCGGAGGCACCCGCTTGCCCACCCCGGCGTCGGCGACCCCGGGGGACTCCGCGCCCAGCCACATGCCCCGGCAGCCGGCGTCCGCCCAGCGCCGGACGTCGGTGCGCAGCACCACCTCCGCGCGGGTCTGGCCCGTCCACTCCAGGCCCGAGCCGGCCAGGCCGTCGCACAGGTCGCCGTAGAAGGTGCGGTGCAGTCCGAAGACGTAGTCGAGGAAGAACACCGACTCGGTGCCGCGTTCCTGGAGGGCGGCGGTCTCGGCCAGCGTCTGCGCGGCCGGCCGGTCCCGCATCCGGGCGCCGAAGGGCAGGTGGCAGAAGGAGCAGCCGTAGCTGCAGCCGCGTACGCCCATCACCAGCCCGCAGGCCGCCCGGCGGGTCCGGCCGTCCACCACCACCTCGGCGGTGTACGCCTGTGGGTCCGTCAGCCCGTACGCCGGCAGCGGCCAACCGTCGGCGGGAAGGTCCGGGTAGGTGCCGGCCGGCGGCAGGACGGGGGTCAGGGCGCGCCGGTGCAGGATGTCGCGCACCGCCTGGACGGCGGCGGAGTCGGCCTCGCCGCGCGCGACGTGGTCGACGCCCAGTTCCCGGCGGGTCGCCTCCGGCAGATGGGTGGGGTGCGGTCCGACGGCGAGCACGGGAACGCCCGGCCACAGCCCGCGCACCGCCTCCACGGCCTCCTTCACCCGCCCGAGGTCCAGCGGATAGCACTGGGCCCGGTCGGCCACGGCGGTCACCACGACCACCAGGTCCGGGGCGCTCCCGGCGACCGGGAGGCCGTCCAGCCGCCGGTCCCACAGGCTCACCGCCGTGCCGTCCCGCTGGAGGACCGCCGCGGCGTTGAGGACGTCCAGCGGCTGCTGGAGGAAGTGGCGCTCGAACTCGTCCTGGGCGACGACGAAACACACGTGGGTCATGCGGACTCCTGTCGGGGCGAGAAGACGGACCCGGCGGCCGTACGGGGCGCGGTACGGGCCGCGCCGGCCGGTCGCCCGATCCGCTCCGCCCCGCCCCGGGCCGCCTCGGCGGTCCGCGGCCGGACGGCGCCGACCAGCGAGGCGATCCGGCTCAGCGGGCGCAGGTCGGGCGGCGGGCAGGTGACGGCGGACAGGGAGGCGAGCAGGCCGGTCCAGGCGTTGTCGATGAGGGGGTCGGCGACCTCCAGCCGGCGGTTCCCGGCCGGGGTGCGCACGGTGATGCGGTGCACGTCGCGGCGGACCTGCCCGCGCCCGGGGCCCCCGAGGGGCTCCAGCTCGGCGGTGAAACGGGCCGTGGCCGTCTCCACCCGGACCAGGCGCTGGCGTTCGCCCGTCGCCTTCGGGTAGTCCCGGGTCCAGGCGGGGCGGGGCAGCGCGGCCTCGGCGCCCTCGCCCGCCACCGTGGAGAACAGCTCCACCGCCACCCCGCGCACGGTGGTGCGTTCGTGCGCGGCGGCCAGGGCGAGGGCGGGTTCGTACGCGGTGCGCAGCGCGCCCGGGGCCACGGGGCCGCGCAGGTAGGCGTCGTAGAGGGGGTCGGGCAGGAAGTGCCCGAGGGCGGCCAGCATGTGCAGCCACTCGTAGCCGAAGACCCCGTGGTCCCGGTCGACGAAGCGGCCCCGGGCCACGTCGGGCCTGCGATCCTTGGTGAAGGCCACGCGCAGCGCCCGGACCGGTTCGCCCGGCGCCTCGCGGGCGACCAGGCGCGCCATCGCGGCCAGTACGGCGGAGTCCCGGTACTGGTTCATCACCACGACCCGGGCCGCCGGCAGGGCGGCCAGCAGCTCGGCGAGGGCCCCGGCCTCCGCCGCGCGGCAGGCGGGCTTCTCCACCACGATCCGCGCGGCGGCGTCCAGGGCCAGTACGGAGGCCACCACGGGCAGGTGCGTGTGGGTCGGGGTGCACACCACCCAGACATCGATGTCACGGACGTCGGGGACCTCGCCGAACCCGCGCCACCACGACATCGCCGGGGCGGGGGCCCGCAGGGGTGCCGGGTCCAGGACGCTGACCTTCAGCCCCATCCGGGTGAGCACCCCGGCGTGCAGCCGCCCCACGCTGCCGTATCCGATGACACAGGCGTGTCCGCTCCCGTTCACGGGCGGGCCCGCCCCTGCGCCTGGCCGGGGGGCGTGTCGGCCACGTACGTCGCGTAGTACGTCTCGAACAGGCCCGCGTCCCGGACGGCCTCGTCGACCTCCCGCACGTGCACCCCCGGGGCGAGCGCGCCGGCCCGGCGGCACAGCTCCCGGACGGCGATCAGCGTGCCGGCCCGGTAGGCGTCGTAACCGGAGTTGGGGATGCCCTCGTACTCGAAGAGGTTGAGGGAGCGGCCGTCGCCCAGGAGGGTGGCCAGCCCCCCGCCGGGGAGGCGGTAGCGGGCGCCGACCCCGGTCAGGACGGACTCGGGCAGGCCCGCGCCGCCGGTGCTCAGCAGGCTGAAGTCCTTGGTGGCGAATCCGGCCAGGAGCACCCCGTCCGGCAGCAGCGCCAGGTCCTCGGCGCGCAGCAGCGGCTCGCCCGTGCTGCCCGTCACCAGGAAGGGGGAGCAGCGGCGCAGCGCGGCGTTCAGGGTGGGCTCGGTCTCGAAGCCCTGCTCGGCGGCCTGGATCAGGGTCAGGGTGTCCTGGTCGACCACGGTGACCCGGCAGCCCAGGGAGCGCAGCCGGCGGGCGAGCCGCGCGCCCAGCGTGCCGAAGCCCACGGCGACGACGCGGCGGCCGATGAACTTCTGACCCGGCACCAGCTCGCGCAGCCGCCGCAGACAGGAGTCGGCGATCTCCTCGTACGACAGCAGGCTCTTGAGCTGGGAACGGGCGACGTTGAAGACGGGTACGGCGGGCGGCGGCCCGCTCCCGATCCGCTTGAGCCCGCTGACGGTGAGTTCGACCACGGCGTCCACGGGCTCGCTCACCAGCCGGACGCTCCCGGGGCCGCGGGCGAGCAGCCCGCCGTCGTCGATGACCAGCACCCGGCGGCCGGCGCGGTGGGCGGCGGCGATGAACCGGTCGACGTCGGCGCCCACGCGCCGGGCGGCCGGGACCTCCTGGCCGAGGGCGGTCCCGTCGATGACGGAGTTGTCCAGCACGTCGCTGCGGTACCCCCGGGCGCGGAACCAGGCGTGCACCCGGTGCCGGCCCGCCGTGCGGTCGCCCTTGGCCAGCGCGTAGATCCACTCGCGCGGGATGCCCGCCCGCTCGGCCGCGAGGAGGAAGCCGACGCTGTTCTCCACGTAGTGGTCGCGGAAGACGAGCGCCCAGTCCCCGATCTCCGGCCCCCGGTCCGCGAAGTGGCGCAGCAGCGGCATGGCGGACCAGAGGGCGTCGACCTCCGCGGGGGTGAGCCGGTCGGTCCGCTCGCGTACCGCCTCGACGATCTCCCGTACCCGGGCGGGCAGTTGCGCGCCTTCGGCCACGTCGGCCAGTACGGCGGTGCGCCAGAGCGCGGGCTCCGGTACGACGGGGTCCAGGGTGCGGTGCCGGGCCGGCGCGGCCGGTTCCCAGACCAGGCGCACGTGGTGCCCCGCGATGCGGAGGGCGACGGTGCGGGGTGTGCCGTCCGGGCTCTCGTCCGTGTGCCACGCCGTCACCGGGTGCGGTGCGACGGCCTCGGATACGGCGTCGCGCACCTCGTCGGGCGTGGCCGGTCCGGTCAGCGCCTCGATCAGCCGCAGGGAGGCGAAGTCCCGTCCGCTGTCGGCTGGTTCGCCCCGGACGGTGGTCGTCTCGACCTCGACGGTCACCGCGCCGTCCCCCTCGGTCCGGCGGGCGGCGTGGATGGCATAACAGTCACAACGGACTCCTCGGATCAGGCATGACGAACGGGCGCGCCTGCGCGCGCGGTGATTCGTCAGGGGAGTGGCCGGTCGGTGCCGGGAAGGGGCACGCCACTGATCGCGGGCCGGTGGGTCACGGCCTGGCGTGGACGGCTTCTCCGGGGCGCGGCGGACCGCCGCGCCATCCGGGCGTTTCTTCGGGGCGACCGCCGCGTCCCTCGTGCGATCACGCTCGTACCGGCCCCATCGGGGCCGGTGGCCCCGGTGGGGGCGGTGTGGCTAGAGGGGGTAGTACTGCTTGCAGTCGTGGGTGGGGGTGGGACGGCAGTTGCCCCACGAGGTGTTGGCCGGCTCGGCGGTGCCGGACGCCTGGACGCGGGTGGAGGACGTGCCGGTGGGCGCGGAGGCGGCCTGCCCGGCAGCGACGGCGGGGACCGAGAGGGCGCACAGGGCGGTCACGGTCGTGACGGCGCCGAAGGCGGTGCGGAGAAGACGGTTCACGGCGGGTCCTTCGGTTCATGGGAAGGGAACAGGCGCGAACGGCGGAGGCCCTGTGGGGCGCGGGCGCCGTTACTGCTCCGTTGTCAGGATTGTTTCTGGTGTGTCCCTTGAGGAACAGCCGTGCCGGCTGTCATTAAAGTGACAGATGAGCAGGTGACAGGGGGAGGAACCGCGCGAAGTGGACATATTGAATGGTTCGGGTGTGACGCCCACGGACACGGCGGCGCTGTTTCCGGGTACCGGTGAGCCCGCATCCCGCGCCCCCGCCGACCGCACGACGGCGGACTGGCGGGTGTACGACCACGTCCGCGCGCACGGCCGCACGGCCCCCGACGACCTCGCCCGCGGCCTCGGCATCCGCCCCGAGGAGGCCGAAGCCGCCCTGGCCCGGCTGACCGAAAGGCACCTGGTCCACCGCGACCCGGCCGACCCCCGCCGGGGCACCGCCCTGCTCCCGCAGGCGGCCCTGGCGGACCTCACGGCCGAGGTGGAGGCCCGCATCGCCGCCGAGACCGCCGCCCACCAGCAGCGCCTGGCCGCCCTGCGCGAGGACATCCAGCGCTTCACCCGCCTCACCCACCCCGGCGTCCACGGCACCGAACCGGACGCGGTCCGGCTGCTGCCCGACATCACGGCGGTCCACACCCTCCTCCAGCAGGAGGCCGACCGGTGCCGCCACGAGGTCATCGCCTGCCAGCCGGGCGACGTCTCGCGCAATCCCGAGAACCTCGAACCCGCCCTGGTCCGCGACCGCGCCCTGCTCGCACGCGGCATCCGCATGCGCACCCTCCAGCAGCACGCCGTCCGCTTCCACGGCCCCACCCAGGCGTACGTCGCCGCCGCCACCGCCCTGGGCGGCGAGTACCGCACGGCCCACGAACTCTTCGGCCGCCTCATCGTCTTCGACGACACCGTCGCCTTCCTGCCGGCCGACACCGTCACCTGGGGTGCGGTCGTCGTCCGCGAACCCCACCTCATCGCCTACCTGCGCGGCATCTTCGAACAGGCGTGGACCCACGCCACCGCCTTCGTCGACACCACCACCCTCGGCGCCGAGGCCCTCGAAGAGGCCGCCCGCGAGATCGACAGCACCCTGCTGAGCCTTCTCGCGGACGGCCTCAAGGACGAGACCATCGCCCGCCGCCTGGGCCTGTCCCTGCGCACGGTCCGCCGCCGCGTGGCGGACATCCTGGAACGCCTGGGCGCGGAAAGCCGCTTCCAGGCGGCGGTCATCGCCACCCGCACGGGCCTCCTCGACCCCCCGGCGGGGGACGGCTGACCGCGGACGACGCTGCGCCCCCTGCTCCTGGTGTCCGGAGAGGGGGCGCAGACGGGAACGGCCGGCCGGCTAGATGTCGCGGAAGATCTCGATCTGGGCGCCCACCGAGTTGAGGCGTTCGGCGAGTTCCTCGTAGCCGCGGTTGATGACGTAGACGTTGCGCAGGACCGAGGTGCCCTCCGCCGCCATCATCGCCAGCAGGACGACCACCGCGGGGCGCAGGGCAGGCGGGCACATCATCTCCGCCGCGCGCCAGCGGGTGGGGCCCTCGACCAGGACGCGGTGGGGGTCCAGCAGCTGGAGGCGGCCGCCCAGGCGGTTGAGGTCCGTCAGGTAGATGGCGCGGTTGTCGTAGACCCAGTCGTGGATCAGGGTCTGGCCCTGGGCCACCGCCGCGATGGCGGCGAAGAAGGGGACGTTGTCGATGTTCAGCCCGGGGAAGGGCATCGGGTGGATCTTGTCGATCGGCGCTTCGAGCTTGGAGGGGCGGACCGTGAGGTCGACCAGGCGGGTGCGGCCGTTGTCGGCGACGTACTCCGCGGAGCGGTCGTGGTCCAGGCCCATCTCCTCCAGGACGGCCAGCTCGATCTCCATGAACTCGATCGGCACCCGGCGGATGGTCAGTTCGGACTCGGTGACCACCGCGGCGGCCAGCAGGCTCATGGCCTCGACCGGGTCCTCGGAGGGGGAGTAGTCCACGTCCGCGTCGATGACCGGCACACCGTGCACGGTGAGGGTGGTGGTGCCGATGCCCTCGACCTTGACGCCCAGCGCCTCCAGGAAGAAGCACAGGTCCTGGACCATGTAGTTGGAGGAGGCGTTGCGGATGACGCTCACGCCGTCGTGGCGGGCCGCGGCCAGCAGGGCGTTCTCGGTGACGGTGTCCCCGCGCTCGGTCAGCACGATCGGGCGGCCGGGGGAGACGCCGGGCTCGACCTTCGCGTGGTAGATGCCCTCGGTCGCGGTGATGTCCAGGCCGAAGCGGCGCAGGGCGATCATGTGCGGCTCGATGGTGCGGGTGCCGAGGTCGCAGCCGCCCGCGTAGGGCAGGCGGAAGGAGTCCATCCGGTGGAGCAGGGGGCCCAGGAACATGATGATGCTGCGGGTGCGGCGGGCCGCGTCCGCGTCGATCGCGTCCATGTCGAGGCGGGCCGGGGGGACGATCTCCAGGTCCACGCCGTCGTTGATCCAGCGGGTGCGGACGCCGATGGAGTTGAGGACCTCCAGGAGCCGGTAGACCTCCTCGATGCGCGCCACCCGGCGCAGCACCGTACGGCCCTTGTTGAGGAGGGAGGCGCACAGCAGGGCCACGCACGCGTTCTTGCTCGTCTTGACGTCGATCGCACCCGACAGCCGGCGGCCGCCGACGACGCGCAGGTGCATCGGGCCGGCGTAGCCCAGGGAGACGATTTCGCTGTCGAGCGCTTCACCGATCCGGGCGATCATCTCAAGGCTGATGTTCTGGTTGCCGCGCTCGATGCGGTTCACCGCGCTCTGGCTGGTGCCGAGTGCTTCGGCGAGCTGGGTCTGGGTCCAGCCCCGGTGCTGCCGGGCGTCACGGATGAGCTTGCCGATGCGTACGAGGTAGTCGTCTGCCATGGGGGCACGGTATCTCAGATATGAGATGGTGATCGAATCGGGCGGTGCAGATGTGGGCCATACGGGTGACACGGGCGAAAAGGTGCTTACCGGCCGTCAGCTCGCCCTGGGGCAGGGGGTGGGGGCGCCGCCCCCACCCCCTGGCCGCCTCAGTGCTGCGTACAGCCGCAGGCGCGGTGGCGGCCGCCGTGGACCGCCGTGTACGAGGCGGAGCGCGGGCCCGCCGCGCCACGGGCCAGTCCGGCCGCGGCCGCGCGGCCCGCCGCCGAGCCCGAGTCGTGCACCACGCGTCCGCCGACCAGGGTCATCCGTACCTGCGTCCCGCTGATGTCGGCCACCGGGCAGCGCGTCACATCCCGGTCCAGCAGCACCAGGTCCGCCGCCTTGCCCCGTTCCACCGTGCCGGTCAGCCCGTCCTGGCGCAGCTGCCAGGCGGTGCCCAGGGTGTGCATCCGCAGCGTGGAGGTCCGGCTCAGGGACTCCAGCTCCGGGTGGAGCGCGCCCGCGCCGTACGCGCCCTGGCGGTCGATCGCCGTACGGAGCTGGTTCCACACCTGGAGGGCGTCCACCGGCCAGTCGGAGCCGCCCGTCAGCCGGGCGCCGGCCCGCTCCAGGCTGCGCGCCGGGTACATCCGCCGGTGCCGCTCCGGCCCGATGTACGGCAGCAGCGCCTCCACCGTCCAGATGTCCGCGCAGGCCCACTGGAGCTGCATGCAGGCGGCCACGCCCAGCCGGGCGAACCGGCCCAGGTCGGCCGGGTCCACCAGCTGGAGGTGCGCGATCGTGTTGCGCAGGTCCTTCGCGCCGGTGATCCGGCGCGCGGCCTCGTACCCGTCCAGCGCGGTACGGACCGCGCGGTCGCCCAGGCCGTGGGCGTGCATCTGCCAGCCGATCCCGTTGAACGCGGCGGTCAGCCGCCCGTAGTCGGCGGCCGAGGTGTACAGCTCGCCCCGGTTGCCGGTGGGCCGGCCGGAGGCGTCGAGGTACGGCTCCAGCAGCGCGGCCGTCTGGGCGGGGTACTCGATGACCCCGTCCAGGAACACCTTCACGGTGCCGAAGCGCAGCCCCGCCACACCCCGGAACTCCCGCTCCAGGCCCAGCGCGTAGCTCTTCGAGGCCGCCGGGTCCTTCGTCTGCTCCACGTCCAGCCGGATCGCCGGGACGATCCGCTGCGGCAGCCGACCGGCGGCCGACAGGGCCTGGTAGAGCTCCAGTTCGTGCCGTCCGACCAGGGCGTCCATCATCGTGGTCACGCCGGAGGCCGCCGCCTGGGCCAGCACCTTGGCGCACGCCTCGACCAGCTCGGCCCGGGTGGGCGCCGGGATGAGCCGCTTCACCAGCTCCTGCGCGTCGTCCTTCAGCACGCCCGTCGGCTGCCCGTCCGCGCCCTTGACGATCCGGCCGCCCGCCGGGTCGGGGGTGGCGGCCGTGATGCCCGCGAGGTCCAGCGCCCGCTGGTTGGCCCACAGGTTGTGCCCGTCACCGCCGACCAGGACCACCGGCCGGCGGGTCGGCAGCGCGTCCAGCAGCGCGTGGTGCGGCAGGGTGCCGGCGGGCAGCAGCCCGACCGGGTTCCAGTCCTCCACCACCAGCCAGGTGCCGGGCTCCGCCCCGGCGCCGCCGGTGTCGGCGAGGAAGCCGGTGAGGATCGCCGTCAGTTCGGCGGCCGTCGTCTCCGCGCCCTCCAGCGAGGGCCGCAGCGACCGGTCGCCCGCGCTGAGCGGGTGGACGTGCCCGTCGTGGATCCCGCTCATCAGGGTGGCGCCGCGCCCGTCGACCACCTCGGTGTCCCGGCCCGCCAGCCGGCGCACCTGCGCGTCACCGCCGACGGCCAGGATCCGCCCGTCGCGGCCGACCGCGACGGCCGTCGCCGGAGCGCCGCCCGGCGTACCCGTGAACACCCGCGCCCCGTGCACCACCAGGGCGGCGGAGCCGCGTGAGGGCCCCGTCTGGGCGGCGGCGGTGCCGGCGCCCACCAGACCGGCCGCGCCGGCGGCGCCGGCCGCCGCGAGGAGCCCGCGCCGGGAGAGAGAAGACGTCATGACCACTCCAAAGGTTGGCTGTGGCCAGGACACTGGGTGATTAACCCCTTAACCAGAACCCGCCCGCGGCGACGGATTCCGCACGCCGGCCCGTACCCCCCGCCCCGACGGATTCCGCACGCCGGCCCGTACCCCGCCGGCGCCCGGATCCGTACGATGACCCCCGTGCCGCCCGGACCGACCCTCGCCGACATCGCCCGCGCCGCGGAGGTGTCCACCGCCACGGTCTCGCACGCCCTCAACGGCACCGGCCGGCTCGGCGAGGGCACCCGCCGCCGGGTCCGCGAGATCGCGACCGGCCTCGGCTACGGCGCCCCCCGCGCCCCGCGCACCCGCACCCTGGGCCTGGCCGTGACCACCTTCGCCGGCTCCCCCTGGAACTACCTGGCCGTCGCCTACTTCTCCCGCTGGCTGACCGCGGCCACCGCCGCCGCCCACGCCCACGGCTACGCCCTCACCACCCTGCCCGCCGACCGCGGCGCCGCCACCTCCTGGCACCACCTCGCGGTGGACGGGATGCTGCTGCTCGACAGCCCCCACGACGACCCGGTGCTGCGCGCCCTGCGGGCCCGGGGCATCCCGCTGGTCTTCGACGGGCGCCCCGCCGACCCCCGTCCGGGCGAGGTCTGGGTGGACAACGACCACACCGCCGCCACCCACGAGGTGCTCGACCACCTCGCCGCCTCCGGGGCCCGCCGTATCGCCCTGCACGCCGGCTTCGGCGACGAGCACTACACCCGGGCCGTCACCGAGGCGTACGGGCACTGGTGCGCCCGCCGCGGCCGCACCCCGCTGCCGGTCCGCTTCGACCCCCACGACGGCCCCGGCCACGCCTTCGACCGGGTCTTCGCCGGGGGCGGAGTCGACGCCGTGTACTGCCTCTACGACCCCGGCGGCCGCCAGGTACTGGCCGCCGCGGCCCGGCACGGCCTGTCGGTACCGGCGGACCTGCTGCTGGTCTGCGCGAGCGAGGACCCGGCGTACGCGGACTGCCGGCCCCCGGTCACCACGCTCACCCTCCACCCGGAGGCCCTCGCCGAAGCGGCGGTGTCGGCCCTGGTCGCCCTGCTGGAGCCGGGCGACCCCGCCGCCCCCGGCGGGCTCGTCGTCCCGGCGACCCTGCTCCAGCGGACCTCGTCCGTTCGTTGAGCGCGGGGTGACGAGATGTGCGGCAGCGGTGGCGTGCTGACCCCAGGCGCGGCCATGTACTAGAGTTATCTCGACATCGAGATATCTGCCGAAGGCGTACCGCAGCCGCCCCCATGGGTAAGGACTACCTAACTTAGCCTTACCTTGGCGGATTGGCCCCAGGGCGTGGCGGCAGGATGCGGTAATACGCGCGAAATCATGCATGAAGGAGACTGTCGTGTCGGCGAACAGCTTCGACGCCCGCAGCACGCTGCAGGTGGGCGACGAGTCGTACGAGATCTTCCGGCTGGACAAGGTCGAGGGCGCCGCGCGCCTTCCCTACAGCCTGAAGGTCCTGCTGGAGAACCTGCTCCGCACCGAGGACGGCGCGAACATCACCGCCGACCACATCCGGGCGCTCGGCGGCTGGGACTCCCAGGCGCAGCCCAGCCAGGAGATCCAGTTCACGCCGGCCCGCGTGATCATGCAGGACTTCACCGGCGTGCCCTGTGTCGTGGACCTCGCCACCATGCGCGAGGCCGTGAAGGACCTCGGCGGCGACCCCTCCAAGATCAACCCGCTGGCCCCGGCCGAGCTGGTCATCGACCACTCCGTCATCGCCGACAAGTTCGGCACCCACGACGCGTTCGCCCAGAACGTGGAGCTGGAGTACGGCCGCAACAAGGAGCGCTACCAGTTCCTGCGCTGGGGCCAGACCGCCTTCGACGAGTTCAAGGTCGTCCCCCCGGGCACCGGCATCGTCCACCAGGTCAACATCGAGCACCTGGCCCGCACGGTCATGGTCCGCGGCGGCCAGGCGTACCCGGACACCCTCGTCGGCACCGACTCGCACACCACCATGGTCAACGGCCTCGGCGTGCTCGGCTGGGGCGTCGGCGGCATCGAGGCCGAGGCCGCCATGCTCGGCCAGCCGGTCTCCATGCTGATCCCGCGCGTCGTCGGCTTCAAGCTGACCGGCGAGCTGCCGACCGGCACCACCGCCACCGACCTGGTGCTCACCATCACCGAGATGCTGCGCAAGCACGGCGTCGTCGGCAAGTTCGTCGAGTTCTACGGTGAGGGCGTCGCCGCCACCTCCCTCGCGAACCGCGCCACCATCGGCAACATGTCGCCGGAGTTCGGCTCCACCGCCGCCATCTTCCCGATCGACGAAGAGACCCTGAAGTACCTGCGCCTGACGGGCCGCGACGCCCAGCAGGTCGCGCTGGTCGAGGCGTACGCCAAGGAGCAGGGCCTCTGGCTGGACCCGAAGGCCGAGCCCGACTTCTCCGAGAAGCTGGAGCTCGACCTCTCCACGGTCGTCCCGTCCATCGCCGGCCCCAAGCGCCCGCAGGACCGCATCGTCCTCGCGAACGCCGCCCAGCAGTTCGCGCAGGACGTGCGCAACTACGTCGACGACGTGGACGAGGCGGGCATCGAGTCCTTCCCGGCCTCCGACGCCCCGGCGAACCACCCGAACGGCACCCCGTCGAAGCCGACCCCGGTCACCCTGGCCGACGGCACCTCCTTCGAGATCGACCACGGCGCCGTCACCGTCGCCGCGATCACCTCCTGCACCAACACCTCGAACCCCTACGTCATGGTCGCCGCGGCGCTCGTGGCCAAGAAGGCGGTCGAGAAGGGCCTGACCCGCAAGCCGTGGGTCAAGACCACCCTGGCCCCCGGCTCGAAGGTCGTCACCGACTACTTCGACAAGGCCGGCCTGACCCCGTACCTCGACAAGATGGGCTTCAACCTCGTCGGGTACGGGTGCACCACCTGCATCGGCAACTCCGGTCCGCTGGACGAGGAGATCTCGAAGGCGATCAACGAGCACGACCTCGCGGTCACCTCGGTCCTCTCGGGCAACCGCAACTTCGAGGGCCGCATCAACCCCGACGTCAAGATGAACTACCTGGCCTCCCCGCCGCTGGTCGTCGCGTACGCCATCGCGGGCTCCATGAAGGTGGACATCACCACCGAGGCCATCGGCACCGACACCGAGGGCAACCCGGTCTTCCTCAAGGACATCTGGCCCTCCGAGGCCGAGGTCAACGACGTCGTGGCCAACGCCATCGGCGAGGACATGTTCAACAAGTCCTACCAGGACGTCTTCGCGGGCGACGCCCAGTGGCAGGCGCTGTCGATCCCGACCGGCAAGACCTTCGAGTGGGACCCGCAGTCCACCTACGTCCGCAAGCCCCCCTACTTCGAGGGCATGACGATGGAGACCACCCCGGTTTCCGACATCGCCGGCGCCCGCGTGCTGGCGAAGCTGGGCGACTCGGTCACCACCGACCACATCTCCCCGGCGGGTGCGATCAAGGCCGACACCCCGGCCGGCAAGTACCTCACGGAGCACGGCGTCGAGCGCCGCGACTTCAACTCCTACGGTTCCCGCCGCGGCAACCACGAGGTCATGATCCGCGGTACCTTCGCCAACATCCGCCTGCGCAACCAGATCGCGCCGGGCACCGAGGGCGGCTTCACCCGGGACTTCACCCAGGAGGACGCGCCGGTCTCCTTCATCTACGACGCCTCGCAGAACTACCAGGCCGCCGGCATCCCGCTGGTCATCCTGGCGGGCAAGGAGTACGGCTCGGGCTCGTCCCGCGACTGGGCCGCCAAGGGCACCGCGCTCCTCGGCGTCAAGGCCGTCGTCGCCGAGTCCTACGAGCGCATCCACCGCTCCAACCTGATCGGCATGGGCGTCCTGCCCCTGCAGTTCCCCGAGGGCGCCACCGCGGCCTCCCTGGGCCTCACCGGCGAGGAGACCTTCTCCTTCACCGGTGTGGAGGAGCTGAACAACGGCACCACCCCGCGCACCGTCAAGGTCACCACCGACACCGGTGTCTCCTTCGACGCGGTCGTCCGCATCGACACGCCGGGCGAGGCCGACTACTACCGCAACGGCGGCATCATGCAGTACGTCCTGCGGAACCTCATCCGCGGCTAAGGGCGCGCCAGGCGGAGTGATCCGCCGTCAGTCGGCACCATAGGGCCGTATCCCCGTTAAGGGGGTACGGCCCTTCCGCTTTCTGGGCCGGAGGTTCCAGATGACGGACAGGTCTCAACTCGGAAAAGCCGGGAACGATCCGTGCGCACGATCTTGCTGAGCGGAGCGGAAGTGGACTATACCTGTGCCCCACTCCTGACGAAGGCGAGGACTTGAGCATGGGATCCACCGGTGAGGGCCTCGGCCGCCGTGATCTGATCAAGCGCTCCGCAGCGCTCGGACTGATCACCGTGCCGACCATGAGCTTCCTGTCCGCCTGCGCCTCCGGCGGCGGGGGCACCACGAAGGGCCCCGGCCAGGGGGCCGTGTCCAAGGAGAACCCCTTCGGCCTGGCCAACGGCGGCAAGCTCGACGTGGTCATCTTCAAGGGCGGGTTCGGCGACGACTACGCCAAGGCGTGGGAGGCCGCCTTCGACAAGAAGTGGGGCACCGCCACCTCCCACCTGGCCACCCAGGAGATCGCCGCCAAGCTCCAGCCCCGGTTCAACGCGGGCAGCCCGCCGGACGTCCTCAACGACTCCGGCGCCCAGATGATCAAGATCGACGTCCTCGCCAAGGGCAACCAGCTCGCCGACCTGACCGCCCTCCTCGACGCCCCCTCGCTCGACGACCCGGCCAAGAAGATCCGCGACACCCTGATCCCCGGCACGGTCCAACAGGGCACCCAGGGCGGCAAGTTCGTCGCCCTGAACTACGTCTACACCGTCTTCGGCCTCTGGTACTCCGGCAAGCTCTTCAAGGAGAAGGGCTGGAGCGAGCCCAAGACCTGGGACGAGTTCCTGGCCATCTGCGCCAAGGCCAAGGAGGCCGGCATCGGCGGCCTGGCCCACCAGGGGAAGTACCCGTACTACATCAACGTCGTGATCATGGACCTGATCGCCAAGAAGGGCGGTCTGGAGGCCATGAAGGCCATCGACAACCTGGAGCCCAACGCCTTCGAGGGCAACCCCGCCGCCCTGGCCGCCGTCGAGGCCGTCTACGAGGTGGTCGAGAAGGGCTACTTGATGCCCGGCACCAACGGGCTCACCCATACGGAGTCACAGACCGCCTGGAACCAGTACAAGGCGGTCTTCATCCCCTCCGGGTCCTGGCTGGAGAACGAGCAGCTCAAGCAGACCCCGGCCGACTTCGACATGACGTTCCTGCCGGTCCCGCTCCTCGCCGACAGCAAGCTGCCCTTCACCGCCATCCGGGCCGGCGCCAACGAGGCGTTCGTCGTCCCCGAGAAGGCCGCCAACAAGGCCGGCGGCCTGGAGTTCCTGCGCTCCATGCTCTCCCGCGAATGGTCGACCGTCTTCGCTCAGCAGGCCAACTCGCTCACCGTCGTCAAGGACGGCGTGGACCCCTCCGTCAAGCTCCGCCCGGGCACCCGGTCGGCCGTGGCCGCCGTCAAGGCGGCCGGGGAGAACACCTTCAACTACCTGTACCCCGACTGGTACAGCGAGATGGACAACGAGATCCAGAACGCTTCCAATGAGCTGATGGCCCAGCGCATCCAGCCGAAGGAGTGGATCAAGCGGGCGCAGGCCGCGGTGGACAAGGCAGCCAAGGACCCGAACGCCAAGAACAACCACCGCAGCTGACCCCCCACGCCCACCGGCGGCCCCCCAGGGACGGACACCATGAGCCAAGCAGCCCGCGGCAGGGGACGGACCGGCTTCATCGTCGGCTTCCTCTTCCTGCCGCTCGCCCTGTACCTAACCTTCGTCATCTGGCCGTACGTCCAGACGTTCGGCTACTCCTTCACCAACTGGTCCGGCCAGTCCCCGACCTTCGACTTCGTGGGCCTGGAGAACTACGCGGCCCTGATGGAGGACGAGGTCTTCCGCGGAGCCCTCTGGCACAACCTGCTGCTCCTGGTGTCCGTCCCCGTCATCACCATCCTGCTCGCCCTCTTCTTCGCCTTCATGGTGAACGCGGGAGGGCGCAGCGGGGCCGGCGGGGTGCGGGGCGTCCGCGGTTCGGGCTTCTACAAGATCGTCTACTTCTTCCCGCAGGTGCTCTCCCTCGCCATCCTCGCGGTCCTCTTCGGAGCGGTGTACCGCAGTGACACGGGCGGCCTGCTGAACGGGTTCCTCGCCAAAGCCGGCCTGGTCGACCCGGCCCGGCCCGTCGAATGGCTCAACCAGCCGAACCTCGTCCTGGCGTGCCTGCTGCTCGTGGTGGTCTGGCACGGGGTCGGCTTCTACCTGGTCCTCTTCTCCGCCGCCATGCAGTCCGTGCCGAAGGACATCTACGAGGCCGCCCTGCTCGACGGCGCCGGGCGTGCCCAGACCTTCCTGAAGGTCACGCTGCCCCTGCTGTGGGACTCCGTACAGACCTCGGCGGTCTACCTGGGCATCGCCGCCATGGACATGTTCGTCCTGGTGTCCACCATGACCTCCGGCCAGTTCGGCGGCGGCCCGGACCACCACAGCGAGGTCATGGCCACCGTGCTGATGCGCAACTTCCTGTACTTCGGCAAGAGCGGCTACGCCTGCGCCATGGGCGTCGTGATGCTGCTGCTCACCATGATCCTCTCCGTCGTCACGCTGCGTGCCACCCGCCGCGAGCGCATCGAGTTCTGAGCGGGAGTCCCGATGACCACAGTGATCAAGGCACCCGGCGAGCCCGCCGCCGAGCGGCCGCGGGGCGGCGGCCGCCCCGCGGGCGGCCGCAAGGCCCGCTCCGACGGCATGGTGCTGAACGTCTTCTCCCACGGCTTCCTCGCCGTCTGGGCGGTCCTGATCGTCCTGCCCCTGGTGTGGCTGGCGCTCGGCTCCTTCAAGACGGACTCCCAGATCGGCGCCTCGGCCCTCAGCTGGCCCTCCCACTGGCACTTCGACGCCTTCGGCCGGGCCTGGGACAAGGGCATCGGCGGCTACTTCGGCCACACCCTCATCGTGCTGGCCGTCTCCGTCCCGCTGACCATGCTGCTGGGCTCCATGGCCGCGTACGTCCTGGCCCGCTACCCCTTCCCGGGGAACCGGATCATCTACTACTTCTTCGTCAGCGGGGCCATGTTCCCCGTGTTCCTGGCGCTCGTCCCGCTGTTCTTCATGGTCAAGCGGCTGGACATGCTCAACACCTACCAGGGCCTGATCCTGGTCTACATCGCCTACTCGATGCCCTTCACCGTCTTCTTCATGCACTCCTTCTTCCGCACCCTGCCCACGGCGGTGCACGAGGCGGCGGTGATCGACGGGGCCTCCGACACCCGGATCTTCTTCCAGGTGATGCTGCCGATGGCCAAGCCCGGCCTGATCAGCGTGGGGATATTCAATGTCCTGGGCCAGTGGAACCAGTACATCCTGCCCTCCGTGCTGATGCAGCCCCAGAGCGGGTCGGACCCCGAGCGCTACATGCTCACGCAGGGCCTGATCCAGCTCCAGTACCAGATGGGCTACGAGACGGACCTGCCGGTGCTCTTCGCCGGCGTGACCATCGCCATGATCCCGATGCTGGTGGTCTACCTCTCCTTCCAGCGGCAGATCCAGGCGGGCCTGACCTCCGCCACCCTTAAGTAACCTGGGAGGGTCGGGCCTTATAGCCGACTGTGTCTCTTTTGTTCTGTCTCAGGGTCTTGACGTCTCCGGGGCCAAAGGCTCGACTTAAGGTTCACAAGTTGGAGAGAGGCCGGAGTCCCGGAGCGCGCTGCCGCGCGACGGCCGGCCGGGGGGCGACGGCTGGCCGTCGTTCATGGGCAGGAGTGGATGAGTCGTGCAGACTCCCGGATCGCAGTCCTCGCTGCATCGCGCGAATCTCGAACGGGTCGTGCGGGCGGTGCGCCTCGCGGGTTCGCTGACCCAGGCGGAGATCGCCCGGACGACCGGACTGTCGGCGGCCACGGTCTCCAACATCGTCCGCGAGCTCAAGGAGGGCGGGACCGTCGAGGTCACCGACACCTCCGCCGGCGGCCGGCGCGCGCGCAGCGTCTCGCTCAGCGGGGACGCGGGCATCGTGATCGGGGTGGACTTCGGCCACACCCACCTGCGGGTGGCCGTGGGCAACCTCGCGCACCAGGTGCTGGCCGAGGAGTCCGAGCCGCTGGACGTGGACGCCTCCTGGGTGGACGGCTTCGACCGGGCGGAAGCGCTGGTCGGACGGCTGGTGGCGCAGATCGGCGTGGCCCGTGACAAGGTCATCGGCGTCGGGCTCGGCGTCCCCGGGCCCATCGACGTGGAGTCCGGAACCCTGGGCTCCACCGCCATCCTGCCGGGCTGGGCCGGGATCAACCCGCGCCAGGAGCTCTCCCAGCGTCTCGGCGTCCCGGTCCACGTGGACAACGACGCGAACCTCGGCGCGCTGGGCGAACTCGTCTGGGGGAGCGGGCGCGGGGTCCGCGACCTGGCGTACATCAAGGTGGCCAGCGGTGTGGGCGCCGGCCTGGTGATCAACGGGCAGATCTACCGGGGGCCCGGCGGCACCGCCGGGGAGATCGGGCACATCACCCTGGACGAGTCGGGCCCGGTCTGCCGCTGCGGCAACCGCGGCTGCCTGGAGACCTTCGCCGCCGCCCGCTACGTGCTGCCCCTGCTCCAGGGCAGCCACGGGCCGGAGCTGACGATGGAGAAGGTGGTCGAGCTGGCCCGGGAGGGCGACCCGGGCTGCCGGCGGGTCATCACCGACGTGGGCCGGCACGTCGGCAGCGGTGTCGCCAGCCTCTGCAACCTGCTGAACCCCAGCCGGATCGTCCTCGGCGGCTCGCTCGCGGAGGCCGGTGAGCTGGTCCTGGCGCCGATCCGCGAGTCCGTGGGCCGGTACGCGATCCCCAGCGCCGCGCGGCAGCTGTCGGTGCTGACGGGGTCCCTGGGCGCTCGTGCGGAGGTACTCGGCGCACTCGCCCTCGTACTCAGCGAGATGGGCGATTCGACGGTTTTGGCGGAAAATGGACGTGGAGTGCGCGCCCCCGCTGTCCTGTCTTCATTTAGATAACGGATGACTCCGTTGTCATCTCGTTAAGGATTCACTCCTTGACGGCAAATCGCGGCCGGGGTTGACTCACACCACCTCGGCCGCGACGGTGCGGCCTCGTCAGGGAGGTTCACTTCATGAACACGCGTATGCGGAGAACCGCCGTGGCCGTGGCCGCCGGCGCCATGGCCGTCTCGCTGGCCGCCTGTGGCAGCGCCAAGGAAGCGGGGGGCGGCGAGAAGAAGCCCTCCGGCTCCGCGGCCGCCGGTGACGCCATCAAGGTGGGTCTGCTCCTGCCCGAGAACCAGACCGCGCGCTACGAGAAGTTCGACAAGCCGCTGATCGAAAAGAAGATCTCCGATCTGACCAACGGCAAGGCCCAGGTGGTCTACGCGAACGCCAAGCAGGACGCGACCACGCAGAACTCCCAGGTCGACACGATGATCACCAACAAGGTGAACGTCCTGATCGTCGACGCCGTGGACGCCAAGGCCATCGCGGGCTCGGTCAAGAAGGCCAAGGACGCCGGCATCCCGGTCGTCGCCTACGACCGCCTGGCGGAGGGCCCGATCGACGGCTACACCTCCTTCGACAACGAAGAGGTCGGCAAGGTGCAGGGCAAGGCCCTGCTGGAGGCCCTCGGCGACAAGGCCAAGGACGGCCAGATCGTCATGATGAACGGCTCCGTCACCGACCCGAACGCCGCGCTGTTCAAGAAGGGCGCGCACTCCGTCCTGGACGGCAAGGTGAACATCGGCAAGGAGTACGACACCAAGGAGTGGAAGCCGGAGAACGCCAACACCAACATGGCGGGCGCCCTCTCCGCGCTCGGCAAGGACAAGGTCGTCGGCGTCTACTCCGCCAACGACGGCATGGCCGGCGGTGTCATCACCGCCCTCAAGGCGGCCGGCCTCAGCCCCCTGCCCCCCGTCACCGGCCAGGACGCGGAACTCGCCGGTGTCCAGCGCATCGTGGCGGGCGAGCAGTTCATGAGCGTCTACAAGCCGTACGCCCCCGAGGCCGCGGCCGCCGCCGAGATGGCCGTCGCCCTCGCCCAGGGCAAGAAGGCCGACGACATCATCAACAACAAGGTCGACAGCCCGACCACCAAGGGTGTCCCCGCCGTGCTGATCCCGGTCGTCTCCCTGACCAAGGACAACATCAAGGACACCGTCGTCAAGGACGGCGTCTACACGGTCGACGAGATCTGCACCGACAAGTACGCGGCCGCCTGCGCCACCCTCGGCCTCAAGTAGGCCCCCCGTGCCGCCTCCCTCCGCCCGGAAGCGGAGAAGCGGCCCTCCCCGCCCTGCCCGGCGCCCCGCCCCTCATGCCCCCGCCACCCGCGGGGCGCCCGGCAGAAACGTTTCGTCTTTCTGTTCCGCCTTTTCTTCCTCATATCCCCATCCGCCCCGCTCCTGCTCTTTTGCACGACATCCCCGCCGGTCAGGCGGCGAAGGAGATGGTTCATGTGTCCGCTGCGCCCGTGCTGGCGTTGCGAGGGGTCTCGAAGCGGTTCGGCGCCGTCCAGGCCCTGACCGACGTAGAACTCGAGATCCACTCCGGTGAGGTGGTCGCCCTGGTCGGCGACAACGGCGCCGGCAAGTCCACGCTGGTCAAGACGATCGCCGGCGTGCACCCCATCGATGACGGGGTCATCGAGTGGGAGGGCCGCCCGGTCTCCATCGGCAAGCCCCACGACGCCCAGAACCTCGGCATCGCGACCGTCTACCAGGACCTCGCGCTGTGCGACAACATCGACGTCGTCGGCAACCTCTTCCTGGGCCGCGAGCTCAAGCGCTACGGCGTGCTCGACGAGGTGGAGATGGAGCGCCGCGCCCGCGAGCTCCTGACCACCCTGTCCATCCGGATCCCCAGCGTCCGGATCCCCATCGCCTCCCTCTCGGGCGGCCAGCGCCAGACCGTGGCGATCGCCCGCTCGATGCTCGGCGAGCCCAAGCTCGTGATCCTCGACGAGCCCACCGCCGCCCTCGGCGTCGAGCAGACCGCCCAGGTCCTCGACCTGGTCGAACGGCTGCGCGAGCGCGGCCACGCCGTCATCCTCATCAGCCACAACATGGCCGACGTGAAGGCCGTCGCCGACAAGGTGGCGGTGCTGCGGCTGGGCCGCAACAACGGTGTCTTCGACGTCGCCGACACCTCGCAGGAAGAGATCATCTCCGCCATCACCGGGGCCACGGACAACGCCGTGACCCGCCGGGCGGCCCGCACCGGGGAGGCCCGCAAGTGAGCACCGAACACCACACCTCGGCGCAGGACGTGGCCAAGCTGGCCAACCCGTCCGCCCCGGCGGACGCGATACCCGTGGTGGACCCGCGCCTGCTCGTGCGCGAGCAGGGCCTGTCCGGCTACCTGAGCGAGTTCGGCCGCAAGATGAAGGCCGGCGACCTGGGCTCCATCCCGGTCGTCCTCGGCCTGATCATCATCTGGGGCATCTTCCAGGGGCTGAACTCCAACTTCCTCTCCCCGGAGAACCTCTCCAACATCGCCATCACGATGGTCGCCACCGGCATGATGGCCGTCGGCATCATCTTCGTGCTGCTGCTCGGCGAGATCGACCTCTCGGTCGGCTCGGTCAGCGGCGTCTCGGGCGCGATCGTCGCCGTCCTCGCCGTCACCCACGGCGTCAACGAATGGGTCGCGATCCTGGCCGCGGTCGCCGGCGGCGCCCTCATCGGCGCCCTCCACGGCTTCTTCTTCGCCAAGATCGGCGCCCCCGCCTTCGCGGTCACCCTCTCCGGCCTGCTGTTCTGGTCCGGCGCCATGCTCCAGATCCTCGGCAGCAACGGCACCATCAACCTCGACCCCGACGGCGTGGTCGGCAAGCTCACCACGTACTACTTCTCGGACGTGGCCGCCGGCTACGGCCTCGCGGGCCTCGCCACGGTGGCCTACTTCCTGTCCGCCTACTTCGACAACCGCCGCCGGGAGGCCGCCGGGGTCCCCTCGCGGCCGCTGAGCGAGATCCTGCTGCGCACGGGCCTGCTGGCCGTGTTCACCTTCGGCCCGGCCGTGGTGTTCAACCAGTACAAGGGCCTGCCGCTCGCGGTGGTGCTCTTCGTCCTGGCGCTGGTCGCCACGGACTTCGTCCTGCGCCGCACCACCTTCGGCCGCAACGTCTTCGCCCTCGGCGGCAGCGTCGAGGCGTCCCGCCGCGCCGGCATCAACGTCAACGGCATCCGGATCGCCGTCTTCGCCATCTCCGGCACCTTCGCCGCCATCGGCGGCCTCTTCTGGGCCTCCAAGATCGCGGCGGCCAACCAGAGCGCCGGCGCCGGCGACCTGCTGATGAACGTCATCGCGGCGGCCGTCATCGGCGGCACCAGCCTCTTCGGCGGCCGCGGCCGCACCTGGAACGCCCTCCTCGGCGTCATGGTCATCACCTCCATCCAGTACGGTCTGGCCCTGGAAGGGATCGCGACCCCGATCCAGTACATGATCACCGGCGCGGTGCTCCTCGCCACCGTGGTCATCGACTCGGTCACCCGCAAGACCCAGAAGACCGCCGGACGCGCCTGACCGCGCGTCCGGGCGTCGCCCGGACGGTAAGACCCGTCACAGTGCCCGGTGCCACTGCGTGTGGCACCGGGCACCTGTGCGTACATATGCACGTATGCATGTGCGGTCATACGTCCGTTTGGGAGGTGTGAGTACGCCGCGAGGTGTACAGGTATGACAAAGGGCGTGCCGCTCCCGGTGCCGCCCGATGATTCCGCCCGCGAGCGGAACATTAGACTCGACAGACCAGCCAGCAACTGCAAGGAGGCACGGGTGCTGCTGCCCCGCATCAAGGGACCGCGCGATCTGGACCGGCTCAGCCAGGAGGAGCTGACTCAGCTCGCCGCCGAGATCAGGTCCTTCCTGGTCGATGCCGTCTCCAAGACCGGCGGGCACCTCGGCCCCAACCTCGGCGTGGTCGAACTGACGATCGCCTTGCACCGGGTCTTCGAATCGCCGAAGGACAAGGTCCTCTTCGACACCGGGCACCAGGCATACGTCCACAAGCTGCTCACCGGCCGCCAGGACTTCGCCGGGCTGCGCTCCAAGGGCGGACTGTCGGGCTACCCCTCGCGCGCCGAGTCCGAGCACGACGTGATCGAGAACTCCCACGCCTCGACGGTCCTCGGCTGGGCCGACGGCCTCGCCAAGGCCAACGAGGTCCTCGGCCGCGAGGACCACCACGTCGCGGCCGTCATCGGCGACGGGGCCCTCACCGGCGGTATGGCCTGGGAGGCGCTGAACAACATCGCCGCCGCCAAGGACCGCCCGCTGGTCATCGTCGTCAACGACAACGAGCGCTCCTACGGCCCCACCATCGGCGGCCTCGCCAACCACCTCGCCACCCTGCGCACCACCGACGGCTACGAGCGCTTCCTGGCCCGCGGCAAGGAGCTCCTGGAACGCACGCCGGTCGTCGGCAAGCCGCTCTTCGAGACCCTGCACGGCGCCAAGAAGGGCCTCAAGGACTTCATCGCCCCGCAGGGCATGTTCGAGGACCTCGGCCTGAAGTACATCGGCCCCATCGACGGCCACGACATCGAGGCCCTGGAGTCCGCCCTGACGCGCGCCAAGCGCTTCAGCGGCCCGGTCATCGTTCACTGCCTCACCCAGAAGGGCCGCGGCTACACGCACGCCGAGCAGGACGAGGCCGACCGCTTCCACGGCATCGGACCGATCCACCCCGACACCGGCCTGCCCGTCAAGACCGCCGCCGCCAGCTGGACCTCCGTCTTCGCCGACGAGATGGTGAAGCTCGGCCACGAGCGCGAGGACATCGTGGCCATCACCGCGGCCATGCTCCACCCGGTCGGCCTGAAGAAGTTCGCGGACACCTTCCCGGACCGGATCTACGACGTGGGCATCGCCGAGCAGCACGCGGCCACCTCCGCGGCCGGCCTGGCCACCGGCGGCGTCCACCCGGTCTTCGCCGTCTACGCCACCTTCCTCAACCGCGCCTTCGACCAGGTCCTCATGGACGTCGCCCTGCACAAGTGCGGGGTCACCTTCGTCCTCGACCGGGCCGGAGTCACCGGCGACGACGGCGCCTCCCACAACGGCATGTGGGACATGTCCATCCTCCAGGTCGTCCCCGGGCTGCGCCTCGCCGCCCCGCGCGACGCCGAACAGCTGCGCGCCCAGCTGCGCGAGGCCGTCGAGGTCAAGGACGCCCCCACCGTCGTGCGCTACTCCAAGGGCGTCGTCGGCCCGGCCGTCCCGGCCGTCGGGAAGGCCGGCGGCATGGACGTCCTGCGCGCCCCGGCCCCCGAGGTCACCCGGCCCGACGTCCTCATCGTCTCGGTCGGCGCGCTCGCCCCGATGTGCCTGGAGATCGCCGGTCTCCTCGACAAGCAGGGCATCTCCTCGACCGTGGTCGACCCCCGCTGGGTCAAGCCCGTGGACGAGGCCCTGGCCCCGCTCGCCGAGCGGCACCGGGTGGTGGTCACCGTCGAGGACAACGGCCGCACCGGCGGTGTCGGCGCCGCCGTCGCGCAGGCCCTGCGGGACGCGGGCGTGGACGTGCCGCTGCGCGACTTCGGCATCCCGCAGCGCTTCCTCGACCACGCGCTGCGCAAGGAGATCATGGCCGAGATCGGCCTGACCGCCCCGGACATCGCGCGCCAGGTCACCGGCCTGGTCGCCAAGCTGGACGGCCGCTACGAGAACGAGCCGGCCGCCACCGTCGACTAGCCCGGGCAGCGGGCGCGCGGTTGCAGGTCACGGGCCGGGAGATCACTCTTGAGGGGTGGGCCTCCCGGCCCGTTTGCGTACTTCTTGGGAGGTGCGTCGGTGAGCTCGGACCTGAACAGCCCGTTCCGCACCAAGACGGTGGAACAGTCCATCCGGGACACGGAGGAGCCGGAGCACGCGCTCCGCAAATCGCTCTCCGCCTGGGACCTGACCGTCTTCGGTGTCGGCGTCATCATCGGTACCGGCATCTTCGTCCTCACGGGCATCGCCGCCCGCAACAACGCCGGGCCCGCCACCGCGCTCTCCTTCGTGGTATCGGGCGTCGTCTGCGGCCTGGCAGCCCTGTGCTACGCCGAGTTCGCCTCCACCGTCCCGGTGGCCGGCTCGGCCTACACGTTCGCGTACGCCTCGATCGGCGAACTGCCCGCCTGGATCATCGGCTGGGACCTGGTCCTCGAATTCGCCCTCGGCACCGCCGTCGTGGCCGTGGGCTGGTCCGGGTACGTACGCCACCTGATGCACACGAACCTCGGCTGGGACATGCCCGCCGCGCTGACCGCGCGCGACGAGGGCGGCAGCTTCGACCTCCTGGCGTTCCTGCTGGTCCTGGTGCTGACCGCGATCCTGGTCATCGGGACCAAGCTGTCGGCCCGGATCACCGCGATCGTCGTCGCGATCAAGGTGACGGTCGTGCTGCTGGTCATCGTCGCGGGCGCGTTCTTCATCAAGGCCGACAACTACTCCCCGTTCATCCCCCCGGCCCAGGCGCAGAAAGCCGGGAGCAACTGGGAGACGGCGCCACTGGTGCAGCTGATGTTCGGCTACCAGCCCACCAACTTCGGCGTCATGGGCATCTTCACCGCCGCCTCCCTCGTCTTCTTCGCCTTCATCGGCTTCGACGTGGTGGCCACCGCGGCCGAGGAGACCAGGAACCCCCAACGGGACATGCCCCGCGGCATCCTGGGCTCCCTGCTCGTCTGCACCCTGCTCTACGTCGCCGTGACCGTGGTCGTCACCGGCATGCAGTCCTACAAGGAAATGTCACCGAACGCCCCGCTCGCCGAGGCGTTCAGAGCCGTGGACCAGCCGTTCTTCTCCGGTGCCATCAGCCTCGGGGCGGCGGTCGGCCTGATCACGGTGTGCATGATCCTGCTGCTGGGCCAGACCCGCGTGTTCTTCGCGATGAGCCGTGACGGGCTGCTGCCGCGCGTCTTCTCCGTGACCCACCCCAAGTTCCGCACCCCCTACCGGGCCACCGTGCTGCTCGGCGTCATCATCGCCGTGGTCGCGGGGTTCACCCCGCTGGAGAAGCTGGCGGAACTGGTCAACATCGGCACCCTGTTCGCCTTCGTCATCGTGGCCCTCGGCGTGATGATCCTGCGCAAGACCCGCCCCGACCTGCACCGGTCCTTCCGCACCCCGTGGGTGCCGGTGGTCCCGATCCTCTCGATGGCGGCCTCGCTGTGGCTGATGCTCAACCTGCCGGCCGAGACCTGGGTCCGGTTCGGGGTCTGGATGGTGATCGGGCTCGTCGTCTACTTCCTGTACGGCATCCGCAAGAGCCGGCTGGCCCAGGCGGCGGCCGAGGGCGTCAGGCGCTAGGCCGACGGGGACGGCGCGGGCGCCGGGGACTTCGGCTTGGCGCCCGAGCCGCCCTTGGCGGGGGAGTCCTTCGCCGACGCGGGCACCTTCTGGTCGGTGCGCAGGGCCTCCCACAGCTGGGACGCCTGCTCCTGGGCGATCACCACCCGGTTCGGGTCCACCTTGTCGTACGCCACCGGCAGCATGATGGTCTCCATCGTGGACGGGTCCACGCCCTTCATGCTCTGCGCGAAGTCGGCCAGGGCGCTGAGCGAGGCCAGGTCGGAGTCCGTGGTCAGGGACTTGGTGCCGGCGTCGGCCAGCTTGTAGAGCCGGGCCGGGTTGCCGAGGGCGTCCTGCTTCTTGATCTCGGCGAGCATGGCCAGCATGAACTGCTGCTGGAGCCCTATGCGTCCGAGGTCGCTGCCGTCGCCGTAGCCGTAGCGGGTCCGTACGAACTTCAGCGCGTCCGTGCCGTTCAGCCGGTGCGTGCCCGCGTCCAGCTTGAGGCCGCCCTTCGCGCCCGTCATCGGCTGGTCGAGGGTGACCGTGACCCCGCCGAGGGCGTCCACCAGGCCCTTGAACCCGGCGAAGTCCACCTCCACGAAGTGGTCCACGCGGATCCCGGACAGCTGCTCGACGGTCTTGACCACACAGGCCGGACCGGCCACCGAGTAGACGGAGTTGAACATGACCCGGTCGGCCCCGGGTACGGTCTTGCCGTCCTCGTCCTTGCACTCGGGCCGGGTGATCAGGGTGTCGCGGGGGATGCTCACCGCGGTGGCCCGGGACCGGCCCTCGGGTATGTGGACCAGCATCGCCGTGTCGGAGCGGGCCCCGCTGACGTTGCCGTGGTCGAGCTCGCCGTTGGCCCCGGCCCGCGAGTCGGAGCCGAGCACCAGGACGTTCTGGGCCTTCTCCACCACCTTCGGCGGGCGGTTGTCCGTACCGATCGCCCGGTCCAGGTCCACGCTGTCGATGTTGCCTTCCAGGTGGCTGTAGACCCACCAGCCGGCCCCGGCCGAGCCGAGGACGAGGACGGCCGCCGTCCAGGCCAGCCCCCGGCGGATCCGGCTCGCGCGCGAACGGGCCGGTTTCTGCGGGGGTTCCGGGGTGGTCGTGGCGGTGGCGGTGGCGTCTGCGGTCATGCCCGGGGACCGGTCCTTCCGAACGGGTGACGGGGGCGCGCGGCGGGAGCGCGCGCTCCAAGATAGACGCCGGAACCCGCCGGAGGACCCCCGGGGTATCCTGCTCCAGTTCGAATTGAGGTGCAGGGGAAGGGTTGCTTGCGGTCCATGGCGACGCGATCCAGACGCAGTCCGAACAAATCCCCCGCCCGCACGGCGGGCCCCGGCCAGGCACCCGCCCGCGACTGGAACCGGGTGGCCCTGGGCCCCGTGACCGGACGCTGGGTCCTCGCCGGCAAGGACGGCCGGCTCACCGCGTACGCACGCACCGAGAACGGCCTCCTGCGCTGGACCGAACGCGTCCCCGGCGGCCCCGACTGGAGCGGCCCCGACCTCTTCCCCGCCGACGGCCTGACCGACCTCGCGGTGGGTCAGGGCCCCGACGGGTACGCCCACTTCGCGGGCCGGCGCCGGACCCGCACCGAGGGCGCCGAGACCGTCAGCTACCACCACGCGGTGCAGTACCAGAGCGGCCGCCCGATGGGCCCCTGGGAGTCCCTCGGCCCCCTCTACCGCAACCCCGACATGGCCCATCGCGGCGGCCCCCCGGCCGTGGCGGTGGACGCCCAGGGCGCGCCGCACGTCTTCGTCCGCAACGCCGGGCGCGGAATCCACGTCAAACGCCAGGACAAGAAGGGCAAGTGGGCCGGGTGGGAGGACCTGCGGGGCAGCAAGGCGTTCGAGGGCGTCTGCGCCTCCTCGGACGGCGACGGCCGCGTCCGGCTGGCCGTCCCCGGCGAGAAGGGGCTGGCCCTGTGGGCCCAAAGCGGACCGGGCGGCCCCCTGAAGAAGGGCGAGGACATCCCGTACCTCGCCCAGGACGGATCGGTGCGGACCCTGGAGACGGCTCCCGGCCGGGTCACCCACTTCTGGCACGCGGCCGACGGCAGCGGGGTGTTCGCCTACCGTGAGGGTGCCGGGGTGCTGGCCCTGGGCGGCGGGCCGGCCTACGGGACGGTGGCCGCCGTCCGCGCCCTGGTCGACGGGTACGACTGCACCGTGCTGGCCCACCGCGCCGTGGACGGCCGTACGGCGCTGGCCGCGTACCCGACGGAGCACGAGGCGGCCGGACTGTGGTGGACGGCGATCGGCGAGGAGTGCCTGGAGTCCCCGGCCCTCGCGGTCGACGCCCACGGCCTGGTCGTCATCGCCTCGATCAGCGCCCGCGGGGAACTCCTGGTCAACCGGCAGAAGGACAGCTCGGGCCTGTCACTGGGCCGCTGGCAGCGCTTCTGACCGCTCTCCCGTCCGGCGCCGGCCCTGCGGCGGGATGCTGGCCAGGCCGTGCCGGGCGATGGCCAGGCTGGAGATGCGGCGCAGGAAGTCCACCGAGCGGGCCGCCGTGTCCGGGGTGATCCAGGCGTCGTCGATCTCGCACAGCTCCACCCGTACCGGGGCCCCGCGCAGCACGATCGGCAGGGTGTAGGCCACGGTGGAGGCGAAGGTCAGCAGGGACAGTCCGATGGGCTCGGTCAGCGCCGTCAGCTCCAGCGGCAGTTCGGGGTGGACGATCTCCATACCGGTCAGCCCGGCGATCCGCTCCAGCTTCTGCGGGCTCTCGCGGCGGTGCGCCAGATAGCGGCCGGCCGCCCGGGTGCGGGCGATCCAGGCGACGGCCTCGATGTAGCGGTCCTCGTCGATGACCCCGGTCTCGACCAGGGAACTGCCCGCCAGGTCCGCACCGGGCCGGGGGCGCGCCGGGCCGAAGGTGGCCCGGCTCCAGGCGTACTCGTTGGGCCGCACCTCGGCGCCGGGCGGCGCGGCCACCGGCATGCAGGTGAAGAAGACGGCCCGCTCCAGCTCCTCGCGGGCCAGCCACTTGTTCACCGGGCCGCCCTTGGCGGAGCGGGCGTCACCCTGGTGCCACCGGGTCAGCTGCTGACCGCTGGTCAGGAGGGCCACCAGCTCGGTGGTGGCCGTGCCGTCGTCGACGACGACCACCTCGCGGGCCCGCGAGCGCGGCAGCAGCAGCTGGATGGTGCGCGAGAACAGGTCCCCGATCACCAGGCGCCGGGCCGCCGCCACGGCCCGGCCGAGGCGCACCAGCTCGCCGGCCCTCCCCAGGTACCCCGCGCGGACCTCGTAGCGCCGCCAGGCCACCTTGGCCTGCGAGGCGAACCGGCACAGCCGGCGGACCTGGGCGCGCGAGCGCGGGTCCACCGGCTGGAGGACGGCGATGGTGAGGGACGCTGCCTCGCCCGGGTGGGAGTGGGCCCACTCCAGGACATTCAGTAGTTGAGCCGGGCTCTCCACCAGGGCGAGGGTCTCGCTCATGCCGAGGCCGTCACGCCCTCGGCGGACAGCGTGCCCTGGACGCGGCGGAGCTTCTTCATGGGGCCGAGCTCGGAGTCGTAGACCTTCTTGACGCCGTCGCCGAGGGCGGTCTCGATGGTGCGGATGTCGCGCACGAGGCGGGCGAGGCCGCCGGGCTCGACGGAGGCGGCCTGGTCGGAGCCCCACATGGCCCGGTCGAGGGTGATGTGCCGCTCGACCGCGCAGGCACCCATGGCGACGGCGGCCACGGTGGTCTGCAGGCCCGTCTCGTGGCCGGAGTAGCCGATCGGAACGTTGGGGTAGGCCGCCTCCAGGCTGTTGATCACCCGCAGGTTGAGCTCCTCGGCCCTGGCCGGGTAGGTGGAGGTGGCGTGCAGCAGGATGATGTTCTCGCTGCCGAGCACCTCCACCGCGTGCCGGATCTGCTGCGGGGTGGACATACCGGTGGACAGGATCACCGTCTTGCCCGTGGCGCGCAGGGCCAGGAGGAGCTCGTCGTCGGTCAGGGAGGCGGAGGCCACCTTGTGGGCGGGCACGTCGAACTTCTCCAGGAAGGTGACGGCCTCGGTGTCCCACGGGGAGGCGAACCAGTCGATGCCGCGCTGCGCGCAGTGCTCGTCGATCGCCCGGTACTCGTCCTCGCCGAACTCGACGCGGTGGCGGTAGTCGATGTACGTCATACGGCCCCAGGGGGTGTCCCGCTCGATGTCCCACTGGTCGCGGGGGGTGCATATCTCGGGGGTGCGCTTCTGGAACTTGACCGCGTCACAGCCGGCGTCGGCGGCGGCGTCGATGAGCGCGATGGCGTTGGCCAGCTCGCCGTTGTGGTTGATCCCGATCTCACCGATCACGTAGGCGGGCCGGCCGGCGCCGACCTCCCTGTCGCCGATACGGCGGATCCGGTTGCTGTGCACCACTGTTCAGAGTTCCTTTCCGGGGTACTGCTGGGGTTGCGGCGAGGGGCTCGCCGAAGTCTGCGGGGGGTCCAGGAGCGGGGCCAGGGCCCGGGCCCGGTCGAGGTCCCCGGGCTCGTCGAGCTCGATGGCCCGCTCGGGGGCGGTGGGGACGAGCTGGGTCCGGCCGAAGAAGCGGTGGCCGCTGCGCCGGAAGCCCTCGGCGCGCATCGCGTAGACGGCGCCCGACTCCAGGTACTCGGGCCTGCGGTCCTGGCGGCGCAGCCGGACCGCGCTGTCGTGGTTGACGCCCCGCGCCCGGTGGCCGGGCCCGGCGCCGGGGTCGGCGGTCCATAGGAAGCCGTGGAAGGGCACGGCGGTGAAGGCGGAGTCGGCGCCGTCGCGGACGATCGCCAGGACCGCCTCGTCCACCTCCTCGGAGGTGAGGAAGGGGCTGGTGCACTGGACGAAGACCAGGACGTCCACGGTTTCGGCGTGACGTTCCTCCAGCAGGTCCAGCGCGTGCAGCAGCGCCGACTCGCTGGACGCCCGGTCCGAGCCCAGCTCGGCGGGACGGTCCACCACCTCGGCGCCGGCCTCCCGGGCGGCCCGGGCGATGGCCGGGTCGTCGGTGGACACCGCCACCCGGGTCACCCGGGCGGCGCCCAGGCAGGCCCGTACGGCGCGGGCCACCAGCGGGACCCCGCCGACCTCGGCGACGTTCTTGCCGGGGATGCCCTTCGATCCGCCCCGGGCGGGTATGACGGCGGTGACGTTCACAGGGCTGCTCTCCTGGGAGGGGGAGGGGAGGCTCATACGCCGCCCCACTGCTGGATCTTCGGGGCCACGCGCTGGACCCCGAACTGGTAGGCCACCTTGAGCACGCGCCGCGAGGTGCGCTTCATCGGGCCGCGGGAACGGGCCGCGGCGGCGCCCGCACCGGGGGAGCCGTCCGGATTGAGGCCCCGGCGGCGCAGCAGCGTTCCGACGTATTCCGGGGCGCTCGCGGCGGTGTAGTAGGGGGAGATCGGCGGCAGCGGGCGGCCGCGCAACGCGGCGATCCGGTCGCGGAGTTCCCCGAAGGGATCGGTGGAACGGATTCCCTGGTCGACCGTCCACGCCTCGTTCGCGATCGGGGCCGCGCCCTCGTCTATGGCGGTCCAGTCGGTGACGCAGCCCGAACCCGTGAAGTAATGGTTGCCGTGGATCTCCCGTACGCCGAGATCACTCAGGATGGCGGTCGGCATTCCCCGGTGCATGGATTCGAGGGCGGCCGTGGAACTCACGGTCACCAGGAGATCGGTGCGGTCGAGGGTCTGCGACATGTTCCCGTACACGAAATGCAGGTTGGGCGGCAGCGGTTCGTCCAGCTGCTCCGCCAGGACCTGATAGTGGTACGCCTCCACATGGGTGGTCGCCTCACCCGGCCGGCTACGGAGTTTGACCAGGACGTCACGCCCGGGCCGCAGCCGGGCGTGGGATATCGCGCGGCGCAGCAGATAAAGGCGTCCACCGCGGTCCGCGGGCACGGAGGGCTGCACGGCGAAACACACGGTATAGGGGTGTTCGGCGAAAGTCCGGGCCGGGTCGTAGGGCCTCTGGTCGAGAAAGGGCAGCGCCGTCTGCACGATGCTGGAGGCGGGAATTCCGAGAGGTTCGTACACCTCGGTGAAACGGCGCCTGTCGAAAGGGCTGTTGGCGAGGACGATATCGGCGCCCGCGCGCAGCAGCAGGCCGTCGGCCATCTTCTCGTAGACCACGCCGACATATCCGGTCATCAGCACCGGCCGGTGCGCGGCGCCGGCGAAACGGTGGGCCAGCGCGTGCAGGGCCGCGTGGGTGGCGCCGCCGACCGTGCCCAGGATGATCACGTCCGCGGTGGCGAGCGAGGGCTGGGCCGCGAACTCGGCGAGCGTGGTCTCGGTGAGGGAGGAGGGGGTGATGCCGACCTCCGCCAGCTGGCGCGCCGTGGGTGTGCTGCGGCCGCGCAGCATGTGCGCGTGGACCTCGCTGCCCGGCGCCAGCCCCACCGCCAGCCCCGCACCCCATTTCCAGCGGGTGTCGGAGTCTGCGAGCACGTGGATGCGCACTGGTGGATTCCCGGTCGGTCGGCGAAGCCCGACTGCCGTCGGCAGGGCCGCAGCCGGGCACGGACACGGGCGGGATGGCCGCTCGGCCCGTTAGACCTTACCTCCTCACCTGAGCCTTATGTGTCACGAATTGGCCTCGACCCCCGGGGGAGTTGTACGTCACACCCCAAGCGCCGTTCGGGTTCTCCGGGAGGCTCTGACATGATGGCGCCAGTGTCGGTGAATGGGGAGAAGGTGGGTGCCGGCCGATGGTGACCCTTTCGGTAATCGTCGCGATGTGTGACGTGCGCGACTTCTGTCGGACGGCGCTCAAGTCCTTGGCTCTGAATGCCCGGGAGGACTTCGAGTTCATCGTGGTGGACGACGCGTCCGTTGACGGGACATCAGAGGTCCTGCGGGAGACGGTGCCCGGCATTCCCGGCGCCGTCCTCATCCGCAACGAACACAACCTGGGAATTTCCGCGACCCGCAACATAGGTCTGGCCGCGGCCCGCGGACGTTTTGTCACCTTCCTCGACGGGGACGACTGGTACGCACCCGGATATCTCGCCCAGCTCGTCGGCTGGATGAGCCAGTCCGGCGTCGATTTCCTGCGCACCGGCCATGTCCGGGTGTACGGGCGGAAACGCAAGATAGTGGCGGCTCCGCTCGCCCCCAGGGCCCTTCCGCTGAATCCCGCGGACTACATAGGCCCGGTCGACGCCTCCACCTTCATGGACTACCCGCAGTCCTGGGCCGGCATCTACGACCGCGAACGCCTGCGCGAGGCCGACGCGCTGTTCTTCGACGAGTCCCTGCGCACCGCCGAGGACCGGCCCTGGTTCTACAAGCTGCACCTGCGGATGCGCTCCTTCGGCGTGGTCGACCTCCACGGCATCTTCTACCGCCGGGACGTCTCCACTTCGCTCACCAAGGTCCCCGACGAACGGCAGCTGGACTTCCTTCCCGCCTTCCGGCTGATTTTCGACGAGCTGGCCCGCCACCCGCGCGGATATGAACTGTCGTTCAAGGCGATGCGCACCCTGTGCGCGCTCATCGTCATTCACCTGGACCGCGCCGAGGACTACGAGGAACTCACCCGCGCGCTCCTGTGGGAACGCGGCGCGCAGACCCTCTTCGACCTTCCCCAGGACATCCTGGAAGGGACCCTGGCAGGAATGGACTCCGCACGCGTGAACAAGCTCAGGGCACTGATGTCCCAGCACCAGGGTGCCGCCGCCCGATGACCCGTATCTTCGCCGCCTCCACCCTCTACGGCGCCATGACGGTGGCCGCCGCCATCGACGCCGGCCAGCTCGGCCGGGACGACCGCGAGCGCATCCTGCTCGTCTGCAACAACGTCGACATCCCCGAGGTCGCCACGCCGCTGCACCACATGCCCGGCGCCGCCGCCGTCCTGAAGCGCTTCCACCGCGTCGTCTACTGGAACGACCTCATCTACCCCTTCCACCCCGCGCTGTGGGCCCCCCGCGACGAGGACGCCCCCCTCTGGCGCACCGTCATGGGGGAGAAGATGGGCATCCGGCCGGGCCCCCTGGAACTCGTCGTCGAGTCCATCCAGGTCAAACCCGCCCAGACCCTCTGCAAGATCTTCTCCGACGCCAGCCTCGCCGTGTACGCCGACGGGGTCATGAGCTACGGCCCCACCCGCAACGACCTGCCCCGCTCCCTCCACGGCCGCATCGAACAGGTCCTCTACCTCGACCTGATCCCCACTCTGCTCCCCATGCTCCTCACCGAGTACGGGACCCCCTCGCAGCCCGTGCACACCGGCGCCGTCCTCAAGCTGATGGCGGAGCTCACCGAGGAGTGCCGCCCGATCCTCGACCGGGTGATCCCGCCGCAGCTCGCCGGACTCGGCCCGCAGACCGCGCTCCTCCTCGGCCAGTACCTCTCCCCCCTCGGCATCCTCACCGAGGAGGAAGAGGAGGAGCTGCACCGGCGCATGTTCGAGCACGCGGTACGGCTCGGCCACACCTGCGTGGTCTTCAAACCCCACCCCAGCGCCCCCTCCAGCCTCTCCGACGCCCTCGCCGGGGCCGCCAGGGAGGCCGGCGTCCCCTTCCTCGTCCTGGACGTCCCCGTCCTCGCCGAGACCGTCTTCGCGTACCTGCGCCCCCGCCAGGTGATCGGCTGCTTCTCCACCGGCCTGTTCACCGCCCGCGCCCTGTACGGGATCCCCGTCGCGCAGATCGGCGCGCTGGAGGTCGTCCGGCGGATGCGGCCCTACGCCAACAGCAACCGCATCCCCGCCACCCTCACCCACGCCCTGGTTCCCGACCTGGACGTGCCGACGGCCGCCCCGGCGGACCGGATCCTCGACGTGGAGCACATCCGCACCGAGGTCACCCCGTACGTCCAGGCCGTCGGGTACTGCATGCAGCCCAAGCGGTACGCCTTCCTGCGCCCGGTGGCGGAGCAGTACATCGCCGCGGCCGTCGACCAGTGGGAGGGCCGGCCCGAGCTGGCCATGCACTTCAACGAGCGCACCCGCACCCGTCTGGAACTGCCCGGCCCGCGCACCTGGAAGTGGCGGCGCGGCCTCGGCTGGACCCTGCGCAGCACCGGCGAGCGCAGCCGGCCGGACGAGGTCCCCTTCACCGACATCACGATGAGCGGGTTCGCCTCCCTGCTGGAGGCCAAGGACGACCGGGGCGTCCTGGAGGTCGGCGCCCGGCTGCTCGCCGAGCAGGAGAACCTCGACCTGCTCCTGGGCATGGCCCAGGCCCACATCCGCCGCAAGGAGACCGACCAGGCCCGGCGGCGGATCGAGCGGGCCGTCCAGATCTCCGAGGACAGCGGGCGCGCCCTGGTCTGGCTGCGGATCGCCGAGACCGCGGCCAAGCTCGGCCGGCACGGGGACGACCTGCGCCGCCAGGCCGGCCAGCGGGCGCTGAGCATCAACCCCGCGTCGCCGGCCGCGCAGCGCCTGGTCAAGGGCGGCCGGCTCGGCCGGAGGTGAACCACGCGAGAGGGCCCCGTCCGCGAACCGCTGCGGACGGGGCCCTCTCGTGGTTCCGTGGCGTTACGCCGGGACGCTCGCGACGCCCGGGGCGAGGAACTTCTTGCCGTTCACCCGCTCGGAGACGCCCTCACGGTCCAGGTACGGGGTGATGCCGCCCAGGTGGAAGGGCCAGCCCGCACCGGTGATGAGGCAGAGGTCGATGTCCTGGGCCTCGGCCACGACACCCTCCTCCAGCATCAGACCGATCTCCTGCGCCACCGCGTCCAGGACACGGTCGCGGACCTGCTCCTCCGTCAGGACGGAGTCGCCCTGCACCAGGAGCGCGGCGACCTCGGGGTCCAGCTCCGGCTTGCCGGAGTCGTAGACGTAGAACCCGCGCTTGCCGGCCTCGACGACCCGCTTGAGGTTCGGGGAGACGGTGAAGCGCTCCGGGAAGGCCCGGTTGAGGGTCTCGGAGACGTGCAGGCCGATCGCCGGCCCGACGAGCTCCAGCAGCACCAGCGGCGACATCGGCAGGCCGAGCGGCTCGATGGCCTTCTCGGCGGTGGCCACCGGGGTGCCCTCGTCGATGACGTTCTGGATCTCGCCCATGAAGCGGGTCAGGATGCGGTTCACGACGAACGCCGGGGCGTCCTTCGTCAGCACGGCCGTCTTCTTCAGCTTCTTGGCGACACCGAAGGCGGTGGCCAGCGAGGCGTCGTCCGTCTGCTCACCGCGGACGATCTCCAGCAGCGGGAGGATCGCGACCGGGTTGAAGAAGTGGAAGCCGACCACGCGCTCCGGGTGCTGGAGCTTGGAGGCCATCTCCGACACCGACAGCGAGGAGGTGTTGGTGGCGAGGATCGCGTGCGCCGGGGCGACCGCCTCGACCTCCGCGAACACCTTCTGCTTGACGGACATCTCCTCGAACACGGCCTCGATGATGAAGTCCGCGTCCGCGAAGCCCTCGGCCTTGTCCAGGACACCGGTGACCAGGGCGGTCAGGCGGTTGGCCTTGTCCTGGTTGATCCGGCCCTTGGCCAGCAGCTTCTGGATCTCGGCGTGGACGTAGCCCACACCCTTGTCCACGCGCTCCTGGTCGATGTCGGTGAGCACCACCGGCACCTCCAGGCGGCGCAGGAACAGCAGCGCCAGCTGCGAGGCCATCAGGCCCGCGCCGACCACGCCGACCTTGGTGACCGGACGGGCCAGGGACTTGTCCGGGGCGCCGGCCGGGCGCTTGGCGCGCTTCTGGACCAGGTTGAAGGCGTAGATGCCCGAGCGCAGCTCGCCGCCCATGATGAGGTCGGCGAGCGCCTTGTCCTCGGCGTCGAAGCCGGCCTGGAGGTCGCCGTCCTTGGCCGCGGCGATGATGTCCAGCGCGCGGTAGGCGGCCGGGGCGGCGCCGTGCACCTTGGAGTCCGCGATGAAGCGGCCCTTGGCGACGGCCGCGTCCCACGCGTCACCGCGGTCGATCTCGGCCCGTACGACCTCGGTCTCGCCCCCCAGGACCTTCGCGGTCCAGATCAGGGACTGCTCCAGGAAGTCGGCGCCCTCGAAGATCGCGTCGGCGATCCCGAGCTCGAAGACCTGCTTGCCCTTGAGCTGGCGGTTCTGGTTGAGCGAGTTCTCGATGATCACCGAGACCGCGCGCTCCGCGCCGATCAGGTTCGGCAGCAGGGCGCAGCCGCCCCAGCCCGGAACCAGGCCGAGGAAGACCTCGGGCAGGGAGAAGGCCGGGATGGCCTTCGAGACGGTGCGGTAGGTGCAGTGCAGACCGACCTCGACACCGCCGCCCATCGCCGCGCCGTTGTAGTACGCGAAGGTGGGCACGGCCAGCGCGGCCAGGCGCTTGAAGACGTCGTGGCCTCCCTTGCCGATGGCCAGCGCCTCGTCGTGGTTCTTCAGCAGCTCGACGCCCTTGAGGTCGGCGCCGACCGCGAAGATGAACGGCTTGCCGGTGATGCCCACGCCGACGACGGAGCCCGCGAGGGCCTCCTGCTCGACCTGGTCGATCGCCGCGTTGAGGTTGGCGAGGGACTGCGGGCCGAAGGTGGTCGGCTTGGTGTGGTCGAAGCCGTTGTCCAGCGTGATGAGCGCGAAGCGCCCGGCGCCGAACGGCAGGTCCAGGTGGCGGACGTGCGCGGACGTGACGACCTCGTCCGGGAACAGCTCGGCCGCGCCCTTCAGGAGCTCAGCGGTGGTGCTCACTTGGAGTCTCCCTCGGCGTCGAAGTGCGGGTTCTCCCAGATGACGGTGGCGCCCATGCCGAAGCCGACGCACATCGTGGTCAGGCCGTAGCGGACGTGCGGCTGCTCCTCGAACTGGCGGGCCAGCTGCGTCATCAGGCGGACGCCGGAGGAGGCCAGCGGGTGGCCGAAGGCGATCGCGCCGCCGTACTGGTTGACGCGGGCGTCGTCGTCGGCGATGCCGTAGTGCTCCAGGAACGCGAGGACCTGGACCGCGAAGGCTTCGTTGATCTCGAACAGGCCGATGTCCTCGATGGACAGGCCCGCCTGGGCGAGGGCCTTCTCGGTGGCCGGGATCGGGCCGTAGCCCATGACCTCCGGCTCGACGCCCGCGAAGGAGTACGAGACGAGGCGCATCTTGACCGGGAGGTTGTTCTCGCGGGCGAAGTCCTCGGAGGCGATGATCGCGGCGGTGGCACCGTCGTTGAGACCGGCGGCGTTGCCCGCGGTGACCCGGCCGTGCGTACGGAACGGGGTCTTCAGGCCGGCCAGGTTCTCCAGCGTGGTGCCCGGGCGCATCGGCTCGTCGGCGGTGACCAGGCCCCAGCCCGTCTCACCGGCCTCCGCGTTGGTGTTGCGCACCGAGATCGGCACCAGGTCCTGCTGGATCTTGCCGTCGGCGTACGCCTTGGCGGCCTTCTCCTGCGAGCGCACGGCGTACTCGTCGGCGCGGAGCTTGGTGATCGTGGGGTACCGGTCGTGCAGGTTCTCGGCGGTCATGCCCATGAACAGGGCGGACTCGTCGACCAGCTTCTCGGAGACGAAGCGCGGGTTGGGGTCCACGCCCTCACCCATGGGGTGGCGGCCCATGTGCTCGACACCGCCGGCGAGGGCGACGTCGTACGCACCGAAGGCCACACCGCCCGCGACGGCGGTCACGGCGGTCAGCGCGCCGGCGCACATGCGGTCGATGGAGTAGCCCGGGACGGACTGCGGGAGGCCCGCGAGGATGCCGGCCGTGCGGCCCAGCGTCAGGCCCTGGTCACCGATCTGCGTGGTCGCGGCGATGGCGACCTCGTCGATCTTCTTGGGGTCCAGGTCCGGGTTGCGGCGCAGCAGCTCCCGGATCGCCTTCACGACGAGGTCGTCGGCGCGGGTCTCGTGGTAGATGCCCTTCGGGCCCGCCTTGCCGAACGGGGTGCGGACGCCGTCGACGAAGACGACGTCCCTGACGGTACGAGGCACGTTGGCTCTCCTCCAGGTGCGGGTGTGCACTGCTGCGCGGCGGAGCGCTCCGTCTGGACTGAGCGCCCGCTCACCCGGCCCATGCTACTTGCGGGTAACCCATGTGCACACCCCCGCCCCGAACAGCGGCGAAGGTCACACCGTGAGGGGACCCGCCCCGCACGCGAAGAGCCCCCGTCCGCACTGCGGGGACGGGGGCTCTCGGGTGGGACACGGGTCAGGAGGCGGCCGACACCAGGGCCGTCACCAGGGCCGGGGTGACCTGCTCGACCTGCCACGGGCGGGCGCCGTAGCCCGCCAGGGCCTCGGCCACCGCGTCCGTGTCGATCCGGCGGGGCGGCTCCCAGCACAGCCGGCGGACCGTGTCGGGGGCGATCAGGTTCTCCTGGGGGAGGTTCAGCCCCTCCGCCAGCGCCGAGACGGCCGCACGGGCCGCCGACAGCCGGGCCGCGGCGGCCGGGTCCTTGTCCGCCCAGGCGCGCGGCGGCGGCGGGCCCGACGGGGCGGCGCCGGGCTGCGGCAGCTCGCTCTCCGGCAGGGCCTTCGCCCGGTCCACGGCGGCCATCCACTGCTCCAGCTGACGCCGGCCCATCCGCTGCCCGTACCCCGGCAGGGCGGACAGCGCGTGCACGTTCGCCGGAACGGCCAGCGCCGCCTCGACGATCGCGGCGTCACCCAGCACCTTGCCCGGCGAGACGTCGCGGCGCTGCGCGATCCGGTCGCGGGCCTCCCACAGCTCCCGCACCACGGCCATCTGCCGGCGCCGGCGCACCTTGTGCATACCGGACGTACGGCGCCAGGGGTCCTTGCGCGGCGGGGCGGGCGGGGCGGAGGCGATGGCGTCGAACTCCTGGCGGGCCCACTCCAGCTTGCCCTGCCGGTCCAGCTCCTTCTCCAGCGCGTCCCGCAGGTCGACCAGCAGCTCCACGTCCAGCGCGGCGTAGCGCAGCCAGGGCTCGGGCAGCGGGCGGGTGGACCAGTCGACGGCGGAGTGTCCCTTCTCCAGCACGTAGCCGAGGACGCCCTCGACCATCGCGCCGAGCCCGACCCGCGGGAAGCCGGCCAGGCGGCCCGCCAGCTCGGTGTCGAACAGGGTGGTGGGCGTCATGCCTATGTCGCGCAGGCAGGGCAGGTCCTGGGTGGCGGCGTGCAGGATCCACTCGGTGCCGGACAGGGCCTCGCCCAGGGCGGAGAGGTCCGGGCAGCCGACCGGGTCGATCAGCGCCGAACCCGCGCCCTCGCGGCGCAGCTGCACCAGGTAGGCGCGCTGCCCGTAGCGGTAGCCGGAGGCGCGCTCGGCATCGACGGCGACGGGTCCGCTGCCCGCGGCGAAGGCCGCGACGACCTCGGCGAGCGCCTCGGCGTCGGCCACGACGGGCGGGATGCCCTCACGGGGCTCCAGCAGGGGAATCGGCAGCCCATCGGACGAAACCTCTTCGTCCGGGGGGCCGCCCCCGGTGGTGGTGCGCAGGTGTGCTGCGGTCTCTTGGGCGTCGGTCACCGGTCAAGGGTATCCGGGTATGTGACGCGCCCGTCGCCGGAACGTTCCGTCGACGGGCGCGAGGGGGAGGGTACGGGCCCTGCCGGGATCGCCGGCTCCGGCCCGGTGGGCTCAGGGCCGGATCAGTGGATGATTCCCGTCCGCAGTGCGACGGCGACCATGCCGGCGCGGTCGCCCGTGCCGAGCTTGCGGGCGATGCGGGCGAGGTGGGACTTGACGGTCAGGGCGGACAGGCCCATCGAGACGCCGATGGCCTTGTTGGACTGGCCCTCCGCGACGAGGCGCAGGACCTCGACCTCGCGGCCGGACAGCTCGCGGTAGCCGCCCGGGTGGCTCGGGGCACCCGGGGGGCGGCGGTGCATACGGGCGGCGGCGGCACCGATGGGGGCGGCGCCGGGCCGGGAGGGGAGGCCGATGTTGGTACGGGTGCCGGTGACCACGTAGCCCTTCACACCGCCCGCGAGGGCGTTGCGGACGGCACCGATGTCATCGGCGGCGGACAGGGCCAGGCCGTTCGGCCAGCCGGCGGCGCGGGTCTCGGACAGCAGGGTGAGACCGGAGCCGTCCGGCAGGTGGACGTCGGCCACGCAGATGTCGCGCGGGCTGCCGACGCGGGGGCGGGCCTCCGCGATGGACGACGCCTCGATCACGTCGCGGACCCCGAGGGCCCACAGATGGCGCGTCACGGTGGAGCGGACGCGCGGGTCGGCCACGACGACCATGGCCGTCGGCTTGTTGGGACGGTAGGCGACCAGGCTTGCGGGCTGCTCGAGAAGAACGGACACCTGAGCCTCCTGGGGGAGTGGCGGGACGGGCCGGCTCGGGGAAGGAAGCCGGTGCGCCGTGCGGATGGTCACTGACTCCTTCGGCACGTCACCCGCCCGGCTTTAGGGAATGATCACGATTTGGTGAGTAACAATTCGGGCAATTCGGACGCACGATCGATCAAGGGATGATCAGAAGCCCGCATCACCGCAAGGCTTTGACCCTCCGTCACGACCGTGAACGATCGCTCCCCGCCGCCGGACACCGCCCGCATGTCCCCCGCACCCTCCGGACAGCCGTACGGGGCCGCCCGCTACGGGTGGTGCGGACCGCGCCGCTGTGGCAGGGACACCACGCCCGGCGCGCCCTCCGCCGGCCCCACCGGCGGCAGCCCCGCGACCTGGCACAGCAGCTCGCACCAGGCCGCCAGGTGCGCGGAGGTGTCCGGCACCCCGCCCACCCCCTCCCGGGGCGTCCAGGAGGCCCGGATCTCGATCTGGGTCGCCGGACGCCGCTCGCCGAGCCCGCCGAAGTAGTGCGAGCTCGCCCTCGTCACCGTGCCGCTGGGCTCCCCGTACGCCAGCCCGCGCGCCTCCAGCGCCCCGGTCAGCCAGGACCAGCTGACCTCGGGCAGCAGCGGGTCCGCGGCCATCTCGGGCTCCAGCTCCGCCCGTACCAGCGTCACCAGCCGGAAGGTGCCCTGCCAGGCGTCGTGCCCGGACGGATCGTGCAGCAGGATCAGCCGGCCGTCGGCCAGGTCGTCCTCCCCGTCCACGACCGCGGCTTCCAGCGCGTACGCGTACGGGGCCAGCCGCTGGGGCGGTTTCGTGGGGTCGATCTCGATCCCGGGCCGCAGCCGTGCCTTGCGCAAGCCGTCGACCGCCCGTCGGAACGGGAGCGGGACCGAGCTCTCCTTCGCGCCGTCCATACCGTCAGCGCCATCTGAAAATCGTCCCTGAGCCGCAGCCATGCCGGGAAGACTAGGCGGAACGGGCGCCCGTGCGGCGCAGGGACACCCGCCCCGGGGCGGGCTCTTCTTCATACGTGCGAAGATTTGCCGCGTGAGCGCCACTACCAGCCCGCAGGGCCAGCCGAGTCAGACGTACGATTCCGCCTTCCTGAAGGCATGCCGGCGCGAGCCGGTGCCGCACACCCCCGTGTGGTTCATGAGGCAGGCCGGCCGCTCACTGCCCGAGTACCGCAAGGTCCGCGAGGGCACGGCCATGCTGGAGTCCTGCATGCGCCCGGACCTGGTCACCGAGATCACCCTCCAGCCCGTGCGGCGCCACGGCGTGGACGCGGCGATCTTCTTCTCCGACATCGTCGTGCCGCTCAAGGCCATCGGCGTGGACCTCGACATCAAGCCCGGCATCGGCCCGGTCGTCGCCCAGCCCATCCGCCGCCGCGAGGACCTCGCACAGCTGCGCGACCTCACCCCGGAGGACGTCCGCTACGTCACCGAGGCGATCGGCATGCTCACGGGTGAACTCGGCGGCACGCCGTTGATCGGCTTCGCCGGTGCGCCTTTCACCCTCGCGAGCTACCTCGTCGAGGGCGGTCCGTCCAAGAACCACGAGCACACCAAGGCCCTGATGTACGGGGACCCGGAGCTGTGGTCGGCCCTCCTCGACCGCCTCGCGGAGATCACCTCCGCCTTCCTCAAGGTCCAGATCGAGGCCGGCGCCTCCGCCGTCCAGCTCTTCGACTCCTGGGTCGGCGCGCTGTCCCCGGCGGACTACCGCCGCTCGGTGATGCCGGCGTCGGCGAAGGTCCTCGAGTCCGTCGCCTCCTACGGCGTCCCGCGCATCCACTTCGGCGTGGGCACCGGCGAGCTGCTCGGCCTGATGGGCGAGGCCGGGGCGGACGTCGTCGGCGTGGACTACCGGGTCGCGCTGGACGAGGCCGCCCGCCGGGTGGGCCCCGGCAAGGCGCTCCAGGGCAACCTGGACCCCGCCGTCCTGTTCTCCACCCCGGAGGCCGTCGAGGCCAAGACGGACGAGGTCCTGGCCGCGGCGGCGGGCCTGGAGGGCCACGTCTTCAACCTGGGCCACGGCGTCCTGCCCACGACGGACCCCGACGCCCTGACCCGCCTGGTGGACTACGTCCACACCCGCACGCAGCGCTAGCGTCCGCGCGCTACACCCCCGCGGCCCGCACCGCCGAGACGGCCTTGCGGGCCGCGACCAGGACCGGGTCCCAGACCGGGGAGAACGGCGGGGCGTAGCCCAGGTCCAGGGTGACGACCTGGTCCACCGTCATCCCGGCCGTGAGGGCCACCGCCGCGATGTCCACCCGCTTCGCGGAGCCGGCGCCGCCCACGATCTGGACGCCCAGCAGCCGCCCGGTGCGCCGCTCCGCCAGCATCTTCACCGTCATCTCCGCCGCCCCCGGGTAGTACCCGGCGGTGTTGGTCGAGCGGATCGCGGCCGTCACGAAGCGCAGCCCCGCCGCCAGCGCGTCCTTCTCGCGCAGGCCCGTCCGGGCGATCTCCAGGTCGCAGACCTTGCTGACCGCCGTGCCGACCACGCCGGGGAAGGTCGCGTAGCCCCCGCCCACGTTGGAGCCGATCACCTGGCCGTGCTTGTTGGCGTGGGTGCCCAGCGGGATGTGCCGGTCGCGGCCCGCCACCAGGTCCAGCACCTCCACGCAGTCGCCGCCCGCCCAGACGTCCTCGTGGCCCCGGACCCGCATCGACAGGTCCGTCAGCAGGCCCCCCGACTCCCCGAGCGGCAGTCCCGCCTCCCGGGCCAGTGCGGTGCGCGGCTCCACGCCGAGGCCGAGGACCACCACGTCCGCCGGGTACTCGTCCCCCGTCGCCGTGGCCACCGCCCGGGCCCGGCCCTCCTCGTCCGCGAGGATCTTCACCACCTCGGCGCCGGAGACCGTCACGATGCCCATGGCGTTCATCGCGCTGTGCACCAGGGCGCCCATGTCCGGGTCCAGCGTGGCCATCGGCTGCGGGCCCCGGTGCAGGACGGTGACCTCGTAGCCCCGGTGCACCAGGGCCTCGGCCATCTCCACGCCGATGTAGCCCGCGCCGACCACCACCGCCCGGCGGCCCGGCGTCCGCTCCAGGGAGTCCATCAGGCGCTGGCCGTCGTCCAGGGTCTGCACCCCGTGCACCCCGTGCGCGCCGATCCCCGGCAGCTTCGGGCGGACCGGGCGGGCGCCGGTCGCCAGGACCAGCTTGTCCCAGCCCGTCCAGGACTCCTCGCCGCTGTCCAGGTCCCGGGCGCGCACCCGGCGGCCCGGCAGGTCCAGCTCCAGGACCTCCGTGCGGGTGCGCAGGTCGATGTCCCGGGCGCGGTGCTCCTCGGGGGTGCGGGCGACCAGGTCGTCCCGCTCGGCGACCTGGCCGCCGATCCAGTAGGGGATGCCGCAGGCCGAGTACGAGGTGAAGTGCCCGCGCTCGAAGGCGACGATCTCCAGCTCCCCGGGCCCCTTGAGCCGCCGTGCCTGGGAGGCGGCGGACATTCCCGCCGCGTCACCGCCGACCACCACCAGTCGTTCCGCCGCCATCTCTCGTCCGCCCTCCGCGCCGTGCGCCGTCGTCTGTCCAGTACGGGGACACGCTACGGGCGGACGGGCCGTCAGTCCTCGCCGCCCTCCGTGCCGCCCTCCGCGCCGGCCGCCGGAGCCGGGGCCGGCCCTGCGGCCCGGCGGGGTACGAGGATCCACCGCGGGCCCGTCCCCGGCTTCGCCGGGCGGAACCTGCGGTAGACCCGGAACCCGAAGGCCAGCAGGGCGGCGGTGACGGCGAAGGGCAGCACCGCCGCGACCGCGAGCCCGAGGTAGCCCACGAGCCGTACGAACACCGACCAGCCGCCGGCCAGGGCATCGCCCAGGCCCGGCCGCCGACCGTCCTTGGGCTCCTTCTCCACCGGCGCCGGAGCGGGTTGCGAGACCGACACCGTGATCGTGCCCATGGCGGTCTGGTCCTTCAGCGCGTTCTGCTGGGCCAGCAGGGACTCCAGGTCCGACTGGCGCCGGCTCAGCTCGCTCTCCAGCATGACCACATCACTGAGCGCGGACGCCTTCTCCATCATCTCCCGCACCCGCGCCACGCTGGCCTGCTGCGACTTCACCCGGCTGTCGACATCGGCGACCTTCTCGGTGACGTCCTGCGCCTCCACCTTCCGGTTCAGCAGCTTCCCGCTGCCCTCCACAGCGGCCAGCACCGCGTCGAACCGCTCCCCGGGCACCCGCAGGGTCAGCGTGGAGGTGACGCGCCCGTCAGCGCCCCGGTCGGTGGTCTCCGCGCCCACGTAGCCGCCCGCGCCCTCGGCCGCCGTCCGGGCGGCGGCGACGGCCTTCTGCGGCTCGGCCGTCTCGATGCCCAGCTTCCCCGTACGGATGACGTTCGGCCGGACGGGGGCCGGGGCCTGGCCCTGGGCCGCCGGGGAAGCGGCCGCCCCCGCTCCCGGCTTGCCCTGGGCCGCCTCCCCGGGCCCCGCCGCGGCCGGGCGGGCGGAGGAGGAGGTCCCGTCTCCGGCGCCGCAGCCCGCGAGCGCGAGCCCTCCGGCGAGGGCCAGGCCGGCCAGGGCGGCCGTCGCGCGGTGCCGTCCGCTGAACGTGTGCATCGTCAAGTACCCCCGGATGTGCGGCGGATGTCACCGCTTCGACGTACGCGTCGCCGCCCCGGGTTTCGCCTCCCGGATCCCGACCCGGTTCCGATGCGGTCACGTTCGGGCCTCGGACGCGTTCTGGCCGCGGCGGCCGGTCTGCGACCATGGGTCCATGCACGAAGCGGACACGCGTACGGAAGCGGGCGCGCGCACGAGCGGGACGGGCCGGCCGGCCCCGTCCCGTCATGTCGTCGTCATCGGCGGCGGCATCGCGGGCCTCGCGGCCGCCCACCGGCTGCTCGCCGACGGCGTCCGCGTCACCCTCCTGGAGGCCGGCCCGCGCCTCGGCGGCAAGCTGTACGCGGGCGAGCTCGCCGGCCTGCCCGTCGACCTCGGGGCCGAGTCCGTCCTGGCCCGGCGCCCCGAGGCCCTGGACCTGGCCCGAGCCGTCGGCCTCGGCGAGGACCTCCAGCCCCCGGCGACGGCCACCGCCCGGCTGTGGACCCGGGGCGCGCTGCGCGACATGCCCCGCGGCCATGTGATGGGCGTCCCCGGCGACACGGCCCCGCTCGCCGCCTCCGGGGTGCTGTCCGCCGAGGGCCTGGCCCGGATCGGCGCCGACACCGGCCTGCCGCCCGCCGAGGTGGGCGAGGACGTCGCCGTCGGGGCGTACGTCGCCGCCCGGATGGGCCGCGAGGTCGTGGACCGGCTGGTGGAACCGCTGCTCGGCGGGGTCTACGCCGGTGACGCCTACCGCATCTCGATGCGCGCCGCCGTCCCCGCCCTCTTCGACGCCGTCCGCACCCACCCCACCCTGACCGCCGCCGTCCGCGCCCTCCAGGAAGGGGCCGCGGCCCGCGCGGCCGCCGAGCGGACCACCGTCACCGGCGCCGGCGCCACCGGCGCCTTCTTCGCCGGGATCTCCGGCGGCATCGGCCGGCTCCCGCTCGCCGTCGCCGACGCCTGCCGGGCCGCCGGGGCCCACCTCCTCACCTCCACCCCCGCGCGCGCCGTCAGCCGTACGCCCCGGGGCTGGCGGGTCACCACCGACACCGAGGCCCTGGACGCCGACGGCGTGGTCCTCGCCACCCCCGCCGCCCCGGCCGCCGTGCTCCTCGACCCCCTCGCCCCCGCGGCCGCCGCCGGGCTGCGCGAGGCCGAGTACGCCTCCATGGCCCTGGTCACCCTGGCCTTCCGCCGCCGCGACCTGCCCCCCGCGATCGCCGACGGGAGCGCCAGCGGGTTCCTCGTACCGCCCGTGGACGGCCGCACGATCAAGGCGTCCACCTTCTCCAGCAACAAGTGGGCCTGGGCCGGCGCCGATCCGGACCTCTTCCTGCTGCGGACCTCCGTCGGCCGCCACGGGGACGAGGCCGATCTGGGGCGCGAGGACGCGGAACTCGTCGACGTCTCCCTCACCGACCTCGGCGAGGCCGTCGGGCTGGCCGCCCGCCCGGTGGCGTCCACCGTCACCCGCTGGGACGGCGGACTGCCCCAGTACCCGGTGGGCCACCTCGCCCGCGTCGCCCGGATCCGGGCGGCCGTGGCCGCCCTGCCCGGCCTCGCGGTCTGCGGAGCCCTCTACGACGGCGTCGGGATCCCGGCCTGCATCGCCAGTGCCGCAAAGGCGGCGGACGCCGTCACGGCCTCGATGGCCACCCCTGGCACCGACCACTGATCAGCACACGGGACAATGGACACATGACTGCACCAGAGAAGATTCCCAATGCGGGGAAGAAGGCGAAGGACCTCAACGAGGTCATCCGCTACACCCTGTGGTCCGTCTTCAAGCTGAAGGACGTCCTGCCGGAGGACCGCAGCGGCTACGCCGACGAGGTCCAGGAGCTGTTCGACCAGCTCGCCGCCAAGGACATCACCGTCCGGGGCACCTACGACGTCTCCGGCCTGCGCGCCGACGCGGACATCATGATCTGGTGGCACGCCGAGACCTCGGACGAGCTGCAGACCGCCTACAACCTGTTCCGCCGCACCAAGCTGGGCCGCGCGCTGGAGCCGGTGTGGTCGAACATGGCCCTGCACCGCCCCGCCGAGTTCAACAAGTCGCACATCCCGGCCTTCCTGGCCGACGAGGTCGCCCGCGACTACGTCAGCGTCTACCCGTTCGTGCGCAGCTACGACTGGTACCTGCTGCCCGACGAGGACCGCCGCCGCATGCTCGCCGACCACGGCAAGATGGCCCGCGGCTACCCGGACGTGCGCGCCAACACCGTCGCCTCCTTCTCCCTGGGCGACTACGAGTGGCTGCTGGCCTTCGAGGCCGACGAGCTCTACCGCATCGTCGACCTCATGCGTCACCTGCGTGCCTCCGAGGCGCGGATGCACGTCCGCGAAGAGGTGCCCTTCTACACCGGTCGCCGCAAGTCCGTCGCCGATCTGGTGGCCGGGCTCGCCTGATACCTCCCCTGGGGGGAAGGACCGGAGGACGACCGCGCTCCCGCGACGGGAGCGCCCTCCGGTGGATCGGGAGGCCCTGCCCCCGAAACGACGCAGCCGGAGATCCCGCCCGGAAGTTCAGACGAGTGGCGGCAGCAGCGCCCTGGGAGCGCTCGCTGCCCCCTCGTCCAGTGTCACCGGTGCGGGCTCCGGATGCGGCGCACATGTCACACGCCACCCCGGGGTGGCCCCTGTGAGCAGGTACCGCTCCACATGCCGGTCCACGCACGCGTTGCGTCCGCCGGCCACGCCGTGGGCGCCCGCCGCCCGCTCCGTCACCAGCGCGGCCCCGGCGCCCAGGCGCCGTTGCAGCTCCAGCGCTCCGGGGTACGGAGTCGCGCCGTCCCGTTCCGCCGCCACGATGAGCGTGCCCGGGAGCGGCCCGTCCGGCGCTTCCCCGACGGTGACTGGCTGCTGCCGCTCGCGCACCGGCCAGTCGGCGCAGGGCAGGTTCAGGAAGGCGTTGGACCAGGTCTCGAAGGGGGCGCGGCGGGCCAGTTCGCTGTTGTCGCGGTCCCAGGTCTGCCAGTCGGCGGGCCAGGGGGCGTCGTTGCAGAGCACCGCCGTGTACACCGCCGTCGTGTTGGCCGCCTCCCCGGCCGACGCCGGGTCACGGGCCGCCTGGCCGACCAGCGGGGCCGGGTCCCCGCGCAGGTACGCCGCGAGGGCCGCCGCCCGCTCCGGCCACACGTCGTCGTAGTACGCCGCCTGGAGGAAGGCCGCCTGGAGCTCACCGGTGCCGACGAGGCCGCCGGCCGGGGTACGGGCCACGGCCGCGCGGACCTTGTCGTAACTCTCCTGTACCGCCCGGGCGGTGGGGCCCAGCCCGTACACGGCGTCGTGGCGGGCCGTCCAGGCGCGGAAGTCGGCCCAGCGGCGTTCGAACGCCTCTGCCTGGCCGAGGTTGTCCAGGTACCAGACGCGCCGCGGGTCCGGGTCCACCGCCGAGTCGAACACCATACGGCGCACCCGGTCGGGGTGGCGGGTGGCGTACACCGCGCCGAGGTAGGTGCCGTACGAGGCCCCGACGAAGCTCAGCCGCCGCTCGCCCAGGGCGGCCCGCAGCACGTCGAGGTCGCGGGCGTTGTTCAGGGTGGTGTACTGCGCCAGGGCGGCTCCGGCGTGCCGGGCGCAGCCCTCGGCGTAGGCCCGGGCGGCCGCCAGCCGCTCCCGCTTGTACGCGGCGGAGGGCTCGGCGGGCACCTGCGTGGGGCCTTTCGGCTGTTCTGCGGGGTCCTGGCAGGTCAGCCCGCCGGAGCGGCCCACTCCGCGCGGGGCGTAGCCGACCAGGTCGTAGGCGGCGGCGATCCGGGTCCAGGCGGGGCGGCCGGCCAGCAGGGGGAAGTACGTCCCCGAGGCCCCCGGGCCGCCGGGGTTGAACACGAGCGCGCCCTGCCGGACGGCGCCCCCGCGGCCGGAGGCGGGGATCCGGCTGACGGTGAGGGAGATCTGCGGGCCGTCGGGGCGGGCGTAGTCCAGCGGGACCCGCAGGGTGGCGCACCGGACGGGCGCGGGGAGCTCCTCGGCGGCGGGGCACGGCTGGAACTCCAGCGGGCGGGTGCCCTCGGGGGCGGCGGGGCGGGGCATGGGGCGGATCACGGGGCGGGAGCCCTGGGTGGGCCGGGTGCCCGGCGCGGGGGCACCGGCGGCCCCGGTGACCGGCCGCAGGGCGGCGGCCGCGGCCACCCGGCGGGCCACCAGCTCGGCCCCCGCGTCCTCGGCGGCGACCCGGTCGGGGCCGGGGCCGTGAACGCCGGGGCCGTCGGGACCGCCGGGGCCGCTCGCCCGGGCCGGGGCGGCGGGGGCGCACAGGGTGAGGCAGAGGGCCGCCGAGGCGGCTCCGTAGCGTGCGAGCGTCGTCCGCGTCCGCATGGCGACCCCTTCGTCTCATCGTCTTGTCTGATGAGACGTCAGGAGTGCCCCGCTGTACAGGCACGCCGCCGGGGTGTCGGCCCGGGTCCCCCCGGTTGCACCAAGCCGGCCTCAGGAACTGCTGGAGCAGCTGGAACCGGACGAGCTGCCGCAACTGGACCCGCTGGAACAGCTGGATCCGCTCGAACAGCTCGACCCGCTGGAACAACTGGACCCGCTGGAGCAGCCGCTGGACCCTCCGCAGCCAACGCCGCCGGAACCGGAACCGCCGCAGCTGGAGCCCGCCCCGCAGCCTCCGGACCCGGAGGACCCGCCGCCGTCGCTCGCGGCGCACCACAGCACGGGTACCAGGTCGGCGGACGAGGACCCGCAGGAGTCGGACGAGTCCCGCCCACGGGAGGACCGCGCGGCGCCGGCCCGCCCCCGCGCCTGGGCCGCCGCCAGCCGGGTACCGCGCGCCGCGGGCACCAGCTGCGCCCGCAGCCCCGGGTCCCGCAGCCCCCGCAGCCCGAACAGCGCCGTCCGCACCGCCGGGCTCTGGTCGGCGGCGTACCGCGCCCGGGCCCGCTTCAGCGCGGCCCGGCCCGCCGGGGTCACCCGCCGCCGGGCCCGCCCGGCGCAGACCGCGCCCACCACGACACCGCCCACCAGGACCGGCGGCAGCGGAAGGAAGGACACCGCCCGCGCCCCCTCCGCCAGCGCCAGGGCCAGGAACACCAGCGGAAGCGCCAGCGGGATCAGGGCCCCGCACACCACCGTCTGCACCAGCGCCCAGCGCCGCAGGCCCCGCCCCGTCCCGGGCGGTGCGACCAGCCCCCGCGCCGCGAGGGCGTCCCCGGTCTCCTGCACCGCCGGGTCCAGCATGGCGGCGTACCGCACCTGGTACAGCCAGCCGGACGGCGCCGCCCGCAGGGCCGCCAGCACGGCCCGCTCGGCGGGGTCCGCCCCGCCCGCCCGCCGCCCCTCCTGGACGATGCCCGGGCCGCCCGCCACCAGCCGGCCGTCGCCGAGCAGCGCGACCAGCGCGGCGTCCACCACCGCTCCGGGCCCGCCCGCCAGGAACGCGGCCTCGGACAGGTCGTACACCTCCGGGGCCCCGGCCGACCGCCCCCGCCGGAGCCCGAGCAGCAGCCCGAGGCTCGACAGGAGGACGGGGGCCCACACCGCCACCGCCAGCACGTTCACCGCGCCCGCCCCGCCAGCGCGCGCGCCCAGCGCACGATCCGCCGGGGCGGCCGGGCCCCGGCCCGCTCCCGCCACCAGGCGGTGAGCCGGCGCCGCGCGGCCGGGTCCTCGGGAAGGTCGCGGACCAGCAGGTGCTCCGCGAAGTCCAGTGCGTCGCGCCGGTATCCGACCGTCATCGGCCGCCGCCGCGCGTACGCCAGGAAGGCGGTGCGGTAGGCGTCCGGTCCGCCGAGGATCCCCGGCAGTTCGGGCGCGACCTTCGCCACCACCGAGGCCCGCTTGGCGGCCAGCGCCCGCGCCTGGATCCGCACCCGCTGCCGGTCGAACCCCTCGGGCACCGGCGTTCCGGCGACCAGCGCCGACAGCAGCGCGGCCTGCCCCAGCCCCACCCGCGTCCGTGCGGCCTCGCCGGCGCTCCCGGCGGCCCCGTCCCGTACGGCCACGGGCTCCCGTACCGACGCCCGTACGCCGCCGTCCGCCACCACCGCGCGGATCCGCTCCAGCTCCCCGGCCAGCTCCCGCTCCCCGGGGAAGTCGTCGTCCCGCTCCAGCAGGACGCCCGGCGGGTCGACCCGCTCGCGCAGCCGCGCCAGCACGTCGAGCACCACCGGCGGCACGGGGTGGGCGTGCGTGTCGTGCCAGACGCCGTCGCGCTCCACACCCCCCGCCACGTGCACGTACGCCAGGGCCTCCAGCGGGATCGCGTCCAGTACGGCGGCGGGGTCCTCGCCGCGGTTGACCCGGTTGGTGTGCAGGTTCGCCACGTCGATCAGCAGCCGTACGCCCGTCCGCTCGACGAGTTCGGTCAGGAACCGGCCCTCGGTCAGCTCCTCCCCGGGCCAGGACACCAGCGCGGCGATGTTCTCCAGTGCCAGCGGCACCGGGAGGGCGTCCTGGGCGATCCGCACGTTCTCGCACAGGACGTCCAGGGCGTCCCGGGTCCGGGGCACGGGCAGCAGGTGCCCGGCCTCCAGCGCGGGCGAGGAGGTCCGCACGAAGGCGATGTGCTCGGTGACCAGCGGCGCCCCCAGCGCCACCGCCCGCTCCCCGAGGGCGGCCAGCTTCCCCGCGTCGGGCCGGTCGGCGCCCCCGATCCCGAGGGACACCCCGTGCGGCACGACCCGTACGCCCCGCTCGCGCAACCGCACCAGGGACTCGGGCAGATGGCCCGGGCACACGTTCTCGGCCACCACCTCGACCCAGTCCAGCCCCTCCAGCCGCTCGACCGCCTCGGCGATCTCCGGCCTCCACCCGATGCCCACCCCCAGGCGTGCCATGGGCTTCATGTCCCCCTCGCCCCCTCTCCAGGACTCTGTGCCGAAGTGATGGCCCGCCCGCGAACGGGCCAACCACCGCGAGGGGACGTTCAGAGCAACATTTGAGGTTCCCGCCCCACCGCCACGGCGGCGGATCGCCTCAGCCCCGGTACCGGTCGCCGGCCGCGGGCGGCGGCCCGGACACCGGCTCCCGCCGGTTCACAGCCGGGACCGCAGGGCCGGGTGGTCCGCCACGAGGGTGCAGCTGCCCGGGGCGATCTCCGTGAAGCCCGCGTCACGGACCACCGGGAGGCCGCTGGTGGTCAGTTGCGCCCACTGCTCGCGCGGGGCGGTGCGGACGGCCAGGCGGAAGCCCGAGACCCGCCACAGGGCGCGTTCCGCCTCGGTCAGCTCCCACCAGGCCAGCTGCGCCGCGTGGCCCGCCTGGGCCATCGCCTTGCCGGCCGACATGCCGAGTTCCGGGTTCAGCCACAGCACCGGCACGCCCGGCTCCGGAGCGGGCGGCGGCTGCGGGTCGTCCAGGTCGGTGCCCGACACCTGGAGCTTGGCCAGCTCCTTGGGCCAGCCGTCCAGCGGGACCGGCGGGAAGACCCGTACCTCGGAGGCCGCCCCCTGGACCGTGACCCCCGGCAGGGCGGCTGCCTTGCGCCACTCCGCGCCGCGCGCCCGGCGCACCACCTTGCGGATCCGCGCGTCCTGCCAGTCCCGCACCGCCCGCGCCCAGTCGCCCTCGCCCTGCGCGCGCTCGTCCGTGAGGAGGACCAGCACCGCCCGGGCCGCCGTCTCCAGCGCGTCCGTCCGGGCCGGCGGCTCGGCCTTCTCGATCCGCACGACCAGCGGCAGGACGAACTGCGGTGCCTCGTCGCGCCGTTCGTGGTCCTTGCGGAAGGGGCTGTCCGCCCCCACCGCGGGTACCCCTGAGGTCGGGTTCGTGTGCTGGCTGCTCATCCCGCCAAGGATGCCAGGCTCCGCCTTGAGGAGGATGTCCCGGGGGGCCGGGGCGGGTGAGGATCGGGTCCATGAAGAGCGACCTTTTCGCCGGTGAGAACCTGGCCCAGCCCGCCGCCGCCCCCGGGATGACCCTGCAGAACGCCAAGTCCGTCAAGTACGCCGTCAACGGCGAGATGCTCGCCCGGCAGGGCTCCATGGTCGCCTTCCGCGGCAACCTCCAGTTCGAGCGCAAGGGCCAGGGCATCGGCGGCATGCTCAAGCGGGCCGTCACCGGTGAGGGGCTCGCCCTGATGTCCGTACGCGGGCAGGGCGAGGCGTGGTTCGCCCACCAGGCCGGCAACTGCTTCCTCATCGACTTCGAACCCGGCGACGCCCTCACCATCAACGGGCGCAACGTGCTGTGCTTCGACGCGACGCTGTCGTACGAGATAAAGATGGTCAAGGGCGCCGGGATGACCGGCGGCGGCCTCTTCAACAGCCTCTTCACCGGCACCGGCAAGCTCGCCGTCGTCTGCGACGGCAACCCGATCATCATCCCGGTCACCGCGCAGTCGCCGGTCTACGTGGACGCGGACGCGGTCGTCGGCTGGAGCGCCCACCTGGAGACCGGGCTGCACCGTTCCCAGTCTGTCGGCTCGATGATCCGCGGCGGCTCCGGCGAGGCCGTCCAGCTGATGCTGCGCGGCGAGGGCTTCGTCATCGTCCGGCCCAGCGAGCTCACCGAGACGGCGGCGGCGCACTGAGGCTGACGGGCGTGGGCCGCCGCTACGGCAGGCGGGGGCCCTGGGTGCTGCGCGGGGTCGAGGCGGAGCTGCCGCCCGGCTCCCTCGTCCGGATCGAGGGCGGCAACGGCGGCGGCAAGTCCACCCTGCTGCGGATTCTTGCCGGTATCGACACCCCGACCGAGGGGCGGATCACCGGCCGCCCGCGCCGGACCGCGTACGTGCCCGAGCGGTTCCCCGCCGCCCTGCCGCTCACCGTCCTGGCCTATCTGACCCACCTCGGCCGGGTGCACGGCCTCACCGGCGCCGAGGCGGCCCGGCGGGCGGCCGAGCGGCTGGAGCGGTTCGGCGCCGCCGCGTACGGCCGCACCCCGATGGCCGCGCTGTCCAAGGGGACCAGCCAGAAGGTGGCCGTCGCCCAGGCCCTGCTCGCCGAGCCCGGGCTGCTCGTCCTGGACGAGGCGTGGACCGGCCTGGACACGGCCGCCCGGGCGGAACTTGACCGCGCCGTCGCCGAACGCGCCGCCGCCGGGGGCACGGTGGTCTTCGTCGACCACGACCCCGGCCGCCTCGCCGGCCTGCCCGACGCCCGCTACCGGGTGCGGGCCGGGACGCTCGTGGCCGCCGCCGCGGAACCCGCGGCGGGGGCCGGCGCGGTGGCCGCCGGGGCCGGGGGAGACCGGCCGCCGGCGGAAGGGGACCTGCGGTCCGGCGCGGGGGAGCCGGCGCCCGCCGCGCGGAACACGGCGTCCGCGGTACGGATCCACGCGGCCGGGCCGCCCGGCAGTCGCCCGCCGCGGGGCGCCGTGCCCGCCCCCGGCGGCGGGATCCTGCTGACCGTCGGCGCCGACCGCTCCGACGCCGTGCTGCGCGAGCTGCTCACCGCCCGGCCGCCCTGGCACATCCGCGCCGTGGAGGAACTCCCGTGACCGCTCTGCTCCGCTACCAGGGCGCGCTGCTGCTGCGCTCCCAGCGCTGGCTCGCCCCGTTCGCCGTGTACGCCGCCTTCGTGGCGATCGGCGTCCGGCCCGGCGACCGGACCCTGGACTCCCTCGGCTACGCCGCCGCCGGGCTGGTCCCGCTGACGGCCTGGCTGGTGCGGATCTGCGTCACCGCCGAGCCCCCGGCGGCCCGCGCCTGCGCCGCCGCGGCGGCAGGCCCCTCCCGGGTGCGCGCGGCGGCCCTGCTGACCGGCCTGGGCGCGGCCCTGCTCACCGGCGTGCTCGCCGCGGCCTACACCCTGCTGGCGGGCGACCTCGGCGGACACGCCGCCGGGCCGGCCGTCCTCGCCGGGGCGGGGGCGGTGGCGGTGTGCGCGCTGACGGGGGCGGCCGTGGGGGCGGTGTGGAGCCCGCCGCTGGTGGCGGGGCGCGGCTTCGCCGTCCTCGGGGCGGCCGTCTGCTCCCTGCTGGCCTGGGTGGCGCCCTTCTCCCCGGCCCGGGCCGCGGTGTCCGTGCTGATCGGCGCCGCGCGGGCGGGCGCCGCGGAGCCGGCCCTGTCGCCGGCCGCGCCGGCGGGGGCGCTGCTGCTGGCCGGCGCGGCGGGGGCGGCGGCGTGCCTGGCGAGCGCCCGCCGGGGCTGAGAAGACTCGCTCTCCAGGCCGCCGAACCTGGCGGAACGTTACTTCCCCATCAGCTCCGACACCTTCACGAAGCGGTACCCCCGCTTGCGCAGCTCCGGCACGATCTTCTCGACGGCCTGCTCCGTGACCGGCGCCGCGCTGCGCGTGCAGTGCATGACCACCACCGAGCCCGGCTTCACCCCGGCGAGCACCTGCTCGGCCACCGCGTCGGGGTCCTTGGCGAAGGCGTCCCCGCTGACCACGTCCCACTGGACGGCGGTCACCTTGGCGGGGGCGAGCGCGCGCAGCGCCCGGTCGTCGTAACAGCCGCCGGGGAAGCGGAAGTACGGCACGGTGTTGACCGCCCCGGCCTGCTTGAAGGCGGCGAAGGCCCGGTCCACATCGGCCCGGGCGGCGGGCGCGTCGAGCGCGGGCAGCCCGTAGCAGGGGGACTTGAAGGCGTGGTGGCTGTAGGAGTGGTTGGCGACCTCGAAGCCCGGGTCGGTGCCGATGGCCTTCGCCTGGTCCGGGTACTCCTCCGCCCAGCGCCCCGTCATGAACACGGTGGCCGGCACCTTCAGCCGGCGCAGGGTCGCGATCAGCTCGGGGTTGTCGAAGCGTTCCCCCGAGGCGGCGCGGGGGCCCTGATCGGAGGTCATGTCGGCGTCGAAGGTCAGGGCCACGGTCTTCTCGGTCCGCTGCCGGGCCCGTTCGAAGACCGGGGTCAGACCGTTCGGCCCGGGCGCCAGCGTGGGCACCCGGGCGGGCGCACCGGCCTGCGGGGAGGCGGAGGCGGAGGCGGACGGGGTGGACGCGGCGGCGGGTCCGGAGGCGGCGGGGGTGCCCATCCGGGCCTGGCCCGCGCCCTGGGGGGCGCCCGCGCCGCCCCCGCATCCCGTGAGGACGGCGCCGAGCGCGGCCGCGGCGGCCACTGTACGTACAGAAAGGGTCACTCAGGCAAAATATATGACTATCCGGCCATCAGCCGGGCACGGCACGCCTCGACGTCGAACCGGGCCGGCGGGTAGTGCGGATCCATCTCCTCCAGGTGCTCCAGAGCAGCAGCCCGCTGACCGCCCAGTCGCGGTACCACTTGCGGTTCGCGGGGACCACGTACCAGGGCGCGGCGGGCGTGGAGCAGCGCTCCAGGACCCGCTCGTACGCCTCCTGGTACGCGGGCCACAGCCGGCGTTCCCCGATGTCGCCGGGGTCGAACTTCCAGCGCTTGTCGGGACGGTCCAGCCGCCGCAGCAGCCGGGCGCGCTGCTCCTCGAAGCCGATGTGGAGGAAGACCTTCACCAGTGTCACGCCGTCGTCGGCGAGGGCGCGTTCGAAGGCGTTGATTTCCTCGTACCGGCCTTCCAGGACCTCGGGCCGGGCCAGCGCGCGGACGCGGGCGATCAGGACGTCCTCGTAGTGCGACCGGTCGAAGATGCCGATCTCCCCCGCCCGTGGCAGCGCCTTCTCGACCCGCCAGAGGAAGGGGTGCTCCTTCTCCTCGGGGGTGGGCGCCTTGAAGCCGGTGATGCGGCAGCCGGAGGGGTTGAAGAGGCCGATCACGTGTTTCACCGTGCCGCCCTTGCCGGAGGTGTCCATGCCCTGGAGCACGAGCAGCAGCCGGCGGCGGTCACCGGCGGTGGCGGCGGCGTACAGCCGTTCCTGGAGTCCGGCGAGCGGCTTGGCCAGGGCGGCGGTGGCGGCCCGTCCGGCGGCCTTGTCCCGGGGGCCCGCCGGGAGGGCGGAGGGGTCGTACGCCCCCAGGCCGACGAGGCCGTCCGGCTCCGGCCGGACCCGCAGCAGCTCCCGCAGCGGGGTCCCGCCCGCACCCTTGACGCTCTTGCTCCCGCTCATGGCGTCACCTCCCCGGTCAGGTGACCGTGGTACCACGCCGGATACCGCGCCGCACCCGCGCCGCCGCCCGGGCGGCGGGTGCGCGCGCCCGGGCGCTTCACCCCGCGGGGCCCCGTCCGCACACCACCGGCCCGCGCGCGGCGTACGCGCCCGGGCCCGGCGGTGACGAGGGGGCAGGGATCAGACGAGCTCGGCGCTCAGGGTGATCGTCGTACCGGCCAGGGCCTGGCTGACCGGACAGTTCTTCTTCGCGTCCTCGGCGGCGGCGGCGAAGCCCTCCGCGTCCAGGCCGGGGACCTCGGCGCGCACGGTCAGGTGGATGCCGGTGATGCCCTCACCGGGCTGGAAGGTCACGTCGGCCTTGGTCTCCACGCGGGTGGGCGGGGTGCCGGCACCGTCGAGGCCGTGGGAGAGCGCCATCGAGTAGCAGCTGGAGTGCGCGGCGGCGATCAGCTCTTCGGGGCTGGTCTTGCCGTTCGCGGCCTCGGCGCGCGAGGGCCAGGAGACCTCGAACGAGCCCCGGCCCGAGGAGTCGAGGGTGACGGTGCCGGCGCCCTTGAGCAGGTTGCCTTCCCAGACGGTGTGGGACGTACGCGTGGTGGCCATGGTGATCCCTTCGCAGAAGTGGAAACGGCCGGGCCACGAGGAGCGCCCGGCCGTCCCAACCTACTGGGACACCAGGGGTTTTGCGTCGCGGGCGAGCGCGGTGAGCCGCGATATGGCTCGGAAGTACTTCTTCCGGTAACCGCCGGCCAGCATCTCCTCGCTGAACAGCCGGTCGAAGGGCATACCGGAGGCCAGTACCGGCACCTCCCGGTCGTACAGCCGGTCGGCCAGCACGACCAGGCGCAGCGCCGTCGACTGGTCCGGCACGGGGACGACGCCGGTCAGGCAGACGGCGGCGATGCCGTCGGTGAGCGCGCCGTAGCGGCTCGGGTGCACCTTGGCCAGGTGGTCCAGCAGCCCCGGGAAGTCGTCGAGGCTCGCGCCGGGGGTGGCGTACGCGGCCTTGGTGACCTGCTCGTCGGAGAAGGGCGCGGGGGCCTCGGGCAGGCCGCGGTGGCGGTAGTCCTGGCCGTCGATGCGCAGCGGCCGGAAATGCGCGGACAGCCCCTGTATCTCGCGCAGGAAGTCGGCGGCGGCGAACCGGCCCTCGCCCAGCTTCCCGGGCAGCGTGTTGGAGGTGGCGGCCAGCGCCACGCCCTGCTCGACCAGGCGGCTGAGCAGGGAGGAGACGAGGACGGTGTCGCCCGGGTCGTCCAGCTCGAACTCGTCGATGCACAGCAGCCGGTGCCCGCCGAGGGTCTGCACGGTCTGCTGGAAGCCGAGCGCGCCGACCAGGTTGGTCAGCTCCACGAAGGTGCCGAACGCCTTGAGCGCGGGCTCGGCCGGGGTGGCGTGCCAGAGGGAGGCCAGCAGGTGGGTCTTGCCGACGCCGTAGCCGCCGTCGAGGTAGACCCCGCGCGGGCCGGCGGCCTGGGCGGGTGCCTTCTTCTGGAACCACCTGCGCTTGCCGGAGCCGCTGGCGTGCGCCCCGCCGAGACCGGCGGCGAAACCGCTCAGCACGGTGACGGCCTCGGCCTGGCTCGGCTGGGCCGGGTCGGGGTTGTAGGTGTCGAAGCGCACCGAGTCGAAGCGCGGCGGCGGGACCATCTCGGCCACCAGCCGTTCGGCGGGCACACGCGGCTCGCGGGCGCACAGGGCCAGGGGGCCCGCGTCGGCTATCGGGGGCTGCCCGGAGGCAGGACCGGAGGTGGAGAGTGATGTTGACACAGCTCTTAACTCTACGGGGCGTGTCACACTGCACCGATGCGACGCCTGTTCCCTGTGACCGATCAGACATCCGCCCCCGCCGGGGCCCAGGCCGACCGCGAGTGGTCGCTGGACGAGCTGGCGGAAGCCTACGCCTACCCCGATCTCGCCCCCGGCGGGCACTGGCTGCGCGCCAACATGGTCTCGACCCTGGACGGGGCCGCCCAGCACGACGGACGCTCGCACCCCATCTCCGGCGAGACCGACATGCGGATCTTCGGCACCCTGCGGGCGCTGGCCGATGTGGTGATCGCCGGCGCGGAAACGGTTCGCCAGGAGGGCTACCGCCCGGCCCGCGCCCGGGACGCCTTCGCCGCCCGCCGCGAGGCCGCCGGGCAGGGCCCCGCCCCGGCCATCGCGGTGGTCACCGCCAGCCTGGACCTGGACTTCGGCCTGCCCCTGTTCACCTCCCCCCTGGTGCCCACCCTGCTGCTGACCGGCGCCGGCGCCCCCGCCGACCGGGTCGCGGAGGCCACCGCGGCCGGGGCCCAGGTCGTGGTGGCGGGCGAGGGGGCGGCGGTGGACCCGGCGCGAGCCGTACGGGAGCTCGCCGCGCGGGGGCTGTGCCGGCAGCTGACCGAGGGCGGCCCCCGGCTGCTGGGCCAGTTCGTGGCCGCCGACGCGCTGGACGAGCTGTGCCTGACGATCTCCCCGATGCTCACCGCGGGAGACGCCCAGAGGATCGCCGGCGGGCCCTCCGTCACGGTTCCGCACCGGCTCGCGCCGGCCTCCGTGCTGGAAGAGGCCGGGTTCCTCTTCACGAGCTACCGTCGGATCTGACAAGGAGCGGAATTTCGCGTTCCGCTTAGCTTCCGACGGGTACGTAGCTGGGCACGTATACCTGCGCACGCCCCGTGCCACAGCGGGGCAGGATGGTTTCCGCAGGGGCCGGCCGACCGGCCTGCGCGCATGAAGGAGAGGGCGTCCGTGTTCACGAGCGTATTGATGATCGAGCAGCCGCTGACCACGGTGGACGTGGACTTCGTCACCAGCCTGCACGGAGACGACCCCGTCTCCTTCGTCGTCCTCATGCAGCCCCGGGGCGACCAGGACCGGCTGCTCCGCGCCATCGACGACGTAGCGCTCGGCGAGCTCCCCGAAGCCCTCCGCGAGGCGGACGTGCCCGAGGGCGACGCCGCCCGGGGGCCCGCCGCACAAGCCCTCGAACATTCGCTCGGGGCCCTGCGGAAGAAGGGGGCCACGGCCGTCGGGCAGATCGTCGAGCACGGCCCCCTCGACAGACTCAAGGCCGTCGTCGACGAGACGAACGCCGACGAGGTGATCGTCCTGACCGCCCCGCACTTCGTCGAGGAGTTCTTCCACCGGGACTGGGCCTCCCGCGCGCGGCACAAGGTCGGCGTTCCGGTGCTCAAGCTCTTCGCCCACAACGAATAGGCTGGGGCGGGAGCGCCCCACCCCTGGGGCCGCCGAACACCCTCGATCCTGGAGCGACCTGAATGAAGCCCGGCCTGCCGACCGCGATGGAACGGCCCCACTTCATCGGCATCGGCGGCGCCGGCATGTCCGGCATCGCGAAGATCCTCGCCCAGCGCGGCGCGCGGGTGGCCGGCAGCGACGCCCGTGACTCCGAGACCGCCGGGGCCCTGCGCGCCCACGGCGCCACGGTCCACATCGGGCACGCCGCCGGCCACCTCGCCCCCGACTCCACCTGCGTGGTCGTCTCCAGCGCCATCCGCGCCGACAACCCGGAGCTGACCCGGGCCGCCGAGCTCGGCATCCCCGTCGTGCACCGCTCCGACGCCCTCGCCGCCCTGATGGACGGCCTGCGCCCGATCGCGGTCGCCGGCACCCACGGCAAGACCACCACCACCTCGATGCTGGCGGTCTCCCTCTCGGCGCTCGGCCTGGACCCCTCCTACGCCATCGGCGGAGACCTGGACGCCCCCGGCTCCAACGCCCACCACGGCGAGGGCGACATCTTCGTGGCCGAGGCGGACGAGAGCGACCGCAGCTTCCACAAGTACACCCCGCAGGTCGCGATCATCCTCAACGCGGAGCTCGACCACCACGCGAACTACGCGTCCATGGAGGAGATCTACGAGTCCTTCGAGACCTTCGTCGGCAAGGTCGTCCCCGGCGGCACCCTGGTCGTCGCCCACGGCCAGGCCGGCGCCGCCGAGATCGCCCGCCGCGTCGCGGACCGCGACGGCCTGACCGTCGTCACCTACGGCGAGGACGAGACCGCCGACGTCCGTATCACCAAGATCACCCCGCGCGGTCTGACCAGCGAGGTCACCGTCCTCCTCGACGGCCGCCCGCTCACCTTCACCGTCTCCGTGCCCGGCCGCCACTACGCCCACAACGCCGTCGCCGCCCTCGCGGCCGGCGTCGCCCTGGGCATCCCCGCGCACAACCTGGCCTCCGCCCTCGGCAAGTACACCGGCGTCAAGCGCCGCCTCCAGCTCAAGGGCGAGGCGGCCGGGGTCCAGGTCATCGACTCCTACGCGCACCACCCCACCGAGATGACCGCCGACCTGGAGGCCATCCGCGGCGCCGCCGGAGACGCCCGCATCCTGGTGGTCTTCCAGCCGCACCTGTTCTCCCGCACCCAGGAGCTCGGCACGGAGATGGGCCAGTCCCTCGCCCTGGCCGACGCCTCCGTCGTCCTCGACATCTACCCGGCCCGCGAGGACCCGGTCCCCGGCGTGACCAGCGAGATCATCATCGCCGCGGCCCGCGCCGCCGGTGCCGACGTCACCCCCGAACACGACAAGGCCGCCGTCGCCGACGTGATCGCGGGAATGGCCAAGCCCGGTGATCTCGTTCTCACGATGGGCGCGGGCGACGTCACGGATCTGGGACCGCAGATCCTCGCCCGCCTGTCGGACTGAGCGAGGGAGCGGGAACGTCATGGCGTACGAGGTCCAGAAGACGGACGAGCAGTGGCAGGCGGAGCTGACCCCGTCCGAATACCAGGTCCTCCGCCTCGCGGGCACCGAACCGGCCTTCCGCGGCGAGTACACGGACACCAAGACGGAGGGCGTGTACTCCTGCCGCGGCTGCGGCGCCGAACTGTTCCGCTCGACGGAGAAGTTCGAGTCCCACTGCGGCTGGCCCTCCTTCTACGACCCGAAGGACTCCGACGCGGTCGAACTGCGGGCCGACACCTCCCACGGCATGGTCCGCACGGAGGTCCTCTGCGCGAAGTGCGGCTCCCACCTGGGCCACGTCTTCGAGGGCGAGGGCTACCCGACCCCCACGGACCAGCGCTACTGCATCAACTCGATCTCCCTGCGCCTCACCCCGTCCGAGGGGTGAGGAGGCAGGACCCGAGGTAGTCCTCCAGGGTGTGGCGGGGGGTCCAGTGCTGGGTCCGGGAGCGGGTGAGGTCCAGGATCACCGGGTGGGCCAGCTGGTCCACCGCGTAGCGGCTCAGGGGCGGTTCCCCGCCCGTGAGGCGGGCCGCTGCCTCCGCCGTGCGGGCCGCCGCCGTGGCCAGGGGGAGGGGCAGGTGGCGGATGCGGGCGGGGACGCCGTGGGCGTGGAGGACCGCCGTGAGCGCCGCGTCCCGGCCGTACGGGGCCGCGTCCGCGATGTTGTACGCACCCGGGGTCCAGCCCGGGGCCGCCAGGCAGGCGGAGGCCAGGTTCTCCACCGCCGTCAGGCTGAGGCGGACGTCCGGGCCGGGGAGGAAGAGGGTCCCGGCGCGGACGCGGGAGAGCAGGCGCGGCAGGAGCTGGGTGTCACCCGGGCCGTAGACCGCGCGCGGGCGCAGCACCACCGCGCCCGCCGCCAGGGCCAGGGCCTCGCCCTCCGCCTTGGTACGGCCGTAGGCGTTGAGGTGGTGCGCGCGGGGGTGGTCCTCCGTCACCCGGGACCGGTCCCGGCGCGGGTCGTAGACGCTGGCGCTGCTCACCCACACCACCGGCCGGCCCGCCGCCGCCCGCAGCAGCCGGGCGGTGCCGTCCACGTTGACGGCCCGCATGGCGGCCTCCGCCCGCGAGCCCGGGGCCGGATCGCCCACCGCCGCCGCGCAGTGCACCACCGCCTCCACCCCAGACAGGTCCGGCTCCGCCACGGCGGCGTCCCAGTACCGGTACGCGCCCAGCGGGCCCGGTCTGCGGCCCAGGCACACCACGGAGTGCCCGGCCGCGACGGCCGCACGGGCGACGTGGCCCCCGCAGAACCCGCTCGCCCCGGTGACGGCGATCCTCATGCGTCAGCCTTTCCTGAGGGAGGGGGGAGTGGTGGGGCGCGGGTGGCCGGTCGCTCTCAGGTTCAGGGTGCGCCAGCCCGGGAGGGCCGCCCGGCGGGCCGGGCGGGCGGTGGTCACCACGGGGCGGTACGGGGCCAGGGCCGCCAGGGTGTCGGCCAGCTGGAGCGTCGCCAGACGGGCGCCCGGACAGGCGTGCGGGCCCGCCCCGAACACCAGCCGCGCCACCGCCGGCCCGGCCGGGGCCCGGCCGTCCGGGTCGCGCCGGTGCGCCCGCGCCGCGTGCCGGGCGACCAGCAGCAGCCGGTCCCCGCCGCGCACCGGGCAGCCCCCGACCACCCCGTCCGCCGCCACCACCCGGGGCAGCACCGGCGAGGCCGCCGTCACCCGCAGCAGCTCCCCGGCCAGCCGGGGCCGCAGCTCCGCGTCCGCGGCCTGCTCCCACAGCCCCGCGTCCGCGCACCACGCCACCGCCCGGGGCAACGCCGCCACCGTGGTGTTCACCGCCGCCACCGCGAGCATCGCGGAGAGGGGGTCCGCGTCCCCCAGGAGCCCGCGCAGCCGCTCCGCCGCCCGGGCCGCCTCCGCCGCCGCGCCCGGCCTGGGCGGGCCCGGCAGGTGGTCCCGTACCGAGGCCGCCGCGGCCTCGGCGGCCGCCTCCGCGAGGGCGCGCGGGTCGGCCGCGCAGTCCAGCAGGGCGCACACCACCGACCCCGCCAGCTCCCGCGCCAGGGCCACCACCTCGACCTCCCCGCCCCGGCCCAGCGGCGCCAGACCCCGCACCAGCAGCGGCCGCCACACCTCCCGCAGCCGCTCCACCCCGGCCGCGCCCAGCCCCTCGGACAGGCCGCGCCGGTCCGCCCGGTGCCCGCCGCCCTCCTGGTCGAACAGGACGCCGCCGGCGCCGCCCAGTGCCTCGCGCGCCGCCCCGCCCGTCGTTCCCGCCGCCGTCCGGTCCAGCGGCAGCCGCATCAGCGCCTCCCGGTACGCCTCCGCGTCGTGCACCAGCACCGTCCCGCCGAGCCGGCGCACCCCGCGCCCGCGCGTCGCCGCCAGCAGCCCGAAGAGCAGGGGATGGCTGCCCAGGTAGACCCGGCGGTCCCGGCTGCGGGCCCGGCGCTGAGGGGTGCTCATCTGACGTGTACCTCTTCCGTGTCGGCGGGCCGGTCACACCGGTCCCGGTACCAGAGCAGGGCGCGCGCGGCACCCCGGGAACGCAGCCGCCGCAGCGCCCGTGCGGCCCGGCGGTGATGCCGAGGTCGTGGCCGCGGCGCCCGTCGGAGCGTGCCGGCGGCCAGCCGTCGCGCGGCCGCCGCCGGGGTCTCCCCGGGCGGGCCGGCCTCGTCGTACGCCCGGACCACCACCCCCCGGCTCATCCCGCCCCCCTTCCCAGCCGGGCCGCCGCCAGGGCCGAGGCCGCCGCACGGTCCGGTTTGCGCGAGCGGCCCGACAGGGGGATGTCCGCGAACAGCAGCGCGTCCGGCCGGGCCGTCCCCATCGCCCGCAACGGCCCCGACAGGGCCGCGCGCAGCGCCGGTTCGGGCACCCCGCGCTGCGGCTGCACCACCGCCACGAGCCGCTCGTCCCCGTCGCCCGCCGGAACCCCGACGAGCACCCCGAGCTCCACCCCGGGCACGTGCAGGCCCGGCTCGTACAGCCCCGGGTAGATGTTCTCCGCCCGCCGCAGCACCATGTCCTTGCAGCGCCCCTCCAGCACGATCCGCCCCGCCCCGTCCAGCCGCGCCCGGTCGCCCGTACGCACCCACGGATCGGGTTCCTCACCCAGATAGCGGTCCCGCGCCGCCGGCCCGGTCAGCAGCAGCTGCCCCTCCGCGTCCACGGCCGTGCGCACCCCGGGCAGCGGGGCGCCCACCAGGTCCCCGGCCTCACCGAAGGCGGCCTTCTCCCGGGACTCCACCGCGGCGGCCGGGAACAGCTCGGTCAGCGCGTACACCCCCCACGCCTCCCGCGCCCCCGCCGCCCGGATGCGCCCCAGCAGGGCCGCGCTCGCCGGAGCGGAACCCGTCCACACCCGCCCCCCGAACCGGGCCCCCGCCCCCAGGGCGTCCCGCAGCTGCGGCGGGGTCAGGTAGGTGTCCCGGGGAGCCAGCCGCGCCAGCTGCCGGGCCAGTACGGCGGGGGAGCGGGCCGGCAGCGCGACCGGCGCGCCCTGCGCCAGCGAGGGCACCAGGACGAAGAAGGTCCCGCCCAGGACGGGCCCCCCGGCGGAGCCCCCGCCCGGGGAGTCCGCCGTGAACAGCCCGGACACCGTCTCCATCCCCGCCGCCAGCCCCGCCCGGGTGTGCACCACCGCCCGAGGCCGGGAGGTGGTCCCGGAGGTGAACACCACCACCGCGTCCCCGTCCCCCTCGTACCCGGCCGGCACCCCCGCCCGGGACGCCCCCAGGTCCAGGGCGGGCGCGCACCCCGGCAGCCGGGGCCCGACGGTGGCCACCGGCCCCAGCGAGGCCAGCTCCGGCAGCTCCAGCCGGGCCCGCCGGGCCAGCGGCCGCGCCCACCCCGCCACCGCCTGCGCGGCGGCGTCCGCCAGCACCAGCGCGGGCCGGGCCAGCTCCAGCCGGGCCCGCAGCACCTCCGCCCCGGCCCCCGGGTCCAGCACCGCCCCGCGCAGCCCCAGCCGCCACAGCGCCAGCAGCACCGCCAGCGCACGCGGCCCCGGCCGTACGGCCACCCCGACGGTGTCCCCGGGCCGCAGCCCCCGCGCGTGCAGGGCTGCGGCGAACGCGTCCGCCAGCGCGGCCAGTTCGCCCCGGGTGGCACGCACCCGGGTGGCGCCGCCGCGGGTGGCGGTGAGGAGGGCCGGCCGCTCGGGCCGGGTACGCAGCGCGTGATCGAGTCGGTCCAGCATCAGCGGGGGTCGTCCGTTCCGTGCGTGCCGCTGCCCCGGCCGAGGTACCAGCGGGCGGTGCCGGCGAGCCCGTAGGCGCGCAGCCGGCGGGTGGAGTTCTCCACGACCATGCCCCGGCAGCGGGAGATCCGGTCGGTGTGGCGGCGGACCGCGTTCAGGAACAGCCGGTCCGTCGGCGAGGGGCGCCTGGGCATCCCGCCGACCGCCAGGTACAGCTCGGCGGTGATCGCCATGTTGTTCCCCGCGTGCATCCGGTACGGCGCCCGGTAGCCGTGCCGGCGCGCGTGCTGCGGCCGCAGCCGCCCGAACAGCGCGGCCAGCCCCACCAGGGCGGCGAAGGCGGCCCGGCCCAGGGGGCCGTGCTCGTCGCGCCGGGCGGTGATCCGCCCGCACACCAGCCCAGGCCGGGCCAGCAGCGCGGCCCGCGCCGCACCCGTCCAGCCGGGCCCGGGCAGGCAGTCGGCGTCCGTCCGGGCCAGCAGGCCGGCGCCGCGCGCGATCGCGTACCGGAACCCGGTGTCCACCGCCGAGCCGACCCCCTTCTCGGGCTCCTCGATCACCTCCACCGGGAACGGCGCCCGCGCCGCGAACTCCCGCGCGACGGCGCCCGTCGCGTCCGCCGAGGCGTTGTCGACCACCAGCAGGGTGAAGTCCCGGTCCCGCTGCGCGGCCAGCGCCCGCAGCGTTCCCCCCAGCCGCGCCGCCTCCTCGTGCGCGGGCACCACCACCCACATCCGGCCGCCGCTCACGACTTCTCCCAGACCATCGTCATGATGCTGATCCCGCCGCCCAGCCCGACGAACAGCACCCGTTCCCCGGGAGCCAGTTCACCGAACACCCGGTCCAGCTGCACCCCGATGCTCGCGCTCGCCACGTTCCCCAGCTCCGGCACCGTCACCACCAGCTTGTGCTCCGGGACCCCGGTCAGCTCCGCGAACCGCTTCAGGTAGGGCACCGTCACCTGGTGCACCAGCACCTTCGCGAAGCCGTCCCAGTCCATGCCGGCGCGGTGCAGCGTCCGGTCGACGACCGCTGTGCCCACCTTCTCGAACACCCCGCGCAGCTCGTGTCCGTCACCCCGGAAGTAGGTGTACGCGTCCCCGCGCGGGTGCCGCGACCCGCCGCCCGGGATCCCGCCGACCTCCCAGTGCTCCGAATGCGTCTCGCAGTCCACGTCCAGGATCCCGCCGCGCTCCACCGCCTCGACGACGACCGCCGCGCCCGCGTCGCCGAAGGTGTAGCCGGCGAAGGCGCCGCGGAACTCCGCGAAGGAGGCGGGATCCTTGCGCACCGCCCGGCTGGGGGTCTCCCCGGTGACCACCAGCGCCCGGCGGGAGCGGCCGGCCAGGACCATGCTGCGGGCGAGGTCGATACCGTTGACGAAGCTGTTGCAGGCGTTGGTGACGTCCACGGCGTGCGCCCGCGATCCGAGTTCCGCCTGCACGATGTGCGCGGTGGCGGGCTCCACCAGGTCCCGCGAGGCGGAGGCGAACACCAGCAGGTCCACATCGAGCGGGTCCAGTCCCGCCGAGTGAAGCGCCCGGCGGGCGGCCCCCGCCGCGAGCGTGGACGCGTAGACGCCCTCGGCCGCGACCCGCCGCGAGACGATCCCGGTGGCCAGCGACAGCGTCCGCGCGGGCAGCGCGATACCGCTGCGCCGGGTGACCTCCCGCTGGAGGTCGTCGGAGGACAGCACGTCCTCGGGCAACAGGCTGCCGACGGCGGTGATGCCGGCGCGCCGGGGCGGATCACAAGGCTGTAGTGACATGTCCCCCACGATGGCGGCGCGGGGCGGCCGGGTCCTGAGTACGGGTGCTCAGATCGCCTCCGGGGGTGTGCTGAGTAGGTGCCCGTACACCACCCCAGGCGCCGGACCCCTCCCTCAGGCCGGCTGACGTGCCGTCAGGGTCTGTCGCTCGGCGGTCACTTCCCCTTACCGTCGTGGCGCGAACCGTTCCGGAGGCCGGCGCGGGCGCTTCGGGAGGTGCGCTCCGGGGCCTTTCGTTCGCCCGCTGTACGGCCCGACGTCAGACGGGGATCTCCGTCCGGTACCCCGGGGCCGCTGTCCTTGGGGCGCCCGGCTCCCCCCTCCACCCCCAGAGGTCGTCACACCATGGCTGAACTGAACCGACGCAGGTTCCTCCAGATCGCCGGCGGCACCGCCGCCGCCGCGATGCTGAACGAGAGCATCGCCCGCGCCGCCTCCATACCGGCGCAGGGCAGCACCGGAACCATCCAGGACATCGAGCACATCGTCGTCCTCATGCAGGAGAACCGGTCCTTCGACCAGTACTTCGGCTCCATGAAGGGCGTCCGGGGGTTCGGGGACCCGCGGCCCGTACTCCAGGACAACGGAAAGTCGGTCTTCTACCAGTCCAACGGGACGAAGGACATCCTCCCCTTCCACCCGCAGGTCAACGACCTCGGCATGCAGTTCGTCGAGGGCCTCAACCACGACTGGGCCGGCGGCCACCAGGCGTACAACAACGGCAAGTACGACAAGTGGGTGCCCGCCAAGACCACCACGACGATGGCGTACATGACGCGGAACGACATCCCGTTCCACTACGCCCTCGCCGACGCCTTCACCGTCTGCGACGCCTACCACTGCTCCTTCATCGGCGCCACCGACCCCAACCGCTACTACATGTGGACCGGCCACACCGGCAACGACGGCACCGGCGGCGGCCCCGTCCTCGGCAACCAGGAGGCGGGCTACGGCTGGAAGACCTACCCCGAGCGCCTGGAGGCCGCCGGCGTCTCCTGGAAGATCTACCAGGACATCGGCGACGGCCTGAACGCCGCCGGCGGCTGGGGCTGGATCGGGGACGCCTTCCGCGGCAACTACGGGGACAACTCCCTCCTGTACTTCAACAGCTACCGCAACGCCCAGCCCGGCGACCCCCTGTACGAGAAGGCGCGTACGGGCACCAACGCCAAGGCCGGCGAGGGCTACTTCGACAAGCTGCGCGCGGACGTGGTGGGCGGCACCCTCCCGCAGGTCTCCTGGATCGCCGCCCCCGAAGCCTTCAGCGAGCACCCGAACTGGCCGGTCAACTTCGGCGCCTGGTACATCTCCCAGGTCCTGGACGCGCTGACCGCCAACCCGGCGGTGTGGGCGAAGACGGCGTTCTTCATCACCTACGACGAGAACGACGGCTTCTTCGACCACGTCGTGCCCCCGTACCCGCCGGCCTCCTCCGCGTGGGGCCTGTCCACGGCGGACGTCACCCGCGACCTGTACCCCGGCAGCGCCGGCTACACGGCCGGCCCCTACGGCCTGGGCCCGCGCGTGCCGATGATCGTGGTCTCGCCGTGGAGCAAGGGCGGCTACGTCTGCTCCGAGACCTTCGACCACACCTCGGTGATCCGCTTCATGGAGAAGCGGTTCGGCGTGCAGGAGCCCAACATCTCGCCCTGGCGCCGGGCCGTCTGCGGCGACCTCACCTCGGCGTTCGACTTCACCCGGGCCGACGCGTCCCCCGCCGCCCTGCCGTCCACCGCGGGCTACGTGCCGCCGGACCACAACACGCACCCCTCCTACCACCCGGTCCCGCCCGCCACGGGCACCCTGCCCAAGCAGGAGGCCGGCTCCAAGCCGACCCGCGCCCTGGGCTACAGCCCGTACGTGGACGGCACGCGCACCGTCTCCACCGGCAAGTTCACGCTCACCTTCGCCTCGGGCCCCAAGCTCGGCGCCCACTTCCACACCACCTCCGGCAACCGCACGGACGGCCCCTGGCCCTACACGGTCGAGGCGGGCAAGACCCTCTCGGACACCTGGAGCACCAGCAGCAGCACCGGTAACAAGATCGACCTCACGGTGTGGGGTCCCAACGGCTTCCTGCGCACCTGGAAGGGCCCGACGAAGAAGGCGGGCCCGGAGGTGACGGCCCGCCACAACGACTCCACCGGCAGCCTGGACCTGAGCCTGGCCAACGGCGGCTCGGCCGCGGTGAACCTCACGGTCACCAACGCCTACGGCGGCCTCGCCCAGACCTTCAAGGTCAACCCGGGCGCCACCGTCCCCTACACCGTCGACCTGCGCGGCTCGGGCCGCTGGTACGACGTGACGGTGGTCTCCGACGCGGACAGCACCTTCCTGCGCCGCTTCGCGGGGCACGTCGAGACGGGCGCTCCCGGCGTCTCGGACCCGGCGATCAAGACCGTCTGACCCGGACGCCCGGCCCGCGCGCCGGCCGCCGCCCCGGGACCGCGAGGCCCGGGGCGGCGGCCGCGGGCGCAGGGGGGCGGCGGCCAGGTCGCGGCGGCGCGGTGTGAGCGCGGGGCCGATGGGCAGAACGTCGGCGTCGGTTTCCGCACGCCCGTCACCGAGGGAGAACGCATGGCCATCGCCCACCGCAGGATCGGCACCGGCCCCGTCCGCGTCATCGTGCTGCACGACTGGTTCGGGACCTCCGCCCACTGGGGCTCCGCGCTGGACTCCATGGACCCCGAGGGGTTCTCGTACGCCTTCCTCGACTACCGCGGCTACGGCGAGCGCCGTGACGTTCCCGGCCGCCACACCCTTCCCGAGATCGCCGACGACGTCCTGGAACTCGCCGACCAGCTCGGCTGGGACACCTTCTCCCTGCTCGGCCACTCCATGGGCGGCAAGGCCGCCCAGCAGGTCCTGGCCCGGGCTCCCGAGCGGATCGAGAAGCTGATCGGCCTCTGCCCGGTCCCCGCCGCGCCGTACGAGATGGACGACGCCACCCACGCCCTCTTCTACGGTGCCGCCGAGGACCCCGCCAAACGCCGCGCGATCCTCGACCTGGTCACCGGCCACCGGGCGAGCCGCTACTGGCTGGACCGGATGGTGGCCCGTTCCCTGGCCGACTCCCGGCCCGAGGCGTTCGCCGGATACCTCGCCGACTGGCAGCCCCGCGACCTGTCCTCCGCCGTCAAGGGGAACACGGTGCCGGTGCTGGTCCTGGTGGGGGAGTACGACCTCGCCCTCACAGCCGATGTGATGCGCGCCACCTGGCAGGCGTGGTACCCGCACTGCACGGTCATCACGCTCCCGGGCGCCGGCCACTACCCGCCCCAGGAGACGCCCGTGGCCTTCGTCACGGAGGTCGAGACCTTCCTCCGCGGCTGAGCGGCGGCACAAACGCCCGTAGGGGTACGAGGCGGACCTCGTACCCCTACGGGACGGAAAAGGGTGAGTGACGGGACTTGAACCCGCGGCCACCTGGACCACAACCAGGTGCTCTACCAACTGAGCTACACCCACCACGAAGGGCGGCGGACCACCCGTTCGTCGTGCAAACACAGCATAGCCGATCAGACGGGCACCTCCGCGACGTGCCCCGCCCCGCCGCCCCCGCCCCGCGTCCGGAGACCGTCCGGCGCGGTCGCTGCGCCGGGCGGGGGCCTCGCGGGAGGATCGCCGTATGACCACCGCATCCAGCCCCGAGCCCGCCCACCCCGCTCCGGCCCCCTTCACCACCGCCGACTACGCCGCCCGCATGGCCGCCGCCGCGCGGGCCGCGGCCGACGCCGGGCTGGCCGGGCTGCTCATCGCCCCCGGGCCCGACCTCGCCCACCTCACCGGATACCGCCCCACCGCCGAGACCGAGCGGCTGACCCTGCTCGTCCTCGCCGCCGGGCAGGACCCCGTCCTCGTCGTCCCCGCCCTGGAGGCCCCCGACGCCGCCCAGGCCCCCGGCGCGGGCGCCCTCACCCTGCGCGACTGGACCGACGGCAAGGACCCGTACGCCGTCACCGCCCCGCTCCTCGACGCCCGCGGCCGCTTCGGCGTCAGCGACAACACCTGGGCGCTCCATCTCCTCGGCCTCCAGCGGGAGTTGCCCACCACCTCCTACGCCCCGCTCACCACCGCCCTGCCCATGCTGCGCGCCGTCAAGGACGACCGCGAACTGGCCCGGCTCGCCGCCGCGGGCGCCGCCGCCGACGCCGCCTACGCGCAGATCCTGCACGTCCCCTTCGCGGGCCGGCGGGAAAGCGATGTCGCCGAGGACCTGGCCGGCCTGCTGCGCGCCCACGGCCACTCCCAGGTCGACTTCACCGTCGTCGGCTCCGGCCCCAACGGCGCCAACCCGCACCACGAGGCCGGAGACCGCGTCATCCGGCGCGGCGACATGGTCGTCCTCGACTTCGGCGGCCTCAAGCACGGCTACGGCTCCGACATCTCCCGCACCGTCCATGTGGGTGAGCCCACCGCCGAGGAGCAGCGCGTCCACGACATCGTGCGCGAGGCCCAGCAGGCCGGCTTCGCGGCCGTCCGCCCCGGCGCGGCCTGCCAGGACATCGACCGGGCCGCCCGCGCCGTCATCACCGAGTTCGGCTACGGTGACCGCTTCATCCACCGCACCGGGCACGGCATCGGCGTCACCACGCACGAGCCGCCGTACATGGTCGAGGGCGAGGAGCAGCCCCTCGTCCCCGGCATGTGCTTCTCCGTCGAGCCCGGCGTCTACCTGCCGGGCCGCTTCGGCGTCCGCATCGAGGACATCGTCACGGTCACGCAGGACGGCGGCCGCCGCCTCAACGAAGCCCCCCGGGAGATGGCGGTCGTGGAGTAGCGGCCGTACGCGGGCGCGGGACTACGGGCCCAGGACCACCGCCGACTCGCCCGGTACGCGGATGCGCCCGTCGGGGCCGGGCCGTTCCACCGGCTCCCACGCGGCCAGCACCCGCACCCCGTTGCGGCCCAGCGCCACCGTCACCTGCTCCGTCCCCAGGTTCACCACCACCCGGACGTCACCGCGCCGGAACGTCAGCCACCGGCGCTCCTCGTCGAAGGCGACCCGGACCGCCGCCAGGTCCGGGTCGCGCAGGTCCGGCTGCGTGCGGCGCAGCCGGACCAGCGTCCGGTACCACTCCAGCAGCCGGGCGTGCGTCTCCCGTTCCGGCTCCGACCAGTCCAGGCAGGACCGCTCCCGGGTCGCCGCATCCTGCGGGTCGGGCACCTCCTCCGCCTTCCAGCCGTGCTCCGCGAACTCCCGCCGCCGGCCCGTGCGGACGGCCTCGGCCAGCTCCGGATCGGGGTGGTCGGTGAAGTACTGCCAGGGCGTCCCCGCCCCCCACTCCTCGCCCATGAACAGCATCGGCACGAACGGCCCGGTCAGCGCCATCGTGGCCGCGCAGGCCAGCAGACCGGGGGAGAGGGAGGCCGAGAGGCGGTCGCCCAGGGCCCGGTTGCCGACCTGGTCGTGGGTCTGTGTGTAGCCGAGGAAACGGTGCGCGGGGGTCCGGCGCCGGTCCACCGGCCGGCCGTGGGAGCGGCCCCGGAAGGAGGACCAGGTCCCGTCGTGGAAGAACGCCCGGGTCAGGGTCTTGGCCAGGGCGGCGAGCGGGGCGGTGGCGAAGTCGGCGTAGTAGCCCTGGGATTCACCCGTCAGCGCGGTGTGCAGGGCGTGGTGGAAGTCGTCGTTCCACTGCGCGTGCAGCCCGAGGCCGCCGGACGGCCGGGGTGTGGTGAGGCGCGGGTCGCCCTGGTCGGACTCGGCGATCAGGAACAGCGGGCGCCCCGACTCGGCGGCGAGGGAGTCCACGGCCGCCGAGAGCTCCTCCAGGAAGGTCAGCGCCCGCCCGTCGGCCAGCGCGTGCACGGCGTCCAGCCGCAGCCCGTCGATGCGGTAGTCCCGCAGCCAGGCCAGGGCGCTGCCGATGAAGTACGCGCGCACCTCGTCGGAACCCGGCGCGTCCAGGTTCACCGCCGCGCCCCAGGGCGTGTGGTGGGTGTCGGTGAAGTACGGTCCGAAGGACGGGAGGTGGTTGCCGGAGGGGCCCAGGTGGTTGTGGACCACGTCCAGTACGACCCCCAGACCCGCCGCGTGCGCCGCCTCCACGAACCGGGCCAGCCCCGCCGGACCGCCGTACGGCTCGTGCACCGCCCAGGGCGCCACCCCGTCGTAGCCCCAGCCGTGCCGGCCCGGGAAGGGGCAGACCGGCATCAGCTCCACGTGCGTCACGCCCAGCGCGGTCAGGTGCCCCAGCCGGGCGGCCGCGGCGTCGAAGGTGCCCTCGGGGGTGAAGGTGCCGACGTGCAGCTCGTAGAGCACCGCGTCCTGGAGCGGGAGGCGCGGGGGCGCGCCGCGCGGGGTGAGGGGGGCGAGGTCGACCACGGCGGTCAGGCCCTCCGTGCCGTCGGGCATCCGCCGGCCGCGCGGGTCCGGGCGGACGGCCGGATCACCGCCCAGCCGGAACCCGTACCGGTCGCCGTCGGCCGCCGGGGCCGCCACGGTCCACCAGCCCGCCCGGTCGGGGGCGGGATCGGGCGTCATCTCGTAGTCGGTGTCGTTCAGCCGCAGCGCGACCCGGTCTGTCAGCGGTGCCCACACCTCGAACTGCACGGACGGTCCCCTTGTCCTCGGCCGACGTGGCATGCGTATCGTGCCCATCATTCCGGGCCCGGCGGGGGAGTTCTGGACACTCCGCACCCGACGGGCCGACAATCACCCTGTGACATCCAGTTTCGAGTTCCCCGTCTACCCCGCCCCGCGGCTTTCCGACGCGGAGCGGGACCGGGCGCTGGGCCAGCTCCGGGAAGGCGCGGCGCTGGGCAGGCTGTCGCACGACACCTTCCTGCGCCGTATGGAACTCGCGCTGGTCGCCCGGCGTTCGGAGGACCTGGCCGTGCTCCTGGCCGACCTCCAGACCCGCGAGGAGCCGCTCGGAGCCGAAAGTCCTTGGACGCACCGGCTGTTCGGCTGGGTGGGGCGTGCCTCGGCCGTCTCGGCGGGGGTCCGGCGGGCCTGGCAGGCCGAACGGCTGCCGAAGCTGCTGCTCCCGCATCCGGCCGCCGGCCCGCTGCGGATCGGCCGCGACCCGGGCAACGGGCTGCGGCTCAGCCATGACACCGTCTCGCGGGCCCATGCGGAGCTGAGCCTGCGGGACGGGGTGTGGCTACTCAAGGACCTCGGCTCCACCAACGGCACCACCGTCAACGGGCGCCGGGTCACGGGGGTGGCCGTGGTGCGGGTGGGGGACCTGGTGGGGTTCGGCAGGATGTCCTTCCGGCTGACCGCTGGGTGATCCGCACGACCGCCCGGGCGCCGCTACGCCCCGTCCGGGCGCCGCTACGCCCCGCCCGCCCGAAGGCACCGCCGGGCGGCGAGGACCACCCGGCACTGGTGCTCCACCTGGGTGGCCAGCGGCAGCCGGCGGGCCCGGAAGCGGGACGAGAACTCCTCGCACCACCCCGTCACCAGCCGGTCCAGGCCCTGCGCCGACGGATGCCCCTGCGCCCGGGCCACCCGCAGCAGCATGGCGGCGGCGCGCAGCGGCAGGCGCCTCCCGAAGGCGTCGAGGCTGGCCAGGGCTGCCGTGGTCCCCGCCGGCGGGGTCACGGGCACCGCGCCGGGCCCCGTCCATCCGGCGGTGACCTGCGGGATGAGCAGCAGCGTCCAGTCCACCGCCCGCAGCAGCGCGGCGCCGTCCGGGCCGTCCGCCCCCACCCCCTCGCGCAGCTCGGCGACGCGTGCCGCCTCCCCGGTCAGCCGCCCGGCCAGCGCCCGCAGGGCTCCCGGCGGGTCCGGGTGCGGGGCGGGATCGCCCACCAGGAGGGAGGCCCACATGGGCACCTCGACGATCGCGGTGGTGGTCTCGCGGTGGCACCAGGTGCTCAGCCGGGTGTCCTCGGCGTGCCCGGCTCCGGCCCCCGCCTCCGGCATCACGAAGATCCCCGGGCCCGGGGAGGCCCAGCCCGCGGCGTCGGACGCCCCGGTCTCCACGGGGATCCGCAGTTCGGCCGCCGACTTCCCGAACGGTTCGGCCAGCCCGGGCAGGTCCCGGGTGAGCTGGACCCATGAGCCGCCGAGGTCCGTACCGTGCAGGGAGACCTGGAGGACGGGACGCAGCTCGTCGATGAGCCCGGTCAGTGCGGCGGTCTCGGGCGGGAGCCGGTCCGGGGGCAGCCACGACGGGGCCCACTCGGGCTGTTCGGGGCCGGGCGGCCGGTAGAAGTGCCGGTGGTAGTCGAGGAGGGAGTGCGGGCGCGGGGTGCGGTGCAGCTCCGCGCCGTCGGGGTCGGCGCAGAGCAGGAAGTGCCACCCCGTCCCGTCCCCCCGCGTCCCGCACACGCGCCGGGCGAGCTCCAGCACGGTCGCCCCGCCGACGGGCTCGTTGGCGTGTGCCCCGGCGACGACCAGCACCTCACCCCCGCCCCGCCGCCCCGCCACGGAGAGCACCCACAACGGCCGCCCGCCCCGGGACTGCCCCACCTGGCGCAGCCGTGCCCGGCCGGGGTACTCGTCGGCCATCGCCCGCGCGGCCAGGGCGAGTTCGTGCGGGGCGGGATAGGGCATGTCACGGAGGAGGCTCACCCCCATGCCATGCCCGCCCGGCCCCCGCCCTACTGCCCCGAACTTCTGTGCCGGTGCGGCGGCGGGGCCGTCAGTCCGCCCTCACCAGTGCGGCCACCGGCGCCGACGCCAGGAGCCGCGCGAGGCGGACCTCGCCCTCGTGCGGGGCGGCGGGGCGGGGGCCGTGGGCCGGGAGCCACCGGCCCGGGGGCAGGGAGAGGGTGGTGTCGCGCCAGCCGCCCGCCTGTGCCAGGCGGTGGGACAGGCGGGTGGCCACCGCCACCAGGCCGCCCGGGCGGGCGAAGGCCAGGCAGTGGCCGGAGGCCGGGCCCCGGGCCGTCAGGGGCGCGTACCCGCGGAACAGGGCCGGGCGGGAGCGGCGCAGCCGGAGCAGGGCGGCCGTCAGGGCGAGCTTCTCCTCCGCGAGGGTCAGCGGGGCGGTGCCCGCGTCCAGCGAGTCCAGGGTCCGGCGGGGGAACTCGACCGGGCGGCGGTTGTCCGGGTCCACCAGGGCGCGCAGCTCCGTCTCGGAGCCCTGGTAGACCTCCGGCACGCCCGGCATCGTCAGGTGCAGCAGGGTCATGCCCAGCACGTTGGCCCGGGCCGCCTCCTCCAGGTGCGGCGGCAGCTCCACCGGCTCCCGGGGGACGAGATGCGCGATGCCCGCCTCGTACGCCTCGTCCGGGTCGGTCCAGGAGGTGCGCAGCCCCGCCTCCCGGGCCGCCTTCAGCAGGGCCGCCGCCAGCCGGGGGCCCCGCTCGGGGACGTCGCCCAGCCCGAGCGCGCTCTGCCGGGCCACCCAGGCCAGCTGCGGGTCGGACCCGGCGGCGCCGGACGCGCCGCGCCCGGGCCCGGCACCGCCGCCCGGCTTCACCATCGCCTCCGGGTCCTGCGACAGCGCCGCCACCCGGGCCCGGACGTCCGCGCTGCGCTTCGTGTCGTGGGTGGACAGCACCGTGCCCGAGGCGGGCCACTGGCGTTCGCGCTCCGCGCAGTACGCGTGGAACTCCTCCACCGTTACCGCCGGGGTCCCCGGCTCCCCGCCGACCTCCGTGGCCGACAGCAGCGGCGCCCAGCGGTAGAAGGCCCGGTCCTCCAGGGACTTGGCGCGCAGGGCCGCCGAGGTCTGGGCGAAGCGGGCCCCGAAGGCCGGGTCGCGCTCCAGCAGCTCCCGTACGCCGTCCACCGCGGCCGTCCCGGCCCGCGCGGCGGCCCGCTCCAGGGTCCGCGCGTCCGGGCCGGGGCCGCCCGGGTAGGTCCGGTACACCGGCGAGGCGATCAGCAGCTCCCTGACGGCCGGCGCACGTTCCGGCCCCGCCCAGCGCTCCAGTGTGCTGAGCTCGGCAGCCAGGTCTCCGGTCAGGACCTCCCGGGCGGCCGTCGAGGCCGTCTCCCCCCAGGAGGGCGAACCGGTCGACTCCTGGTAGGTGAGGGCCAGTTCGGCGGCGCCCGCCGGATCCGTGAGGACCCCGTCCACCCGGTGCAGCGCGTCGTAGCCGGTGGTGCCCGCCACCGGCCAGGACGGCGGCAGGCCCTCCTCGCGGGCGAGGATCTTCTCCACCACCACCCAGCAGCCGTCGCCCACCGCCGAGCGCAGCCGCCGCAGGTACTCCCCGGGGTCGGCCAGTCCGTCGACGTGGTCGATGCGCAGGCCCGCCACGACCCCGTCGCGGACCAGCTCCAGCACCTTGGCGTGGGTGGCGGCGAAGACCTCGGGATCCTCCACCCGGACCCCGATGAGGTCCGAAATGGTGAAGAACCGGCGGTAGTTGAGGGAGGTGCGGGCCTCGCGCCACCAGGCCGGCCGGTACCACTGCGCGGCCAGCAGCTCCGGCAGCGGCAGCCCGGCCGTCCCCTCGCGCAGCGGGAACTCCCTTTCCCCGCACCGCAGCAGGCCCGCCCCGGCGTCCACCGTGAACGGCTCGTCCGGCTCCGCGAGCACCGGCAGCAGCACCTGCCCGCCGCCGGCTTCCCAGTCGATGTCGAACCACCGCGCGTACGGTGAGCCGGATCCCTCCCGCAGGACCTCCCACAGCGGCCGGTTCAGGCGTAGCGGCGACGGCACCGCCATGTGGTTCGGGACGATGTCGAGCACGAGGGCGAGCCCCCGCTCCCGCGCGGCCGCCGCCAGGGCGCGCAGTTCCCGCTCCCCGCCGAGCTCCTCGCGCACCCGCCCGTGGTCGGTGACGTCGTACCCGTGGGCCGAGCCCGGCACGGCCTCCAGGACGGGGGACAGGTGGAGGTGCGACACGCCGAGGGAGGCGAGGTACGGTACGGCGGCCCGGGCCGCTGCGAACGGGAACGCGGGCGTCAGCTGGAGACGGTAGGTCGACGCCGGGACGGCGGGGGCGGTCGGCACGTCGGGGGTGGCCGGCACGTCGGATTCCGAGGGGCTGATTGAATTCCGCTGGCTCATGAGAACGTACGTACCCAGCCCGCGCGATTCCGTGCCATGACCCAATGCATCCGGGTGACTGCGCCACGTAATGTCGATCAAGTGGCTTCCCCCGTGAGCACCTACCGACACGTCCTCGCCCTGACCGGGCCCCTCCTTCCCCTCGTCTCGTTCCTCGCCCGCCTGCCCGTCGCGATGTCGCAGTTCGGGAGCGTCCTGCTGGTGGCGCGGACCAGCGGCTCCCTCGCCACCGCCGGAATCGTCGGGGGCTGCCTCTCCGCGGGCCAGGTGGTCTGCGGGCCCGTCCTGGGGCGGCTCGCCGACCGGCACGGGCAGCGGCCCGTCGTCCTCGCCGCGGCGGCGGTCAACGCCGTGGCCACCACCGCCCTGGTCGCCGGGGCCCTGGCCGGCCTGGCGACCGTCCCGCTCGCCGCCCTGGGCGCCGTCACCGGGGCCTCCGTACCGCTGATCGGGCCGCTCGCCCGGACCCGCTCGGTGGCGCTCGCGCACCGGGCGGGGGCCGGCGAGGGGGTGGTGGGGGCGGTGCACTCGCTGGAGGGCACCCTCGACGAGGTCTCCTTCGTCTTCGGCCCGGCCCTCGTCGGCCTCGCCGCGCTCGTCCTGCACCCGGCCGTCGCCCTCGGCGGCGCGGCCGCCCTCGTCGCCGTCTTCGGCGCCGCCTACGCCCTGCACCCGACGGCCGCCGTCACGGCGGGCGGCCCCCGGCGGGCGGGCGGCAGGAGGGCCGGGGCGCCCCGTCAGCCCCGGGTGGTCCACGCCGTACGCGGCTCCCTCGCCCTCCAGGGCGCCATGTTCGGCGCCTGCCAGGCCGGGATCGCCTCCCTCACCGCCGCCCTGGGCGTCCCCGGTCAGGCGGGCCTCGTGTACGCCGCGATGGGCGTCGTCAGCGCCGCAGTGGGCCTCGCGCTGGGCGCGCTGCCCGCCCGCTACGGGTTGCGGCTGCGCTGGCGGACGGCGACGGGCGCGGCGCTGGTGCTGTCGGTGCCGCTGCTGTTCACCCAGACGCTGTGGCCCCTGTACGCGGTCGTGACCGTCCTCGGCGCCGCCTACGCCCCGCACCTGATCACCGCGTTCGCCCTGACCGAGCGGGTGGTGGAGCCGGCCCGGCTCGCCGAGTCGATGGCCTTCGCCGCCAGTTCGCTGGTGGCCGGGCAGGCGGTGGCGCTGGCCGTCTCGGGGCGGCTCGCGGAGGCGTACGGGCCCTCCGGGGCCTTCGCCGTCGCGGTGGGCGCGGCGGCGCTGTGCCTGGTCATCGCCCTGGCCACCCGGGTGCCCGCGGAGCGGCCCGGGGGCACGGGCGCGCGGCCCGTGCGGGAGATCGCCGCCGTCCAGGGGCTGTCCGGCGGCTACGCGGGCCGCTGAAGCACCGCCAGGCAGCGGCCCTTGAGCGCCACCCGGTCCCCGGCCGCGTACTGCGGGCCGGTGCCGGGCGGCAGTACCTCCGCCCGGGCCGTGTCCACGACGAGCCGCCACCGCGCGCCGTGCCCGGCCGGAATGGTGAAGTCCTGCGGCTCGGCCCCCGCGTTGAACATCAGCAGGAACGAGTCGTCGGTGATCCGCTCACCGCGCGAGCCGGGCTCGGAGATCGCCTCGCCGTTGAGGAACACCGTCAGGGCCCGCGCGTGCTGCGCCTGCCAGTCCCGGGCCCGCATCTCCTCGCCGTGCGGGGTGAACCAGGCGATGTCGGAGAGCTCGTCGTGCGTGCCCTCCACCGGCCGGCCGTGGAAGAAGCGGCGCCGCCGGAACACCGGGTGGTCGCGGCGCAGCCACACCATCCGCCGGGTGAACTCCAGCAGGGAAGGCGCGGGTTTGCCCGGATCGGGCCAGGTCAGCCAGGACAGCTCGTTGTCCTGGCAGTAGGCGTTGTTGTTGCCGCCCTGGGAGCGGGCGAACTCGTCGCCGTGGCTGAGCATCGGCACGCCCTGCGAGAGCATCAGGGTGGCGATGAAGTTGCGCATCTGCCGCTCGCGCAGCTCCAGCACCTCGGGGTCCTCGGTCGGCCCCTCGACCCCGCAGTTCCAGGACCGGTTGTGGGTCTCGCCGTCCCGGTTGCCCTCCCGGTTGGCCTCGTTGTGCTTCTCGTTGTAGGAGACGAGGTCGTGCAGGGTGAAACCGTCGTGGCAGGTGGCGAAGTTGATGGAGGCCAGGGGGCGGCGGCCGTCGTCCTGGTAGAGGTCCGAAGAGCCCGTCAGCCGCCCCGCGAACTCGGCCAGGGTGCGCGGCTGCCCGCGCCACAGGTCCCGTACGGTGTCCCGGTACTTGCCGTTCCACTCGGTCCACAGCGGGGGGAAGTTGCCCACCTGGTAGCCGCCCTCGCCCAGGTCCCAGGGCTCCGCGATCAGCTTCACCTGGCTGACCACCGGGTCCTGCTGGACCAGGTCGAAGAACGAGGACAGCCGGTCGACCTCGTGGAACTGCCGGGCCAGCGTGGCCGCGAGGTCGAAGCGGAAGCCGTCCACGTGCATCTCGGTCACCCAGTACCGCAGCGAGTCCATGATCAGCTGGAGCACGTGCGGGGAGCGCATCAGCAGGGAGTTGCCCGTGCCCGTGGTGTCCATGTAGTGCCGGGGATCGTCCGCGAGCCGGTAGTACGAGGCGTTGTCCAGCCCCCGGAAGGACAGGGTCGGGCCCAGGTGGTTGCCCTCGGCGGTGTGGTTGTAGACCACGTCCAGGATCACCTCGATCCCTGCCTCGTGCAGGGCCCGTACCGCGGACTTGAACTCCAGCACCTGCTGGCCCCGGTCGCCGGAGGCGTAGCCGTTGTGCGGGGCGAAGAAGCCGATGGTGTTGTAGCCCCAGTAGTTGCTCAGCCCGTCGTTGACGAGCCGGTGGTCGTTGACGTACTGGTGGACGGGCATCAGCTCCAGGGCCGTCACCCCGAGCTTGACCAGATGGCCGATGACCGCCGGGTGCGCCAGCGCGCCGTAGGTGCCGCGCAGCTCCTCGGGGAGGTCGGGGTGGCGCATGGTCAGGCCCTTGACGTGGGCCTCGTAGAGGACCGTGTGGTGGTACTCGTGGCGCGGGGGCCGGTCGTTGGCCCAGTCGAAGTACGGGTTCACCACGACCGAACTCATCGTGTGCGGCGCGGAGTCCAGGTCGTTGCGCGAGTCGGGACGGCCGAAGTGGTAGCCGTAGACCTGCTCGCCCCAGTCGATCCGCCCGCTGATGGCCCGGGCGTACGGGTCCAGCAGCAGCTTCGCCGCGTTGCAGCGCAGCCCGCGCTCGGGCTCGTACGGGCCGTGCACGCGGAAGCCGTACCGCTGGCCGGGCATCACCCCGGGGAGGTAGGCGTGGCGGACGAAGGCGTCCGTCTCGCGGAGTTCGACGGCGGTCTCGGAACCGTCGTCGTGGAGCAGGCACAGCTCGATACGGCGGGCCACCTCCGAGTAGACCGCGAAGTTGGTGCCGGCGCCGTCGTACGTGGCGCCCAGCGGGTACGCATGTCCCGGCCAGACCTGCATGGGCAACGACTCTTTCCCTTCGGGTCCGGTCGATCCGGCGCGGATCACGTCTCTGCCGAATCTTCCCCGAAAGACGCTCCGCACGCGTGGACTTGGGTTGCTCCTCCCGGGTGAACCGGAGACCCGACGGTCGGATCTGCGGACCGTACGGGCATCACATAATGGTCTGACGGACAGTCGGCCGGGGTGTGCACGATCACCTCGGCCGGCTTCGGGCTGCATCGGGCCGCGCGCGCGGAGTACCCTTCCGTGATCACTGGAGACGGGCGTCCGGACGCAGAAGGCGGTGCACGAGTGAGCTCGGGAGGTCTGGAGCTGCCCCCTGGTGACAGCGGTCATGAGAGCGGCCCGGCGGACGCCCCAGGCGGTGTGCCGGGGGCGTCCGCCGGGGCGGCCGTCTCGCTGGCCCCGCCGGCGGCCGGGGACGTGCGCGCCGGCGCGGAGCTCGAGTGGAGCCCGGAGGCGTGGAGCGAGGTGCGTACGCGCGCCCAGCGCGCGGGCCGTGCCTACATCTGGCTGAACCTCATCGAGCAGCGGCTGCGCTCGGTGGTCGGCGCCGTGCTGCGGCCCGTCTACGAACCGGTGCACGGCGGGGACGACTGGGTGGTCGCGGCCGCCGGCCCCGCCGGGCAGGAGTGGGTGCAGCGGGCGGTGGCGGTGCGCGAGGTCAGCCGGCGCAAGGGCTACCTCCTCGACCCGGCCGACGACAACGTGCTGAGCTTCCTGACGCTGCCGCAGCTGCGCGAGCTGATGGTCCAGCACTGGCCGTGCTTCGAACCGTACTTCGACGACCGGCGCGAGATCGAACTGGCGCTGGACGAGCTGGAGGTCACCCGAAACGTGGTCTCCCGCAACCGGGCCCTGTCGCGGGCGGTGCTGGAGCAGGCGGAGCGCGCGTCGGCGCGCCTGCTGGAGGTGCTGGGCGCGGGGTCGGGCAGCCCGTCGGCGGACCGGCTGCCGATCGACGCCGTGGAGGACCTCGTCGGGGACCGGTACGCGGACGTCATCTCCGTCCACCCCGACCGGGTGCGCCTCCAGCGGCAGCTGCCGGCGGAGGACCTGTTCGGGGGCGCGCGCCGGCTCGACGCGATCGGCATAGGTCTCAACCTGCTGGTGCAGAACTTCTCGGGCCGGCGGCTGGTACGGCTGTCGGAGGCGGGCTGCCGGGTGCGGCTGCTGTTCCTGAATCCGGCCAGCAGCGCGGTCAAGCGGCGCGAGCGGGAGCTGGGGCTGCGCAAGGGCGAGCTGAGCCGGTCGGTGGAGATGAACATCCTGCACGTGCGCCGGGTGCGGGCGGGGCTCACGGACCCCTCGCGCTTCGACATCCACGTCTTCGACGAGACCCCCCGGTTCACGGCCTACCTGGTGGAGGGGCAGTCCTCGGGGATCGCGGTGGTGCAGTCGTACCTGAGGCGGGCCCGGGGCATGGAGGCGCCGGTGCTGGTGCTGCGCGGGGGCGGCCGGGGTGTTCCCAAGGACGCGGACCACGGGCTGTTCCAGACCTACCGCGAGGAGTTCGAATCGGTGTGGGAGGACTCGCGCCCGGTGTCCTGACGCCAGGCCCGCCGGGGCCGCGCCCGGGGGGTGGCTCCGGGCGGTGTCAGTGCCCCGTGGCAGGCTGAAACGCGTTGACCGGAATACGGGGGAGGGCGCGTCATGGAGGCGTGGCACGGGGGAGTGCCGGCCGGGTCCGGCCTGGAAGCGGCGGGTCCGCGGGGCCGGCGGGCGGTGGCGGTCGTCACCTGCCGGCGGCGGGCCGCGGCCCGCGCCGGGGCGGGGGCCGTCCGATGAGCTGGCTCGGCGGGCCGCTGGTGGCCTTCGACCTGGAGACCACCGGGACGGACGTGGAGAGCGACCGCATCGTCACGGCGGCCGTCGTGCGCCTCGGTCCGGACGGGTCCGTCGCGGGGGAGCGGACCTGGCTGCTCGATCCCGGCGTGGCCATACCCGAGCAGGCGTCGGCGATCCACGGCATATCGACGGAGCACGCCCGCGCGCACGGCCGGCCGGCCGCCTCGGCCGTCGGGGAGATCGCGGAGACCGTCGCCGGGGGGCTGCGGCTCGGGACGCCCCTGGTGGTGATGAACGCGCGCTACGACCTGTCGCTGCTGGACCGGGAGTGCCGGCGCCACGGGGTCGCGTCGGTCAGCGAGCGGCTGGGCGGCGCCCCCTGGCCCGTCATCGACCCGCTGGTGATCGACAAGCACGTGGACAAGTACCGCAAGGGCAAGCGGGCCCTGCACGCGCTGTGCGCCCACTACGGGGTGGCGCTCGACGACGCGCACGACGCGCGGGCCGATGCCGTGGCCGCCGCCCGCGTGGTGCGGAGCATGGCCGAGCGGCACCGGCCCGTCGGCATGATGGCGCTGGCGGACCTGCACGAGCTCCAGGTGCGCGCGGCGGCCGAGCAGTCGGTCTCCCTCCAGGCGTACCTGCGGCGCACGGCGGACCCGTCGGCGGTCGTGGAACCGGCGTGGCCCCTCATACCCCGCCCGCGCTGACCCTCCCTCAGAAGGGGTACCAGCGCACCTCCGGATCCCCGTCCCGCAGTGAGGCCACGCGGCGGCGGAACTCCGCCAGGGCCTTCGGGTTGCCCGGTGCGTGCTGGGCGACCCAGGCGCAGCTGGCCGTCTCACGGGCGCCGCGCAGCAGGGCGCAGCCCTCCCACGCGCGGACGTCCCATCCGTAGGCGGCGGTGAAGGCGTCGTAGTCGGCCGCGGGCAGCCCGTACCGGTCGCGGGAGAGGGCCATCACCACCAGATCGTGCTCGCGCAGGTCGGACGAGACGGTCTCCAGGTCGACCAGGACCGGCCCGTCCGGGCCCACGTGGACGTTGCGGGGCAGGGCGTCGCCGTGGACCGGGCCCGGCGCCAGGTGCGGGGTGAGGGCGGCCACCTCGCCGGCGTAGGCGTCGCGGCGGGCCCGCAGGTAGGCGGCGTCCTCCGGGTCGACGGCCGCCCCGGCCAGCCGGAGCCAGCGCTCCACCCCGCCGAGGAGGTCCCGGGCGGGCAGCGCGAAGGGCGGGGCGGGCAGGGCGTGCAGTGGCCGCAGCAGGGCCGCGAGGTCCCGCGGGCCGGCCGGGCGCACCGCCGCGGGGAGGCGGTGCCACAGGGTGACGGGGTGTCCGGCCACCAGCCGGGGCTCCGGCTCGGCGGCGCGCACGGCCGGGATCCCGGCGCCGGCCAGCCAGCCGGCGACCGCCAGCTCCCGTGCGGCCCGCTCCAGCAGCGCCGCCTCCCGGCCGACCTTGACGACGAGGTCGCCGAGGGCGAAGACGGCGTTCTCGCCGAAGGCGAGCAGCTCGGCCGGTCCCGTGAGACCCGCCTGCGTCAGTACGTCCCTGGCTCGTGCCTCGTCCATGTGTGCGTCTCGTCCTTCGCGGGGGTCGTCGTGATCGTGAGGGGCGGGCTCAGTGTCGCATCCCGCCCCATTCCATTTGTACGAGACGTATCGTCTCTCTAGAGTCGACGGCATGACCTCAGTCAAACCCGCACACATCGCCATGTTCTCCATCGCTGCCGCCGGGCACGTGAACCCCAGCATCGAAGTGATCCGGGAACTCGTCGCCAGGGGCCACCGCGTCAGCTACGCCATCCCCGCCTCCTTCGCCGAGAAGGTCGCGGAGACCGGAGCCACGCCGGTGATCTGGAAGTCCGTCCTGCCCACCGACGACGACCCGGAGGCATGGGGCACCGAACTCATCGACAACATCGAGCCCTTCCTGAACGACGCCGTACAGGCGCTCCCGCAGCTCGTGGCCGCCTTCGAGGGCGACGAACCGGACCTCGTCCTGCACGACATCACCGCCTACCCGGCCCCCGTCCTCGCCCACCGCTGGGGCGTCCCCGCGATCTCCCTCTCCCCGAACCTGGTGGCCTGGGAGGGCTACGAGGAGGAGGTGGCCGCGCCGATGACCGCCGAACTGCGCGCCACCGAGCGCGGCAGGGCGTACTACGCCCGCTTCCGCGCCTGGCTCGGCGAGAACGGCATCGACGAGGACCCCGACCGCTTCGTCGGCCGGCCGCGCCGCAGCATCGTGCTGATCCCGCGCGTCCTCCAGCCGCAGGCGGACCGGGTGGACGAGTCGGTCTACACCTTCGTCGGGGCCTGCCAGGGCGACCGCAGCGCCTCCCAGGGCACCTGGGAGCGGCCGGCTTCCGCCGAGGGGAAGAAGGTGCTGCTCGTCTCGCTCGGGTCCACCTTCACCAAGCAGCCCGCCTTCTACCGCGCCTGCATCGAGGCGTTCGGCGGGCTGCCCGACTGGCACGTGGTCCTCCAGATCGGCAAGTTCACCGACGAGGCCGAGCTGGGCGAGATCCCGGCCAACGTCGAGGTCCACCGCTGGGTTCCCCAGCTGGACATCCTCCGCAAGGCCGATGCCTTCATCACCCACGCCGGCGCGGGCGGCAGCCAGGAGGGACTGGCCACCGCCACCCCGATGGTCGCCGTCCCCCAGGCCGTCGACCAGTTCGGCAACGCCGGCATGCTCGCCTCCCTCGGCGTGGCCCGGCACGTCTCCATGGAGGAGGCCGACGCGACGACCCTGCGCGAGGCCGTCCTCGGACTGCTCGCCGACCCCCGGGTCGCGGCGCGGGCCGAGGAGATCCGCGCCCAGATGGCCGCCGAGGGAGGCACCCGCAAGGCCGCCGACCTCATCGAGGCGGCCCTGCCGTAGCGGGCTAGGGTGCGGGCATGACGAAGCGACCGGCCCCCGTGAAGAAGTACGCGGCCCTGCTGCGCGGTATCAACGTCGGGGGGAACAAGAAGGTCCCCATGGCGGAACTCCGCTCCGTGCTGGAGGCGCTCGGCCACGACGACGTGATCACGTACCTGCAGAGCGGCAACGCCGTCTTCAGCAGCGCGGAGCAGGACACCGCCGCCCTCGCCCGGGAGATGGAGGCGGCCGTCGAGGCCCGCTTCGGCTTCCCGGTGAAGATCCTCGTGGTCGACGGCGCGTACCTGCGCGCCGTCGCCGACGCCTGCCCCTTCCCGGCCGCCGAGCTGGAGGGCAGGCAACTGCACGCCACCTTCTTCTCCGGGCAGCCCGGCCCGGAGCGTTTCGCCGCCTTCGACCCGGCGGCCTACCACCCCGAGGACTACCGGCTCGGCGACCGCGTCCTCTATCTCTACACCCCGGACGGAATGGGCCGCTCCGTCCTCGGCGCGGCCCTCCACAAGCCGTCCGTCCTCAAGGGCCTCGACGCGACCACCCGCAACTGGAACACCGTCGTCAAACTCGTGGAGCTGACGGCCTGACAAGTCGCCGGCACGATACGGCGCATCCCGGTGGGCCCGCCGCGCACACCGTGTGCCAGGCTCGGGGAATGCGTTATCTCATCATCGGCGCCGGAGCGATCGGCGCGACCCTCGGGGGACGGCTCGCCGAGGCGGGCCGGGAGGTCGTCCTCGTCGCACGCGGCACGCACGCCGAGGCGCTGCGGGCCAACGGGCTGCGGCTCACCACCGCCGACGGCCAGCGCGTCCACCGCCTCCCCGTGGCCACCGGCCCGGCCGACCTCGGCCCCCTGCGCCCCGACGACGTCCTGCTGCTCACCGTCAAGACCCAGGACGCCGTCGCCGCCCTGGACACCTGGGGCGCCGCCGAGGTCGCGGGCGGCGGCACCGCCGCCCAGCGGCTGCCGGTGCTGTGCGCCCAGAACGGCGTGGAGAGCGAGCGCCTGGCCCTGCGCCGTTTCGCCCGCGTCTACGGGGTCTGCGTCTGGCTCCCCGCCACCTTCCTCGAACCCGGCGTGGTCACCGCGCTCTGCACCCCGCTGACCGGCATCCTCCACCTCGGGCGGGCCGCCGGCGGAGCCGACGAACGGATCCGGGCGATCGCCGCCGACCTCGGCAAGGCCGGTTTCGAGGCGCCCGTCGTCGAGGACGTGATGCGCTGGAAACACGCCAAACTCCTCAGCAATCTCGGCAACGCCATCCAGGCGACCACCGGCCCCGAACCCGACCCCGCCAAGGCGGCCCTGCTGCTGCGCGCCGTCCGCGAGGCCAAGGCCGTCTTCGCCGCGGCGGGCATCGCCCACACCTCGGACGCCGAACAGGCGGCGGCCCGCGACGGCAAGGTGGAACAGCCGGCGGGCGTCCGGGGAGGCTCTTCCTGGCAGAGCCTGGCCCGGGGCACGGGCTCGGTGGAGGCCGACTACCTCAACGGCGAAATCGTCCTGCTGGGGCGCCTCCACGGCGTCCCCACCCCCGTCAACGACGTCCTGCGGCACGCGGCGAACATCTTCGCCCGCGAGGGTCTGCCCCCGGGATCGATGTCCGTCGCCGACCTGACGGCCCTGGCCGACGAGGCCGAAGGGCGAGGATAGTCCGGGCGTGCGGCTGGCCTATATTGTTCTGGAAACCGTAAAGGCCACACACAGATCAATTGCATCTAAATGATCGCTTCCCGACGCGGTCGAGACGTCATGCACCAGCGTTCCACCGCGAAGGCTGTACGTGCCATGGCGATTTCGGCGTGCGGAGCGTTCGACGGCGCATCCGCGGCGCTGCCTCGTGGATGAGCAGAACAACTTGACGAACGGCTTGAATGTGCAGAACGCCATGGCCCAAGCTGCCACCATCACGGGCGAACTCCACGACCAGGGACCCGGGTCTGTCGGCCTCTCCGTGGTTATCCCCGCGTACCGGGAGGAAGAGCGCCTGGCCCCCACCCTGGAGCTGGTCCGGGACTACCTCGACGAGCACGTGGGCAGCGGTCCGGCCGCCTGGGAGGTCATCGTCGTCGACGACGGCTCCCCGGACGGAACCGCCGCCACAGCGCTCAAGGCCGCGGCGGACGAGCCCCGCATCCGGCTCGTGCAGTCCGAGGAGAACAAGGGCAAGGGCAGCGCGCTGCGCCTGGGCGTCCGGGCCTCCCTGGGCCGGCGCGTACTGATCATGGACGCCGATCTGGCGACGCCGATCGAGGAACTCGGCAAGCTGGAACAGGCGCTGGCCGACGATCCGGCCCTCGACGCGGCCATCGGTTCGCGCGCACACCGCGATTCCGCCATCGAACGCCAGCAGAGCGTGCTGCGCGAGGTGCTCGGATGGGCCGGCAACCGGGTCATCCGGCTGGTGGCCGTGCGCGGCATCCGCGACACCCAGTGCGGGTTCAAGCTGTTCGACGGGGACCAGGCCCGGGCCGCGTTCGGCGCCGCCCGGCTCGACGGCTGGGCCATCGACGTCGAGATCCTGCAGTACTACCACCGCAAGGGATGGCCCGTGGCCGAGGTCCCCGTGCGCTGGGCCCACCAGGACGGCTCCAAGGTGCGCATGCCGGACTACCTGCGCACCCTCGGCGAGCTGATGCGGCTCAACGCGGGCGGCATCGCCGTCGCCGCCCTCTACCTGCTGACGGCGCTCTTCCTCTACAGGGGGCTCTGGGGCGACCTGGACGGGGCGATCCTGGCCCACTCGCTCCAGGACCAGAACCAGTGGGAGTGGTTCTTCGGCGTCACGGCCGACAACGTCGCACATCTGCGGAACCCGTTGTTCACCGACCTCCAGAACATGCCGGACGGCGTGAACCTGATGGCCAACACGGTGATGCTCGGGCTCTCGGTGCCGATGACGCCGGTCACCCTGCTGTTCGGCCCGACCGTGGCCCTGGCCTTGGTCTTCACCCTCGGCATCGCCGCGACGGCCTGGTCCTGGTACTGGCTGATCCACCGCCGTCTGACGGACAGCCGCTGGGCCGCCGCCGTCGGCGGAGCGCTCGCGGCGTTCGCGCCGCCGATGATCTCCCACGCCAACGCGCACCCGAACTTCGTGGTCCTGTTCATGCTGCCGGTCATCATCGACCGGGCCCTGCGCCTGTGCGCGGGCAAGAACGTCGTCCGCGACGGCGTCCTGATGGGGCTGTTCTGCGCCTACCAGGTCTTCCTCGGCGAGGAGCCCTTCCTCCTGGCCGCGATCGGCATGGCGGTCTTCGCCCTCGTGTACTCCTCGTACGACCGGAGCACCGCCCGCGCCGCCGTCAAGCCGCTGGCCAAGGGGCTGGCGATCGCCGCGGCCGTCTCCCTACCGCTGGCCGCCTTCCCCCTGTACTGGCAGTTCTTCGGACCGCAGAGCTACCACTCCGTGCTGCACGGCGACAACGGCGCCGGCAACCCGCTGCGCGCCCTGAGCGAGTACCCGGCCCGCTCGCTGTTCGGCGACGCGGAGACCGCGGGCAGGCTGTCGATGAACACCACCGAGCAGAACGCCTTCTACGGCTGGCCCCTGCTGGCCCTGGCCATCGGCATCACCCTGTGGATGTGGCGCCGTCCCCTCGTCCGCGCCCTCGGCCTCACCGCCGCGGCCGCGGCCGTGCTGTCCCTCGGCCCGCGCGTGGAGCTCGACAAGTTCGGCGTCACGCTGCCCGCCCCCTGGCTGCTGCTGCGCCACCTTCCGCTCCTGGAGTCCGTGATCGAGAGCCGGGTGGCGATGGTGTGCGCCCCCCTCTTCGGCATGCTGCTCGCCCTCGCACTGGACCGGATACGGGGCTTGCGGTCCAGCGACCACCGCGCGGTCGGCTACCTCGCCGTCGCGGCCGCCCTGGTGCCGATCCTGCCGCTGCCCCTGGTCACCAAGGACCGCGACCCGGTGCCGTCCTTCATCACCGAGGGCCGTTACGAGGAGTACGTCAAGGACGGCCGCTCGCTGGTCGCCGTGCCCCTTCCCGACCCGGGTGCGGCCGCCGCCCTGCACTGGCAGAGCAGCACGGGATTCGGCTTCAAGCTGGCCGGCGGGTACTTCAACGGCCCCGACGGCCCCGACCGCGTCGGGATCTACGGGGCCAGGCCGCGGATGCTCTCCACCCTGCTCTACGACGTCCGCTGGGGCACCGTCCCGGCCCCCGACGTCATCACCCAGGAGATGCGCGATCAGGCCCGCCAGGACCTGGCGTACTGGAAGGCGGGCGTGGTGGTCCTGCCCGTCAGGGAGGAGCGCGCCGCGGAGCTGCGCAGCACGCTCACCGGCCTCCTGGGCGCCGAGCCGCAGCTGGTCGCGGACTGCCTGGTGTGGCCGGTGACGAGCGCGTAGCCGGAGAACGTCGAGGGGGTCACAGCGCCAGGCGCTGTGACCCCCTCACGTATGTGGTGCCTCAGGCCGTCAGGGCGGTGCGGGCGGCGTCGGTGCGGGCCGCCGCGTCGTAGCGGTGCAGGAGGAGCCGGGCCAGTTCCGGGGCCGGCCCCAGGACGTCCGCCACCGTGTCCGCGCCGGCCTCCCGGGCGCCCGTCGCGATGCGGTCGGGCAGGAATCCCGGGGCGATGACGTACGGGGCCACCGCCACGTGGCGGACCCCCTCCGCGCGCAGGGCGCGGACGGCGTCCTGCGTACGGGGAAGGGCCGCGGAGGCGAACGCAGGCCGCACGGCGCACCAACCGGTGTGCCGCCACTCCCGCGCGATTTCAGCGATCACTGCGATCGCCTCCGGGTCTGAGGATCCGGCGGACGCGAGGACGACACCGGTCGTCGCGCGGTCCGCCGGGGTGAGGCCGGCGCCCGCCTCGGCGAGGCGGCGTTCCAGGGAGGCCACCAGCAGCGGGTGCGGGCCCAGGACGCCGGCCACCCGGACCGAGAGCTCGGGCAGCCGCACGGCCGACTCCGCCAGGACCGCCGGGATGTCGGCCTTGGCGTGGAAGGCCCGGGTGAGGAGCAGCGGCAGGGCCACGACCTCGCGGACGCCCGACAGGTACAGGGCGGCCAGGGCCTGCGGGACGGTGGGGCCGTCGAAGTCCAGGAAGGCCGTCTCCACGCGCAGGTGCGGCCGCAGCGACCGGACCCGCCCGACGAGGGCGTGCACGGTCGCCGCGTGCCGCGGATCGCGGCTGCCGTGGGCTATGACCAGGAGTGCTGGGCAGGACATGGGAGGTTCCGGTTCAGTTCTTGACCAGCAGGCCGCGGCTGCGCAGCACCCAGCGCTCGACCGGGCTGAAGATCAGCAGGTCGATGGCGATGCCCACGACCAGGATCAGCGTGATGGCGAGGAAGACGCCCGGCAGGTCGATGTTGTTGCGGCCGTTCTCCAGGAGCTGGCCCAGGCCCAGGCCGAGGTCGGGGGAGCTGGCGATGATCTCGGCGGCCATCAGGGAGCGCCAGGAGAAGGCCCAGCCCTGCTTGAGCCCGGCGACGTAGCCGGGCAGGGCGGCCGGCATGACGACGTGCCAGGCGCCGCGCAGACCGGTGGCGCCCAGGGTGCGGCCGGCCCGCAGGAACAGCGGCGGGACCTGGTCGATACCGGAGACGAGGCCGTTGGCGATGGACGGGACGGCGCCCAGCAGGATCACCGTGTACATCATGGCGTCGTTCAGGCCGAACCAGAGCACCGCCGGGGGCACCCAGGCGACCGAGGGCAGCGACTGCAGGCCCTGGAGGATCGGGCCGATGGCGGCGCGGACGAACCGCACCCGCGCGACGAGCAGCCCCAGCGGGGTCCCGATGGCCAGGGCGAGGAGGAAGCCGAGCAGGCCACGGGAGACCGAGGTCCAGATGACGTCGAGGAGGGTGCCCTTCAGCCACATGTCGGCCAGGCTGTCCCAGACGGCGGACAGGGCGGGCAGCTTGGTCTCGTCGGCGACCTTCGCCGAGACGAGGACCTGCCAGACCACCAGGACCAGGCCGACGGCCAGGAGCGGGGGCAGGACCTTCCTGGTGAGGACCTCGCGCACCGGGGTGCGGTGGGTCTGGACCGCGTCGAGGGCGTCGAGGCCGGCCTCCAGGCCGGCGAGGTCCTCGCCCTTCGCCGCCTTGGGGGTGGTGTCAGTGCTGGCCATGGCGGCGGATCTCCCCACGCAGGTGTTCGGTGATCTCAAGGGAAAGCTCGGCGACGTCCGCGTCCTCGATGCGGCGCGGCTGGGGAATGTCCACGGTCCACTCCTTGGCGACCCGGCCGGGGCGTGAGGAGAGCAGGACGACGCGCTGGGCGAGGCGTACGGCCTCGCGGACGTTGTGGGTGACGAAGAGGACGGAGAGCCCCCCCGCGGCGGAGCCGCTCGTGTTCGCGGCCTCCCAGATGCGGGTCAGTTCACCGTGGAGGACGTCGCGCGTGATGGCGTCCAGGGCCGCGAAGGGCTCGTCCATCAGCAGCAGACGGCTGTCCTGGGCGAGGGCCCGGGCCAGGGCCACGCGCTGGCGCATCCCGCCGGACAGCTCGTGGACGCGCTTGCCGTGGGCGCCGCCGAGGCGGACCAGCTCCAGCAGCCGCTCGGCCTCCGCCTTGCGGTCGGCCTTGGCCACCCCCCGCAGCCGCAGGGCCAGTTCGATGTTCTTGCCCGCCGTCAGCCAGGGGAACAGGGCGTGCTCCTGGAACATCAGTGCCGGACGGCCGCCCGGGGTCTCGATCGACCCCGCGGACGGCTTGTCCAGACCCGCGACCAGGTTCAGCAGGGTGGACTTGCCGCACCCCGAGGCCCCCAGGAGGGTGACGAACTCGCCGGGAGCGACATCGAGGCTGATGTCGTCCAGGACGAGCTGCGATCCGGCCGGGCCGGAGAAGGACTTCGAGACGTGCTCGATACGGGCGGCGTGCGACAGCTGCGTAACCGCGCCGTCGGCAGCCGTGGCGAGAGTGGTGGCCATGGTCGTCACCTCCTGGGTTTGCTGGACTTTCGGATTACTTGGCGCCGAGGCCGGCGTCGGTGACCTCGGGCTTGCCGGCGGTCTTGAGGACCTTGTTGAGGAGGGTCAGGTCGTAGATGCCGGTGAGGTCGGGCTTGTCCAGGAGCTTGGCCTTGACGGCCCAGTCGGACTCGGTCTCGAGGGTGGTGGCGAGGGGGTCGTCGGTGACGAGGATGGACTGCCAGGCGGGGTCGAGGATCTTGGCGTCGAGTTCCTTGCCGCTGTCGGCCTTGA